>MNVH01000052.1 GCA_001871595.1 Candidatus Micrarchaeota archaeon CG1_02_55_22 | reverse complement strand
GTCAGGGTAACGCTTAAAAACCGCGTCAAAGTAATGATTGCGGTTGCAGAGGTGCATGCATAATGTTATCTGGTAGAAAGCGCGGTCAAGCATTCGAGACTATGATGTTAGTCATCAGCGTCATCGTCGCACTAGCGATTTTAGGCGTACTAATAAACGTCATTTACTCCGTCGTCGTCACTCCCGGCGGTTCGCTCGACAAACTAATGCAAGACCAGCTCAAAGCGCAGGTTGCTACGGGGTATGGATGTTCTGTTCCCGCTAAATCAACGATAAAGCGCGGAACAACAATATTCGCCCAACAAGTGCGTGGTAATATTCTTGAATTAAATCCTGCTGTTGATAAGCTTGGGTTTAAAGCCGCATCTGATCTCAACATTGGTTCCACCGGTGGTACTTTAGCTCTCATTAATGCCCCTACTAATAAGCTTTCCGCGGCTGGCTTGAAGTCTCCAGAAGCCCAAATTTATTTTGTAGTGTGCGTTGATACGCAGGCCAATCCAAAGAAAGTCCGCGTCTGCCTAGGTTCCAGTGACGCTGCAAGTCCGGTAAGCGATTGTAATCCGGTCTAAGCAATCTAACGCCGGCATTTAGCATGCTGGCCTCTTCCTTTTTATTCTTCCTTTGCCTCTAGTTGTAACGGTGTTTTGAGTGAAGCGCGGTTCCGACTGGTCCCCCATCTACATGCTGTTAGTCGTCGTCATCGTCGCCATCGTGCTCATCACGGTGATGAAACCCATCTTCCAGAGTGCGGGTAACACCGCTGCGTCAAACGCCCAGCAGGCGAAGACTGTTGCGGGCGGCTCGCTCTATCCAACCAATGCGGTTACACCTGACGCGCGCGCAGCAACGTCTTCACAGAGCAACGAGCGCGGCTTTTTATTCGCTTGACGCGTTAGTTGTGCTTATGAAGGGACAGGCGTCTTGGGGCGCGATGGAGCTCTTGATTGGGGTCATAATCCTTAGCATGAGCATGGCAGTAGTGTTCTTCGCGATGCAGAACATCCAGCAATCCCAGTGCATCGCGGACATCCGTTCGCAAACAATCAATTTAGAGAACGCGATTCTCGACGTGGCGCTCGGCGCGCCGCCAACGCAACGCAAGGTGCCGTATTCGTTCGTCCAGTGCGGCGGTAGTACGCTTGAATCCATTCGCTTCATCTATTACGGCGACGCAGCGTTCTGCCGCCGGTGCCCTTACGCCTTGAAGGGGTGCTGGATAGTGCAGCCAACTGTATACGATGCAAAAACCAATCGCATGTATCCCGTAGAGGATGCCTCGGTGTGTATCAACATGCCTGCGGAAATCGACCTTCAGGTGCTAGATCCCGTGTTGTGCGGGCAAGCCCCCCTTGCGTACGATAATTCGAAAACGCCGTGGCCGAAGTATATTCCTGGAACAATTACCCCGGTTTCTGGTTCGCCAAGCGACTTACAACACCTTGGAAATGTTATTCCGACCGTTTATTCAGGGCCGTCATCGTGCAATGATGGTACTTCGTGTTGGACGACGTTCAGCCGCACGAGTTCGACGCCGCGCAACCTCGTCTTCCGAATCGAGAAGTCGATAAACCCTTCGACGTCGATTGGCGTGGTAAAGATTTGTCCGCTTCCGCCGGGTTGATTGTCTATGGTTAGGGGAGATGCTGCGCTCTGGATTCTAACCAAGATGGCGATGTTGTTCTTCATCGTCGCGCTTTCCGGCATAATGTTGTCCATTGGCGGCACCGAGCGTTCGGCATTGTGTTCTAACGAGGCGTACATTATCAGCCGCACCGTGGCCCAGTCGCTCAACGAGGTAGTTAACTCGCCTCTCGAAGATGAGTTGCGTGTAATAAAGTTGCAATCCGCCCTCTCGTCGGGCAGCGGCTCGGCAGCGCGCTACAAGCTCCAAATATCTATTCTAGACCGGCCGAACGACCCGCAATTCAACTCTCTACTCATAAACGCGTCTTCCGACGCCGACTCCAACTGTCGCGGCGGGATAACTTTCCTCTACCCCAAGGCGCTCGACTCTCCGCCCCGCGTCTCAACGGGCGGCACCGCGCTCGTGGCCAAGCGCTTGTTCTTGATTCAGGCTAATTCTCCTGGCGAGCCAGCTGGGGCGCGGTACTTTTCGAGCAATCCCGCGCCCGTGGAAACCCGCCTCCGCGAGGGAATCATTCTCAAGCCGTCGACGCAACGAGCGAATGAGGTTCGGACGAGGTTCTTGGCGATAATGAAGTGCTCCCAGAAAGCCATAGTAACTCAAGGGGTCGTTATATCTAGGGGCGATTTCTTTGTCTTCATTCAGGATTGCACTGCGGAGGATCCCGATAATTGTTTGAGCCTGAATCCGCCTCGGGCGGGCACGGTTGCAATCCAGGCAGGCAGTAGTGATACGAACCAGCTGTGCGGCTTTAACTAGGTGTAAAAAGATTTGGCGATTGGTCCGATTGGCGACGATATTCCGAGCATATTTCCAATAGTAATCGGGGTAGTGCTCTTTCTCGGCGTGGTCATGTACGCGAACCAACAGGTTGACGCACGAAACAATTACTTGGAGATACGCAAGGCCGGCTTGTCCCTATCCTACCTAGTGCTCTCGCGGGGGCTTATCACGGATGAACAGTTCAACGACCGTTGCACCGAGTACGTGGATTACGCGGCGCGGCAGAACATTAAGGCGTTCATCTCGCTCCACAAGAGCTGTGAGTATGTGGACTTGAACGCGCCAATCTTAGTATCGAGTTCGAGCAATTTGATTTGTCCGCAAACATTGCCTACGGTCAACGGCGCGCCGCTGAGCACGACGAACCTTCCTGCGGACTTCCAGATACTCGTCTTTCCCGTTGCGGTTGACTGCGACTCGTCGGGCTTGAAGCGCGGGCTTGGAACGGTGAATTTGGTGGTGTGGCGCAAATGAATTCGCACTGCAAGGGCGGGCGGCGAGGGCAGGCGGCAATATTCGACGCGATAATGTTCTTGTTGTTCGTGAGTGGCTCGATTGCGTTGATGTACCACTTCTTTACTGCCTACGGTATCGCGCAAGACCAGACCATGCGCTCGGCGTACATGCTCGCCTACGCGCAAGACGTTGGCAAGGCGCTTTACTATACTAGCGCAGAACAGCTCGCCAGCGTTGCGCTGCCTTCGGTTACTGCGACCCAGAACGAACGTAAGTGGTTCGATCCCGAAGCCACGCGCCCAACCGCAGAAGGCGGCCCGGGTTTGGCCTATCCTGCCAGCGGGTTGTGCAGCACCAGCGGCGAGGGCTGCCCGTACTACGATTTGGGTGAGACCACGACGATGGGGCGCGACTGGGGCTGTCAGTACCTTGAGAAGTATCCGTCGGTTACCGTGCTCGAGCTCTTGAAGCGCGACTTGATTGGTGGTACAAAGACGGGTGGTTCGGTAACGTGGACGGACACGCAGCTTAATGGCCTTGCAGCTGGCAATACGTTGTCGGCGAGTAGCGACGCGTGCCTGGATAACAAGTTTGGTAAGAATGGTGGCGAAGCGTGCGTGGCTTATTCCGAACCCTTGGTTCCGGACGCGCCCGGCAAGCTAGCGTTGAGGTGCGCGCTCAAGGAGTACATGAAGCCTTTCAGTTCAGCGGGGTACAAGTACTTCGCGGAAATCGTGCGCGCCGATACGGGCACGCCCGTGCGCCAGCCTGCTTTCAATCAGAACGATTACTCTACGTGGCGCATAACAAACCATT
>MNVH01000014.1 GCA_001871595.1 Candidatus Micrarchaeota archaeon CG1_02_55_22 | reverse complement strand
TTTTCAAGCCGTGCCGTTGAGCGGCGCCCCGAACCGCCTCGTCGCACGCTTTTATAAACCGCTCCTGCCTCAGCATTTCGTAGCGGTACTTCGGACACCACTCGAGGTGGAGTGCGTTCTGTCCCGCGACATGGCTCGCGCTCATAGTACTCAGCTCCGCGTGCGAACGTCCGGGCGGGCTTAACCGCCCGCCCACTCGCACGTGAATCCATTACCTCCCTGAAAAATAAGGGCTGATTCATCCGCTTGCTGAAGCAAGCGGGTTTCTCAGCCTACTGCGCTAACGACGCCTGCAACATAACCGCGAACAACAGCCTTTACCGCTTCAAGTTTGAGTCCTACGGCGGCCTCAACATAACGCACAGCTTCGTGAGCTACGTGGGCTTCTCAAACAACGATAATACCATCAACAACTTCGGCATCGCGTTATTCTCCAACTACTCCAACGTCACTTACAACAACTTCTCAAACATGTACACGGCCGTCTACCCCGGCTCTGACTCATCCTGGATATCCTTCACCAACATCTCCTACAACGATTTCAGCAACATTGATGCGGTCGCAATTCGCCTCCAGAACGGCACGAACAGCACCATTGAAGGCAACTGGATTGCGTACAACGCGGGCTTCACCGCCATCTACCTGTCGTACGGCTCCCACTACAACAACGTAATCAACAACTCGTTCGCAGTCCTTACCGGACTCGGCGTCAACGCTTACCTAAGCGATTACAACACGATTAAGAACAACACCATCCTGGGCGGGACGGAGGGAATAAAAATCGAGGCCTCGCACAACAGCACGCTGACCAACAACACGGTCCTCGGCAGCACGACGGCGTGCATCGCCGCATACGACTCGGAGAACGCGACCATTCAAAACAACACGCTGGGCTTATCAACGTCCTACGGCATCTACCTGAACAACGCGACTTACGCGCTCATCCAATACAACGCCGTTGAAAACGGCTTGCGATACGGGATTTACGAGGATTACAGCACGAACAACACGGTGTTCGCGAACACCATCACGCAAAACGCCGACGACGGCATAGCCATCTCCTTTTCCAATTACACTACGGTCCTGAACAACTCCATAACCCTTCCCGCGTTAACGCTCACCGTAGGCACGGCGGGAATCTACGTTTACGACGGTTACTACAACGTCTTGAACAACAACACGATAACCAAGGCCGCGGAACAACTCGGGATAGGCAGCGACATCAGCGACCAAACCGAGTTCCTCTCCAACCTTGCTTACGGCAACAACACGATTAACGCCAAGCAAATCCGCCACTTCGGCGTCTCGGAATACGCCTGCCCCAACGACGCCTCCGTGGTCATAGGCGACTTAAACACGAGCTCCATCATCGTCGCCGGATGCAACAACGTGACGATCGCCGACGGAATGATTTCAAACGGCGACATCATAGCGTTCTACTTCACGAACAACAGCCGCATCAACAACGCCACGGTGAACGACAGTTGGGCCGGCGCCGCCGCGTATTACAGCGAAAACTGCTCCATAAACAACTCAACGTTCTCCAACAACAGTTACGGCATGATCTCCAACGTCGCTACCAACACCACCATGAAAAACAACTCGGTCACGAACACCACGCTGGGCGCGATGTGGTTCGTCTCCACGTTCGGCGAATTCTCGTATAACAACGTCAACTCTTCGGACACCGCGGCACTTTACGCGATTCTGTCAACGGCAAACAATTTCTCTTACAACAACCTCACGAATAACTCCTTCGGCGCCTTCATCATCGCGGATTCAGACGGGAACCTGTTTGAAGCAAACAACTTGTCCTATAACTCCGTTGCCGGGGCATACGTGTACACCAGCAAATCCAACGTCTTCGTGAACAACGACCTTGCATTTAACGCGGATGGCTATTGGCTCACTTACGCCGCGAACAACGCGTACATGAACGCCTCAATCTTTAACGACCGCATCTACAACAACACCCGCGGCATCTACGTGGACAACGCCTCGGGAAACAACTTCACGAGCGTGACTTTTGACAACAACTCGTTCCACGTTGAATTCAACGCCTCCAACAACAATTACGTCGTGAACAGCACTTTCGGCGCGTATTTGACCAACCAGACGCTTTCAAACAACTCGGCTTACGACGTGCTCCTCAACAACACGGGCGTTGACGCAACCAAACTCGGCTTCGAGGACGCCACCTCCAACGTCACTGTCTCCTACTTCGTGAACGTTGCAGTCCGGAGCGCAGCGACTGGCGGCGTGCTCGCCGCAACCGTAACCGCGACCAGCCAAAACGGCGTTCCACTTTACACGCTCACGAGCCCCGCATACCGCATAACCCCGGCCTACATCGCCGCGCAAACCCCGGTGAACTACACTCCCCACACCTTCACAGCGTCCCTGGCCGGATACTCCTCAAACACCGCCGGGGCAATCATCACCGCCGACACTACCGTAACCATTTACCTCACTCTCCTCGCCGGCGGCTCATCTGGTTACACGCCTTCACCCACGCCAACGCCGACCCCAACGCCTTCGCCGAGCATCACCCCGACTCAGACCGAAGAACCAGGAACGCCTGCAACTCCAACGCCGACTCCCGAACCCACGAAACGAATTCAAGTAACTGCCCCGGCGGCCGCGGCAACGCTTTCTCCCACCACGCAAGCCCCGGTACAAGAGGAAACCCCGGGCTCCGGCGACTGGGTTCCGATTGCCGCAGTGCTCGTCGTCGCAGCTGCCGCCGCCTCGTGGGTCGCCTGGAAAGCGCTCAAAAAGTAGTAGGAGAAAAGCGGGAAAAAGAAGCCCAAAACAAAGCGCAAAAAGCGCAACCAATATAAATTATGTTCAGCCAAAATATTGAGTTGTGCCCTGGTAGCTCAGTTGGTAGAGCGACTGACTGTTACGAAAGTCACGAAAAAAAAAATCTTTTTCGGCGGCTCCGGCTTCACGGAAATCAGTAGGTCGTAGGTTCGAGTCCTGCCCAGGGCGCTCCTAGAATGAGCCAAAAAATTTTGGTTCCGGCTTCCTTGCCCGCGGTTTTTTTAATGCCGGCCGGGTAATGAATTGTAATTGTATGGATTGTGATTGAATATGGTTTTGCGCGGCGACCCGGCGTTGGAGAGAACTGAACTCGCCAGGGAGCGAACCGTGC
>MNVH01000046.1 GCA_001871595.1 Candidatus Micrarchaeota archaeon CG1_02_55_22 | reverse complement strand
GTGGTTCTGGTTGGTTTTATCGTATTTTAATATGGGCAGCGGCTTTATTAGGTTTTAAGCTTAAGTCTATTTAATGGAGCGAGCGCTGGCTTTAGGTGGCAATAACAAGCTGCTGTCATTGTTCGAACTAGGGCGCCCGTGGAATGCCTTGCCTACCGCCTTGATTGGCAGCGTTGCCTCCCTCATGGGCAGGGCCGACTTGTCGCTCGCCGCCCTTGTCGGGCTGGCTTTTTTCTTGCTTTATCTTGCCGGAGCGGTTGTCAACGACATTTTCGACTATTATGTCGACTCGATAAACATGCCTTATCGGCCCTTGGAACGGGGCGCGGTTTCCGTGCGGGAGGCGTGGGTTTTCTCCGCTGCAGGCTACCTTGCCAGCCTTGCGGTGGCTTATTTCCTGGGTTTCGTGTTCCTTGCGGTTGTTGTCGTCTTTATTTTGGCCAGCTACCTTTATTCTGGGGCGCCGCTCCGCGCCGAGTCCCGCAGTTTCTACGCGCAGATTCACTTGGGTTTGGTCACGGCCTTGCTGCCCGGTTTGGGGGGTTTTGCCGCAGCACTTGGCCGGTTGCCCTCCGTCGAGCAGATGCTTCCTTTTGTCGCCTTTACTGTATTCTTCTTTTTCGTGTGGGTAATCAAGGATTTCAAGGATCTTGCCGGCGACCGTGCGCGTGGCAAGTTTACTTTCCTAGTTCACGTTGGGCCGGACGCAGGCTTTAAGGTGATGCTGGTGGGTTCGGTCGTGATGTTTCCGGTAGTGGTGTGGCTCTTCAATCAGGTCTTTAACAACTGGTTTTTCCCGGTCGTCTCGGGAGCCGTGCTGGTTGGCATGATGCTTTCGGAGTTCGTAACGCGAAAGGATGGCGAAAAAGGCTTTGCGTACTTCAGGCTTGTTTTTCTTGTGTTCCTGTTAGCTTTGCTTGGTAGCGCGCTTTCTCTTCCTTAGCATCCTCAACGCTCTGCTTGTAGACCGTCACGTCGTGGCCTAAGCTCTCAATCAAGTGCAATTCCTTGGGTACGAGTGTTTCCATGTCAAGTTGTGGTTCTACTAATGCCGGGTTCAGTTTGTAGACTTCTTTCGGCTCTAGGTTCTTGAATTCGCATAATTTTCCGTTCTGGGCCGCGCATTGTAGTTCGACGCAGTTGATTAGTTTTTCATGGACTACAGAGCCGCCGCCGGCGTTCATTCCTGCCAAGAGCACGTCTGCCATTTCCTTGCTGGGATGGTACTGCAGCGCGAACGGGTTTGCCAGTACTTGATAGTGGGCATAGCCGGGTCGGAATTCCAGTGTCTTAAAGTCCCCGAAGCCAATCATCGCGGCGGTATCCATTATTGTTCGGTAGCGTTCCTCGAACATTTTCAGGTTGAGAACTTTGGCGAAACGGTAGGTAAACGTGTATCCATATACCCATCCCTCGTAATACAGCCCCATTCTTCCTTCGCGCCCCCTAGAGAGCGCGTCCTGAGTGATTTGCTTGAGTGCCTCCATTGACATTATCGCCATGGGGTCTCCGAGTACCTCTATCTTGCCGGGGTTGAACTTGAGCTTTCCCGTAAGCATCATCTTGCTCATGAAGCCGTATAGTCCGTACATTTTTACATCACTTCATCATTACGCCCGAACCTTCGTTGGAAATTTCTATTCCGTTTGGGCCGAATTCATACTGGAAGAAGCCCTTTTTCTGTTTGGTCCAGCGTATCTTGCGTATCTGCAGGTTTCGTGCATCATCCCCACTTATTCCAGTGTAATATAAGACTATAACTGCGTCGCAAAGGAATTCGCTTATTCCGTCGCTGCTTAACGCGGGATTCTCGTCTTTGGTGTCTGATATCAGTATGGTCGTCGTTCCTTCGAGTTCTTTAAGCGCTTCCACAAAATAGTGTACAATCATGCGGCGCAAAGATTGCTCGTGGATGGTCCAACGAACCTTGTCATTCCGCGTTATCACTACTTGAAGTTTTTCGGCGTGGCGAAGCATTGCCGGGTAGTTCTGCATTGCAGTCAAGGAGTCGATAACCAGTCGCTTGACCTGGTTTTTCTTCACCATTTCTCTTATATCATCAAACAAATTCTCGTCTTCTAATATGTCGACGTATTTGACGATTATTTTTCCTTCGTCAACGAGTTTCTGAAATTCCCAGTTGAATTCTAAAGCTTGTGAAAGTATGTCCGTAGCTTGTTGTTCGAACGAGATTATCATTCCAGTCTCCCCATTCTTTGCGCCAGTAACTAGGTACTCTAAACAAAACAATGTTTTACCAGTTCCCGGAGACCCAGATAATAAGGTGGCACTATTAGCCGGCAAGCCGCCTTCGATAAGGTCGTCGAACCCTTTAATTCCAGTAGGGACGCGTTTTACTGCCATTTAACCATCGAGTGCAGGCTACATCCTGAGGACTTCTTCAATCTTACGGACTTCGATGCCTTTGTCACCCAGCGTAAACGGGTGAACTTCCATTGCCTGTTTTGTCCCGCGCATTTTACGAAGGTACATAGTTCTACCCGCTTCAGGGCCCAACCCCAAGAAGTTCAATAGGATGACTCCGTCGGAGACGTACTCCTCGACGTCGTACTTAGAGAATTTTATCGGGCTGTTTCCGCCCAATCCTTGTTCAGGAATTTCGCTAGTTATCACCGCGGTGATGCCGCTGCGGTTGATGACGTAGGCGAGTTTTAGTATTGCCTTGCGTATCTCGTGGCTGTCCTCGAGGTGGTAGGCGAGGGCGGGGATCGAGTCGATGACGATGCGCTTGGCGTTCAAATTCCTTGCAACACTCATTATTTCCACGAGTATGCGGTCCAAATCCATCTGGCCCGGCATCAAGACGTGTTCTTCCTCGCTCGGCGTGCCCGCGCGTCCGCTCGTGCCGTCAACAATCGCCAAGAGCCCCTTATCTTCCAAGTCCTTCAAGTTCCAGCCGAAGGCGAGCATGTCCTGCCTGATTTTTTCGGGCATCTCGTCGAAAGTAACGAAGACGCCGGGCTCGGCGTACTCGGTCGCGCCGCGGTAGAGGAACTGCATGGCGAAAATCGATTTGCCGGTGCCGCAAGCCCCC
>MNVH01000008.1 GCA_001871595.1 Candidatus Micrarchaeota archaeon CG1_02_55_22 | reverse complement strand
CGACTGGGTCTATCTCGGTCTTGTCATACTGATATTCCTCGCAATACTCTCCCTTGCCTACGAACTCTACCTAGCGCCGTAGAAAGGGTTAAAAGCATTTGTTGGGCTATAATTGATATACGCCGGGATGCCTGAGTGGTTAAAGGGCGGGCCTGGAATCTTCAATCGTTTAGGCATAAAATGCGGTTGAAAATCCGAAAGCTCGTGGCTTCACAGCCTCCTGGGTTCAAACCCAATCGGTTAAAAGCTGGTTGGTTGCCTAAGAAAGCTTTTTCTTAGCAAGGATTGCTGAAGGAAGAGTTGAAATTCCCAGTCCCGGCGTTTTACTGGCAAATCGCGTGAATAAAATGTCTGATGACAAGAAGCCTCCAAAGGCCAAAGAATCTGAAAACTTTCGCGGAATAATCCGCATCATGGGTAAAGACTTGAATGGGCAAATGGCGCTCCGTCAAGCACTACCCAGACTCCGTGGCATCGGCCGCAACCTATCCCGTTCCTTAATTAAAGCCATAGACTTGACTCTCAAGATTTCTCCTACAATCCGTGTCGGAGACCTCACCGACGAACAAATCCAGTCAATAGAGAAACTCTTAAAGACGCCGGATTCAGTCTCGATAAAACCCTTCCTATTAAACCGTTCCAAGTCCGCCGGCGCACAGCACTTGACGCAATCCGACCTCGACTTTGCCGTGCGCCAGGACAAGGAACAGGAAAAGCAGCTCCGCTCGTGGCGCGGATGGCGCTCGAGCCTCGGACAAAAAGTCCGCGGACAGCACACCCGCACAACCGGACGCACTGGCCTCACTGTCGGAGTGCTCAAGAAGGCGCTCAAGCAGCAGAAGACCGCGCCTGCAGCCGACAAGGAAAAGAAGTGATATTGATATGGGTAGCGCAAAACGATTAAGGAAACTCTACGAGAAGCCCATGCGTTTGTGGGACAAGACTCGCATTGAAGAGGAAGGCAAGCTCGTTGATAGTTACGGCCTCCGCAACATGCGCGAGCTCTGGCGCGCGCAGACCATGCTCCGACGCATCCGCCGTGAAGCGCGAGCACTTCTGTCGGGCAATGGCGAGAACATTGAACAGCGTTCGGCCAAACTCCTATCACGCGTAAAATCCTTCCTCATTCGAGGAGAGGCGACTCTCGACGGAGTACTCGGTTTGACCACGAGCGACGTCATTGAACGCAGATTGCAAACAATTGTAGTCCGAAAGGGAATGGCGACCACGCCTACGCAGGCACGCCAGTTCATCACCCACGGTCACATTGCAGTTGACGGTCACAAGGTAACTTCACCCGGCCACATCGTATCCTTCGTTGGAGAAGCCGGTGTCGAGTGGTACGGCAAGCCGCTCATCGCTGCAAAGCCCGTTGAATCTGTTGACGCCGTTGAAGAACCAGCAGCTGAAGCCGCGGTGGAAGCCGTTGAAGAGCCCGCCGTAGACGCCGAGGAAAAGGTTGAAGCTAAGCCAGCAAAGAAAGAAAAGCCGGTTGAAGCGGTTGAGGAGAAAGCGTGATTATTATGGCTGACGAAACACCACCCGTAACCGAAAAACCTGCAACCGAAAAGGTTGAAGAAAAGGTTGAAGAGAAGCCTCAAGAGCAGCCGCAGCCCGAACAGGGTCGGGGCTTCAGCCCCCGCGGACGCCGCAACGACCGCTTCGAACGCCGTGAATACATCCAGAAGGACGGCAAGTGGGGCATCGCTCACGTCTTCTCATCCAAGAACAACACGATAGTCACGATTACTGATCTATCCGGCGCCGAGACGATAAGCGTCGGCAGCGGCGGAATGATTGTCAAGTCTGACCGTGAAGAAGGCGGCCCCTACGCAGCAATGCAGGCTTCCTTCCGCGCAGCAGACAAGGCAAAGGAACGTTCAATCGTCGGAGTACACATTCGCGTGCGCGCCCCGGGCGGCCACCACACAAAGACTCCCGGCAGCGGCGCCCAAGCATCAATCCGCGCGCTAGCACGCAGCGGCTTGAGGATCGGTAAGATTGAGGACGTCACGCCCATACCTACCGACACTACCAAGCGTCCAGGCGGAAAACGCGGCAGACGTGTATAAGGGGTTAAAAAATGCAATTCGAACTTGTTGAAACCGTCGGCGACTCAAAGGCAATATACCACGTCAAGAAAGCGTCCGTGGCAGGTATAAACGCGTTAAGGCGCGCTGTAATCTCCCGTATCCCCAGCTTTGCCATTGACCAAGTCGACTTCTACGAGAACAACTCCTCGTTATTCAACGAGTACCTCGCTAATCGCATTGGGCTCATCCCGATGACCTTCGACGAAAACTCGGCGGACGACGCTCGTATCTCGCTCTCGTTCAACGCAACCGGTCCCGGAATCGTGACTACGAAAGACCTAGTCTCGACTGATGCCGCGATAATGCCGTTAAACGAAGACTTTCCGATAATGGACTTGGGCGAGAACCAACACTTGCGTTTCGAAGCGTGGGCCGTTAAAGGTATCGCGCAAAAGCACGCCAAATTCCAATGCGCCATCGCCTCGTATTGTTACTATCCAAAGTACACGCTAAAGAAGGGCCCGAAAGTCAAAGAGTTCCTTGACTCACTGCCCCGCAGCTTCTTCGATGCAAAAGGAGAACTCAAGCCTTTCTCCGCAGTCGACGTCGTCGAGGAATTCATCGTTAAGAACCCCGAACAAGGCGAGTTCAAGTACAAGGACGACGAGTTTCTCTTCATGATAGAGTCATTCAATAACGTTCCCGCAGTCACGCACCTCAAAACGGCTTTAGCCGTACTGAAGAGCGAGGCCGCCGAGACATTAAAACAAGTAAAATGAAGTTGAAAGTTTCGCCCAACGCGAAACAATATCGCGTCGAAGTCCGCGACGGAAGAATCGTCGTGCGGCTCCCTGCAAAACCCGTTGAAGGCGAAGCAAACAAGGCCCTCGTGAAGGCGCTTGAGAAAGCGACCGGCGCGAGGGTAACGCTCGTCTCGGGCGCAAAGACGCGGGACAAAGTAGTCGTGTTCGAAGGACTCGACGAAAAGGAAGCATTGAAATTGATGTTGACGCCGTGCCGCTCGCGATAAATGCGGGGGTGGCAGAGCTTGGTCAAATGCGCAGGCTTGAGGAGTCTGTTCCCTAGGGATGCCAGGGTTCAAATCCCTGCCCCCGCATAACCGGCAACAAAACATTACGAAGATCATGGTGAAAAAAGATGGTTAAACGCGGTACCGATAACCCACATTTACGCGCCCTCATAATCGGGCTTGAAAGCGCGGCC
>MNVH01000056.1 GCA_001871595.1 Candidatus Micrarchaeota archaeon CG1_02_55_22 | reverse complement strand
CAACAATCCGTACCGATTCTCCTAGAAAGCTCAGACGTCCATTCCGAATTCCTTTCAAAGGAACACTCGGCCTACATCCTGTGCCTAAAGAAATGCAAGAACTACGAGGAAGCAACGCGCGAAATCAACGGGATTAGCGGAGAGAACAAGAGGATAGCGATAAGCGTCTTCTGCGATGACGAAGTCAAGGTACTAAAAACGCACTTGCACGCACATCATGTAAAACGCCTACGGCACAGCACGGAACTCGACATCATGTACCACGAAGGAAATGACTACCTGTACCTACTTACCCTGCCACAAGTGCACCGGTGCGCTAATGGCAAGGTTTAATACTTAAAAACTAATACTCAAACCCGGTGAAAAAAATGAAGAAGGCAAAACTCAAGCATGCTTACGTTTCCCTCTTGGATCTACCGGAAGCCTTGCCCTTCGGCATAATGAACTCAAAGGAGTACTCGAACGTTAAAGAAATGGATGCAGATCAGCTCCGGCAACAAGAGAGCGACAAGAAGCTCTTTGAATTCGTCGAACTGATGCGGAAGGAAATGAAGGAAGAATTCGTGTTCATCGGAGACGACATAATCGGCGAAAAGTTCTACAAGCGGTTCCTGTTCGAGAAAGGCGGCTTCATCGAGATAATGACCGGCGTACCTGTGGCGATTTCCGCGCATTTTACCGCAATTAACCGCGCCAATCTTTTCGCCAGCGCCCTGAAGAAGGCCATAGCCAACACGGTTGCGGAGAAAAAGTTTTCCGAAATACTTGAAAACACACTTGTCGTAAACGAGGAAGAGTCGTACAAGCTCACGTACGAAACGTGGGACAAAGTACGCCAGATAAGAGAGGGGACTTAGATGCTTTCAGGCTTCTTTAAGCGCCTCCTGATGTCCCGCCAGCTCAACTTTACCGAGGGAGACGTGACCATATTTGACATGGCGTACACTATGCACCCTATCAACTACCATATCCACCTGCAGCAGGCGCTTGAGGAGAAGTTCGGAGAAAAAAGCCACGAAATCCTGTACACTACTGGAAAACGAACTGCGGAAGAAGTTGCCGCACAGTTCGCGGATAAGTTCAAGGTCACCGGCTTCGACTCAATAAACCTCTGGCAGAATATTATAGAACTAAGCGGCACCGCGAAGATAATGTCGATATCACCCCGAGAAGGCGGCAACGTGACCGTGCAGGCGCAGTCCACCATAGCAAAGAACATGCTAAAGCTTAAAGGCAAACAAAGCAGCGCAACTACGGACTACTATTTACAGGGGTTCCTTGCAGGAGTATTCTCGAAGATATATTCCAAGGAAATAACCTGCACGGAAACAAAATGTATTCTAGCCGGCGACCCCTACTGTGAATTCAACCTCAGCCCGAAAAAATAGCCTACCCCAAACTAAATCCATCGGTTACGCGACATTGTGGTAGCGCCAGACAAGCCGTCGCCAGCTAATTGAACGCTGCCAATATATGTCCCTGCACCTGCTTGCAGAGTTCGTCGCTCTTCATCAACGAGACGAACGTTCGGTCTTTCGAGGCGAAGTTCCTCTGGAAGAACGCGCCGGTGTCGAATTCGGCCGGCGAGCGTTTGTTGGCGTACAGCAAGTCAAGCTGCCGCCGGAACCCGGCCGGATAGTAGAAGACTGCGACGTAGCCGCAGGAGGCCACGACGTCGCCGTAAAGGTCCGAAACGCCGATTCTGGTCTTGAGGCCGTTTTTCTGCCAGAATTTGTCGCACCACTTGTCGATGGCCTTAGTCGCGTACGACACCGAATGCATATCGTACTTTTCCATCAAGTCGTGGGAACGAATCTTCTGGTACTCGTCGATGAAAAGCGGCATCCAGAAGTGGCTCCAGCCAAGCACCATCACCGGCCGCCCGCGCACCGGACGATTGAGAAAGAAGTCGATAACGAACTTTTCCGCGGCGCAGGGGGATTCGAAGGCGTAAAAACCCGGCGTTGGATCTGCACCCGAGGCACGAACAGAACTGGCAAACCGCTCCACGGCCTCAAGCCACTTTGAGGAAATAACGTAGTCCTGTTTTTGTCGCTCAACCACGCCCTGCAGAGCCAACTCGCCCAAGGCCTTATGGATACCTTGGTAAGTGATTCGACCGCCGGACTTGACGACGCACGAGTGCACCTGCTTGGCGGAGAGCGGCCCAGCTGTCAACGCTTCAAGCAATAGTGCTTGGGCACCCTTTCCACAGAATCCGCCGAGCGGCGACAACGAGGCCACGCAAGAATACTACCGGAGTCGAATAATATACGTTTAGTTGATGCCTATTTTTTCAACTGGCTTCGGACGCGCGGGTCTTTTTGGTCGAAGTCTTTCCTCGGCCGCACGTCGAAGACGCATTTTGGCGCACCGCAGGCGATGCACTGCGTCTCGACGCACTCTATAGTCGGGTCGTTCATCATGACGCGCCACCCGCCGGCGAGGCAGCCCCGCATGAAGTCGTCGATTGGCTTCTTGCTGACGCCGCGGGCCTCGCGGTACTCCGCCGCTGCGGAAGAGTGGTTCAGCGTCATCGTGATGCACTTAGTAGAGGCGGCTAGTGACTCTACCTCAAAACGGCCCCAGCCCGCCACACTTATCGCGTCAAGACCCAGTCGAACTCCCTCGTCGATGCTACCAGCCAAGTAGCCGTGCGACTGTAGCCTGCGATACCAGGACACACCGAACGACTTGGAGGAATTGTACACGAAATTGGAACCGTGCTTGCCAAGCTCGTCAATCCACACTTGGTACATTACTAGGGGGAGCATGGCTACGCGGTGACCGTGCAGCGATATTTCCTCTCGGGAGAGCTTTAGTTCTCCGGCCATGAGCAGACTGTTCAACAACGCTATTGCATGGAAAGTCGCCGAAAGGCCATGCTTTGCCGTTGAAAAAGAGGTTTTGCGCGCGTCCTTGTCCGCGGTATAATTTGAGAGCTCGCGTGAGAGACCATCGACCCACGCGCGGCTTAGCGAATAGCCGGTGCGGGAACGCTCCACCGCGCCATCGCGTTCAAACTCCCGCAGGGCCTTGTGTACGCCTTGGTACGTACAGGCCTTGTTCTTGGATGCCTCGCGCCAGACCTCCTTTGCAGAGAGCGGGGACTT
>MNVH01000060.1 GCA_001871595.1 Candidatus Micrarchaeota archaeon CG1_02_55_22 | reverse complement strand
TGGGTGGCGTCGGATGCAGCAGCACCACACCACAAGCCACTCCGCCCGCAGTTTGTCCATCCCACTATTACGAACGAGCCGGCACGCTGCAACGCCAAGCGCAAACCGAACAGTACGCGCCAAACAACGCGGCGTGCCAAGACGGAACCCTGATAAACGACAGCGTCCAGTTCGTGCCGTGCGTCAAGCTCTGCTACTTCGAAGTATGCGACGCCGGAACCTCCGCCATCAAGTACCAAGGCGAAACATTCATCGGCGCGTCGTCATACGACGACTGCCTCACCACAGCACAACAAGCAACGAGGCCGATAACGTGAACGCTCCACGAACCACACTCCGGGGCGGCGTACCATCAGCCGCCGCCCCCTTAGACGGGTATTGCTAAAATGAACGGATTTAAGACAACAACGGTCGTCGTGCTCATGCTGTTATCGTTCACCATCGGACAAGACGGCATACGCCGACTGCTCGAGGACATGGATCCAACGTTCTTAATCTTCGGCAGCCTAGCCTGCATGGCCTTGGCCATGTACTTAATATTTTCCGACCGGGACGGCCAACCGTCCGGGTTCGGCCAAGGGTGACTTTGGCGTGAAATCAAAGGTTTTTGAAAACGGAAAGGTGGACTCATGAATGAACGCCTAAAAATCGCGGAACTGATAGCCAAGCTGGGAGACGCCGACCGCCTAAACCGAGACAAACAAGACCGCGTACCCATCAGCCCCGAGGAGGAGTACGTCTTAAAGGAAATCCAGCGTTTGGAAAAACTGGGCGACCGCGCTAAGACTTGGCGGTGGCTTTTAGCCAACTACTGCAAAATCGCGCGCGCCCACGAGCTCGTGGCGAACCTCAAGCAGCGCGAAACACTAGAGCACGAGTTCAAGGCAATCGTTGCCGGGGTGGTTTAAAGATGGATGCACTAAGAAAGACGAAGGCGGCTCTTGCCGAGCTGCTTTCCAAATTCGACGAGGACGCCACAAATGAAAGGGCTTGAAACCCGAACGGTGCAAGAGCGACGCAGCAACTACGCAGCGGGAGCGCTTGACGTGCTCCGGCCCGAAGATGCCCAACTGGTCCAGCGCTTCCTAGCCTCACTAGAAGCCAGAGGCAGAGGCTCGGCCGTGCGGTATAAACGGACGTGGGAGCTCCGCAAGATAAGCGAGCTTCTAGGCAAACCACTAGCCGAAGCTGGCAAGGACGACATACAAGAACTAGCCCGGCGAATCCGAAAGGCAACCACCAAGAGCGGCCGCCCGGTTAGCGCGTCGTACCAGTTCGACCTGTTCACGGCAACAAAAGCGTTTTACAAATGGCTGCTCGGGCCAAAGACCGACGTGCTCGACGACTTCGAGATGCACAAACCACGACCGGCCGAGCTATTGGTTAGCAAGCTCATTACAACCGAAGACGTGGCCCGCATGGCCGCGGCCACGACCAACCTGCAAGAGAAAGCACTCGTTACTTTGCTCTACGCAACCGGCGCCCGAATCGGCGAGGTCCTCAACATGAAGGCCGGCGACGTATTCACTGAAGGCCCCGAGCTCATGGCGCGGCTGGACGGCAAGACCGGCGAGCGCGTTATACCCGTCGGGCTACCGCTGGCCGTCGGTCACTTGACCGAGTACCTTGACGCCCACCATGGCCCCGAAGGCTCGGCGTTGTGGGTGGACGCGTGGGACCGCGCCTTAAACTACCAGGACGTGCGGCGAAGGCTCGACCGGATAAGCGCGGTGGCCGGCGTCAGCAAGAAGCTCAACCCTCACGCGTTCCGCCACGCCCGGGCAAGCGAGCTCGCCAAGCACTTGAACGACCAGCAGCTCAAGTATTACTTTGGCTGGACGCGCGACAGCAGCATGACCGCGCGCTATATCCACCGTGACAAGTCAATCGTGCTCGACAAGTTCGCCGAGCTCTACGGCAAGGAGTCCGGCGTCAAGCTCGACGTGGACCTGGCCGTGCTGCTCCAAGGGTTCGCCGCATACTTCGCCGACGAAAAGAAGAAGCTCGATTTGCAGGACACGCTAACCAAGAAAGGCAGCTGGGACTCTTTCCAAAACGCCTTAAACGACCTTCGCGGGGCGGTTAGAACCGAGTCCCGCTCATTTTTACACAAAACGGAAATCCCGTTGGGGAGATTTGAACTCCCAACACCCTGATTACTGCCTCTGACTGGCCGCGCATTCATTCTTCGTGCGGGCGCCTTAAAGGCTACAGTCAGGTGCTCTGCCAGGTTGAGCTACAACGGGGTTTACGGCATAAGAGTTTTAAAGCAAATGCCGCTAACTAAGAATATGTCGAATAAACTTTTAATAGTCTTGCTAGCCGCCCTCCTCGTGCTTTCCCCACTTGTTTTTGCCGCGGAAAACGATTCCAACGCCACGAACTCTTCCAACATCACCGCCAACGTAACAGCCAACGTTACCGCGAACGTCACAGTAATACCGACGCCGAAACCATTCACAATAACCCCCGAGGTAGAGGCAAGGTACTACTTGCGCGACGGCGAAACAGCCGAATTCGTCAAGACCACGTACAAAGCAAAGGAGTACACCATTGCAGTGGTCAACGGCAAGGAATCGCTCGTCCTCGACGCCAACGCCAAGGCCGTTACTAGCACGGCGACGCTACAGGAAATAATCGACAACTACGTCTCGATAACGCCCATGCCCTTCAACGCAGGCAACCTCGCCAACGTAAAGGCCCAGATAGCAGCTTACAACACAAGCTTCCAACTCTGCCGCGCCGACAAGTCGCCCGGCGCGTACTATAACCTCACGTACGGGATTGGTTCAATCTGTTACGTGCTCGGCGCCAACTTGGGTTCGCAATACCAGCAGTGTTCGATAATATACAATTTCGACCTAGGGATATACGCGTTCGGCGCGTCAATCGCACCGTACAAACGCGACATAAACAACGGAACGGCGGATACCGCCAACTCCTTGAACGAACTCAATGCATCTTTTGACGCAGTAGATACTGCACTAGCCTCGAACGACAGGCTCCAACTAGTCTACGCACTACAGAACACGAGCGCGCGACTATCCAACATGACCGCCGCGGCGACAAGATTCAACGCCGGTCACGCCTACCTGTCAGGCATAACCGAATTCGGTTCCGAGAACGGCGGCCGCCTTAAACGCTGCAACCTCAACACCGCGGCACTCGCCAGCGCGGTAAGCGAAGTCAACGCAGTAAACAACTTCCCCAACTCGACAATCATACTCGAACGCGTCACCGCCTTCTCTAAAGAACGCGCCGACGAAGCCGGACAAAAACGCGCCATCGGGCCACTCAAAGAAATGATGGCATACTACGAGACAACCTACGCGTCGTTCGCCAAACGCTTCAAGGCAATCAACGGACAAGACCCATCCTTCGCCGACGCCGCGCTCAAGACGCTGCGCGACCTAAAAAGCGCGGCCGAGAACGCCTCAAGCGCAACTATCGCGGTAAGCAAGGCCAACGCGTTCCAATCCAACTACGACAAAGAATCCAAAGCACTCCTAGCCGCCACCGCCGCGCTGCAAGCCTACGGTGATAGCCTTGACGCGCTCGACAACGCGACAATCTCGCTCGCTTCAGCAGTGACGACTTACGGCACGGGCGACGAACGCGTCACCGAAATGCAGAACGAATCGCAAGCGCTTCAGAAACAATTCGAGCTCAAGGAAGCCGACTTGAAGCAAGGCCGCACAGTCACTTCCGCGGACTTCAACGCCATCCAAGAAGCAACCAAAGCACTCGACTTGCGCGCGCAGACGCTGCCAAGAAAAGAAAACCTCGTCGACCTCGCGCTCATCGTCGGCATAATCGTTCTCGTGCTCATTGTCGCAGGTGCATTCGTACTGCTCTTGAAGTACCGCGTCAAACTCAGGCAAGCCGCGCCCAAAGAAGCGCAAATCGAGAAACTACAAGACAAGAAGTAAATGGCTAGCGGCATCTACGCGTCGCACGAACCATACCTAGAGTACTGCCGCCACACCAACGAGAAAACAAAGCTTCACACACTACTCAGAAGACGGCTCCCTCGAATTGCAGCCGAAAGAGCCCTCGACGCGGGATGCGGCAACGGAATAAACACCGCGGCCATAGCTCACATGCTACCGCAAACACAAGTCACGGGAGTCGACGAATCGCCCGCGCAACTATCGCACGCTAGAACCCACAACGCTGCTCCCAACACCAACTACGAACAAGGCCGGCTCGAAAGCCACGAAGGCAAAGACTACGGCTTCATCCTGCTCTCTCACGTGCTGCAGTACGCTTCCACCGACACTTCCGCAATGGTGCGCAACGCCATTACCCGCCTAGCGCCCGGCGGAGAGCTATGGGTGATACAACAAGGCCGCGAAGGCCTGGCACAAATCATAACCCACCAACGGCCGCTATTGGACAACCCGGTTTTTGCGGATTGGAAGACGTTCGAAGACTATTTGCCAACAATAAGAAGAGAAGCACGGAGCGCTGGCTGTTTGCTAAAAACGATAAAGATTGGCTCTTCAATAAAACAAATCGATTTCGACGACCCGAGCGCGGGCGACAAACTCCGCCTGCAATTCATTCTAGGCCTGAAAAAGCCGTTCGACGAGCAAACGCCCGAATTCAAGCGCCACCTAGCACGCTTGAAGCTCGGCAACGGTAGGCGCATAAGCCACCCCAACCACGTGGCGGTAATAACGCGACCCGCACGCAGGAGTCCGATATTAAAATAGTTTGCGCGACATAATTACTAAGAAGGGGGATTGGGGTAGCCTGGCATCCTACCAGCTTTGGGAGTTGGTGACCTGAGTTCGAATCTCAGATCCCCCATCAGCGTCTTGCTTGGGGGAAACTAGAGGTTTCCCCCGACATTGCAAACCCGCTGGTTTGCGATGCATGTTAAGCCGCGGCTTAACCTTGAACCCCGGGGTTCATCCCCCTTCCACGAGTAGCTTTTGGTCGAGCTTTTCTAGAGCCGCGCCTGCAGGCAAGGCTCGAAGAAAAGGTCGGTTCTGACTCTCAGATCCCCCATTCAACTTTTCGCTAACGGCCCGGACTCGAATTCTTCGAGCACTTCTTGTGCGTGCGCCGATAGTTCGCCACGTCGGGCTTTGACTTGGCCGAGCGAGAGGTACTCGAGCTTGTCGAATCTCTTGTCGGTAATCTGTGGCTTGCCGCGCGTGATTTGCGCGAGGAACAAGTGGTATACGAAGCGCTCGCCCGCCTCTTCGAATTCTCGCGCCCCAAGACCGAACAATATTGCGACGTCGAGGCCGGTTTCTTCCTTCAACTCGCGGATGGCCGCTGCGTCTGGCGTCTCGCCGGATTCAATCTTGCCGCCCGGCACCTCCCATTGCTTGCGCTGGGGCGTGTTTCTATGGAGGAGGAGCACGCGGTTGTTCCCGTCGAGTACGATGCAACCGGCAAGCTCGATGACGGGCGGTATCGCGCTCATTTCTTTTTCTTTCCGCCGTAGTTGCCGCGGGGTTTGGGGATTTTGAGTTCGGGCCACACCGCGCCGACCTGATCGGTGCTGATGAAGCACGGGTACCCCGCGCGTTCAAAGAGAGAGTAATAGAATAGTTTCTTGAGTTCGACGCCGTTGTTTAATTGGACTATTTTGTGGGCTGTGGCGGGCGCGTCGCGAAGCATTTCCTGCAAGCGAGCGAAAGACTTGCGTTCGGGGTATTTGGAAAAGAATTCTTGCGATAACGCGTAGTACCCTTCGTCGAGAAAGTCGGCGGCCTTATTCTTACACGAAGAGAAGATACCCGAGCAGCCTGCAACGATTTCTTTCTTGGGCGCATCGGAACTCACCTTCTTGACCACTTGCCAGCCGCCGTAATTTGCCACCAAACGAACGATTCGCTGGGGGTCCGACGGTTTACTCCAAGTTATTGGCGCGACGCCGAGCGCTTTATCCACTAGCGCGCCGAAATAGTACGAGACGGCCAAATCCAATGGGGTGGCTGACGGAGCCTTCTTGGTTTCGTCAATAACGGGTTTCTCCGCCAGTGGCGCTAGGCGTTTCTCGATGTCTCCAATCGAGACGCCTTGCAAATCGTCGAACGAGCGGGGAGCGATGCGGGCTATTTCTTCGGCGTTGAAGGGCGAGTTCTCGAAGGCGAGCTCGCGCGAGACGGCGAGGGCTAGAGTAAGAACTGTTGCCACATCAGCGTCGTTCGGGGGCGATGCCTCGAACTTGGCCTGGCGGCTCGGGAAGACGGCCTTGAATGAGACTAACTCACCCAATTCAGCACACCATTTATTTACGCGTTCGGGGAGCGTAAGCTCCGCCTGCGAACACGGCTTTGCACGAACCGCAATTCCAAATGCCGTTCGACGAGCGCTTGACGCTCTTCTTGCCGCACTTGGCGCACGCGTAAGACGCGTTCTTCTGTTTAAGCGCAGCAGTCTCGCGCTTTCTCGTCCTTACTCCGTAACCGGCTTTCAAGGCAATGCACCCGTTGTAATTTTTTGTTTTACTAGCTTTATATCTTGCTGAAAAGGAATTTCCTGTTCTCAAGCGCTAAATCCGCGAGCTCGAGCAGCTTGTCCCGGCTGATTCCGGCCGCACCGCTCTTCTGACCGGCGCACAAAAAGCCGTCGTCGGTCACGCCTATCGAGACGCGTCCGTAACTCGCGATTTCTTCTATGTCTGTTGCGTCAACGAAAATGTTGCCGGAAACGACTTCGAAACTGCAAGTCGTGGCTTGGCGCTGTAAAGGCAATTTGCCGCCGTCTTCACCGCGAATCAAGAGGTCTCCCTCGATTTTGGGGACAATCGTGTTCTTGAGCGCGCACATTGCTGCGAGTGACGCGGCGTCGGTGAGGTTGCCGTTGTGGTCGAGCGGGTAGACATCGACGTACACGCCGAGCACTCGACCGTCTTCAGTCGGGTTCTCGCCCAACTTGGCTAGTGGGAGGACTTCAGCGCTGCGGATGGCGCGGTCAACCACGCGGGCGAGCTCGATTGACTCTTCCTTTGGCGGTCCGGGCTCGAAAGCCGGGTGCGCAAGGGGCGTGAACTCGCAGTTGACGCTGATGACGCCGTCAGTAGGCCGGTCGGCGAACGGCTTGACCAAATCGACTTTGACGCCAACGAGTACTTTCGTGTCGCCGAAGTGAGCCATGGCGCTGCCTTCAGGGTTCTGGAGCGGGCGTACATCGACCTTTATGTCGCGATAGTCCTTGAATCCGCGTCCGTCGAGGCGTTCGCCTTTGGCGGCGAGTGCCTTGACTTCCTCGGCCTTAATTTTGTCCAGTATCAGAACCATTGAAATCACCGTATTTTTCTTTGAGAGCCGCTTCTTGCACGACGCGGACTTTTTGTGCGGCCTCGAAGCCCTTGTTGAGTCCGTCTTCGAGCTCGTCGCGGGAAATGAGTCCGTCCATCTGCCACAAGAGCAGCTCGCCCGTGCGGAGTGAGAATGCCATGGGCAAGTCGCCTTCGCCAAAGTTGTCCTCATCCTTATCCAAATCGACAACCATCTTTCCGCCAACCTTGCCGACTGAAATGGGCGTGACGATATCGTAGACCGGAATTCCGGCGTCAATCAAGGCCAGCGACGCTGCCGCAATCGCGGTGACGCGTGTCCCGCCATCGCTCTGAATGACTTCCATCTGGATGTCTATTCCTGTCTTTGGGAATTCCTGCAAAAGGACATTGTTCTCAAACACGTGGCGCACCACTTTGGAGATTTCGAGGCTCCGGCGGTTTGGTCCGGCGCGGCCGTGCTCCTCTGCTCCGGAAAAGGGAGCCATGATGTAGCGAGCGGCAATGATGCCCTTGTAAGGGTCGGCAAGGAATTTCGGGAATACTTCCTTGGGCCCGTACACGCCGGCGACGACTTTGTTCTTGCCCCACTCTGCCATGGCGCTGCCCTGGGCTTTCTTGAATATGCCTACCTGCATCTTTATCTCACGCAAGTCAGTATCTTCGCGCCCGCTCAAGCGTTTGCCGTCCTCTCTAAAGAGGGGTTTTGGGGGATTAGTTGTTGACATCTATGCATCATTCTCCTTGTTTTTTTCCAGGAATTCCTTGACCGCATCGGTGAGGCCCTGCGTGTGCGCCTCGGCGTCAATCTTTCCAATTGCCTTTATCGCTAGCTTAATATTGCCACCCGTAAGAAAGATGCGGCCGTTCTTGCCGACGAAAATTTCCGTGCCAGTAGCGGTTTTTATCATGTCCAGCATGCTGCCGTTGCGTCCGATGACGCGCGGCACCTTGACGAATGAAATCTCGATTACCGTACCGGGCGGGAACTTTCGGGGCTGCGAGAGCGTTGCCTCGTGCAACTCGTTTACCTCGACGACTTTCGCCGACACTACTTCGCCGGCCTTGAACTCTTCGAGCGACTCGCGGTTCGAGATAAAGCTCTCGAACGGGGCGTTGACGTCTACATGGTAGCCGTTGAACTGGACGTCCTTTACTAAACCGACGACGAAGTCCTCGACGAGTGGCTTGTACTGGCCCTTCTGCGGTATCACGCGTCCGTCGCGCAGTATTGCGAGCGTGGAAGCGTAGGTCTTATTGTCCTCAATGAAGACGCCTTGGCCCGGCTGGGCTGCGTCGGCGACTTTTTGTCCTGGTAGAACGATCACTTTCAATTTTCACCTGTTAAAGCGTTTTTGTTTCCGCGCTGCCTGCGGTGGCCTTGTTAATGCGGTCGTAGAACGCGTTCGTAACGCCCGCAGGCATCTCGATTACGACTGCCAGCGACCCATCGTTGAGCCACTCCTCTTGTTTAATGCCGTACTCCTTCACCAGGCCATAGCAGCGCGGTGCGTACTGGGCCGGAATGCGCACGGCGATGCGCGCTTGCTCAAGGCTTATTGGCAGAATCTCGCGAATGCTGTCAACCGCCTTCTCCAACTGCTCGTCAACGCTCTTGAACGGGTCCACGTTGAACCGTGCTTGTTCCAGAGCACTCTCAATGCGCGCTGGCGGGTGCGGCGTTTTCGCACGCGGGTCCACCGCGTTGCGGCAGATGAGCTCGACGAGCTTTAGGCGTTTTTCGGCCAACACCTTGCGGCGTTGGTCGGTTGTCAACTGTAATTCTCCGTCGGCGAAGATTTGTTTCGCGATTTCGTTGAAGTCCTCGGTGCCGAACGCCTTCTTTATTGCGCTCGCGGTCTGCCGGTCGCCCTTGTTAGCATCCTTGAAAACTTCCTCGACCATGACGACGTTATCGATTTCCTTCTTCACGCCGGTCTTGTAATCATACGCCTTCTTCGGGTCTACGAGTATTTCGAACTTTTCCCCGTTGCGTTCAAGGCGCGCGATTATCGTGTTCTCTATGCCGCTCATTTTGTATTTTAGCCCAATAGCTTGGTTATGGCCGCGGACTCAAGCATCTCGACCTTCTTCGACGCGTTGCTTATCTTTGCTATATCAACCAAATCGCCGGTCAGCTTTCCTTCAGAAACTTTCTTGAGCGTCTTGAGCGCGAGGGCGATTGCCTCGTCCATCGAGAGTTCGGGCTTGTACTCCTTCTCTAGAATTTCTTCGACGGCCTTCTTCCCGCTGCCTATCGCAGTAGCGTTGTACTCGAACAATGCGCCGCTCGGGTCGGTCTCGAACAAACGGGTCCCGCCGTCAACACCGGCGATAAGCAGAGAAACTCCGTACGGGCGCACGCCCGCGTACTGGGTGAAAAATTGTATGTGGTCTCCGATTGCCTTGGAAAGCATTTCGATCGGGATTTCCTCGTTGTACATCAACCGGTGCCGCTGCGCTTCAAGGCGGGCGAAGTCGATGAGCTTGCGCGCGTCCGCAACGAGGCCGCTTGACGCAGCAGCGACGTGGGAATCGACCTGGAATACTTTCTCGTGGGAGTGGCTTACCATGAGCTGTGAAGAAATGCGCTTGTGGGCTACCAGTATGACGCCGCCTTTACAGACTATGCCGATGCTCGTCGAACCCGTTTTAACCGCTTCGCGCGCGTATTCTACTTGGAACAGCCTGCCGTCCGGAGAGAAAACCGTTATAGCTCTGTCGTACGCCGCCTGTGATGGAGGATACATTCACTCACCCTATTAATCTAGTATATTTACGCTAACTTTAGCTGGATTGCAAAAACAGGCCGAATCAACGGCCTAAAACCTTAAACCTTTTCAACTACAAAAAGATTTGTCCAACCAAGCTTTTATTCCTTCCCCCTGCAACCGAACGAACGCGAAAAGGCGTTGGAAGGAGTGCTGGCCAGCAAACCCGCCAAGAAAAAGGATTAAATACACTGCGACAGTCTTCTTTAGAGCGGTTTAACCGCAATGAAAGAACGTCATGTTGGGTGGTACGAATTGAAATACAAGCTCTTTAGCCTAGTCTTAGCCTTATTCCTCGTCGCCGGGCTCGTCGCGGCCGCGGACTTAACCTCACCGTTGGTAACCCAACAAAACGATACCACGGTGCTTGCGGCAGTCAACGTCAGCATCACCTTCGCGATGCCCTCGCCAATGAACGTCAGCAACATCACCATCGGCTTCCCGGCGGGCTTCGTTCTCACCGGAGGACAAATATTCAATACTAGCGCGCTTACCACGGGCGTGACTATTCCGGGCGGCCTGCTCGGCGGCACGGTTAGCTCTAGGAACATCACGATTTTCCTCGACTCGAACGCATCCAACCTCTCCGGCCAGGTCTCGCTCAACGTCAGCGACATCAAGCTCCCCGGACTTGCGGGCAGTTACATCCCCACCATATACGTCGCGCTCAACGACACCACGATGATTGCCGCGGGCCCCAACACCACGGCGAGCGCGGTGAACGTCACCCTTGCGAACCTCGACAGACCGCTCTTCAACTCTACCAACACGACTACCGCAAACACGGTCGCCAACATCACGATAAACTTCACCATCCCCGCGGCCTACGCGTTCAACGTCACCAACATCTCAATAGAATTCCCGGCCAACTTCAGCGTCGCCAGCGCCAAGATATACAACACGAGCGCACTGCAGACCGGTTCAGTCATCCCGACAGGAACTCTCGGCGGGCAGGTGAACGGCCGTAACGTCTCGTTCCTTCTCTCCAACAACAATACCAACCTCTCCGGCGAGCTGCAATTCAACGTCAGCGAGGTCGGCCTCCCCTACGGCACGGGCACGTACACCTTCAGGATACACCTGCTCGGCCTCAGGACCGAAGCGGCAGACACCAGCATAAATTCACCACTCGGCCCCAACGTCACGCTCAACGGGCTCACCGTCACGGCGGACACCATCGTTAACGTCACCGGCAGCGCCAACGCCTCGACAGCCGTCGCCGGAGCCCAAGTGCTCTACACCATAACCGGGCAAGACGCCTACGGCAACACCAACACAACGGGAGGATTCAACTTCGGACAAAACAACACCCTAATGCTATCGTACGTAAGCGGTAACGGAACCACAACCGGCCTCTTCCAAGCGAGGTCAAACGGAACCGCAAGCGTAAACGTATCGTCGGCACGCGACCTGACCGCTCTGCAATGGAACCGCACGATGACGAACATCACCGTCACCACCGGCAACATCTTCCACATCAACATGTCAACAACATACTACCCAACCGTGTCGAACTCTTCGGTCAACAACACGAAGAACGGCACGCTCAACGTCGTCATCGCGAACGGCTACGACGCCTACGGCAACCTTAACAACACCGGCGGATTCAACTGGACGAGTGGAAACATCACCGTCGCCCAGTACTTCAGCGGCAACGGCACCAACACGGCAGTGTTCAACACGAGCCGCAGCGGCACCTCGACGCTCACCGCATACGCCGGACGCGACTTGACCACATCTAACTCCACCACCGGCAACGTCACCGCCGCGCCGAACCTCACTAGCATAAACGCGGCCTCGATAGGCGCCGGCGGAGCCACGATAACGTGGACCACAGACGAGAACGCCAACGCGAAAGTAGAGTTCGGCCCCACTACCGCCTTAGGCCAGAACACCACGGCGACCACGACGTACACCCAAAGCCAGTCCGTCTTAGTCTCCGAACAACCCGAATCAAGCATCGTGCACTACCGTGTGTGGAGCTGCTCGCCTTACGGCGTGTGCAGCGTTGACACCGAAATAAAGAACTTCACGACTACCGCCCGAGCAAGCGGCTCAAGCAGCGGCGGCTCGTCAAGCGGAGGCAGCGGAGCAAGCTCGACGCCGACGGCAACGCCCGTCCCCACGGTAACGCCGGTGCCAACGCCGAGCGTTCCGAGCGGCGAGGTAGAAACCACCGCAGGCGCGGAACTACGCGTCACGCAGACGCTTGAGGCCGACGAGGAAGTGACGCTCGTGCTCTCAAGCGACGCTACCGCCAACACCCGCGTGTCCTCAATGGTGCTCACCATGGCCACCGAAACCACCGGCCTCACAGTAAGCGTTGAACGGCTTGACTCAAAACCAGCCGAAGCCCCGGCGATTGAAGGCGCGCTCGCCTACCTGTCGCTCACGGCAACGCCCGCCGGCTCGGTCGCACAAGCCCAAGTGTTCTTCCGCGTCAGCAAGGCGGAGGCAGGCAACCTCGCCGAGAACGCAATAACGCTGGTGCGCCTCGACGGCGGAGAATGGACGGAGCTCTCGACAAAACGCGTGAGCTCGGACTCGGAGTATTACTACTTCGTGGCAACCACGCCCGGCTTCTCGTTCTTTGCCATAACAAAGACCGCGTTGCCGAATACGACCCCCGCTCCGAGCGGATCAGCCGCACCGAGCGTTGCGGCAACCGCCACGCCGGTAGTTGCAGCAAGCGCAACCGATTATACGCTGCCCATCATCGTGGTGGTAATAATCGTGCTGGCCGCGGCCTACTGGCTCAACAAGGAAAAACTAAGCAAGAGCAAGAAGTAGACGTTTGATAGAAAAAAGGGGCTTGCAACCCCTTTTACCTTATTTTTTTATTTCGGAAGCCTAGCCTTGAGCTTCTTGAGTATGCCGCTGGAGAGCACGACCTTGCAGCCAGCCCCGTTAAGAACTCGCTTAACGCGGGGCTCTGAAGCTAGAAAGCACTTTATTACCGCGCCACCGGGAACCGAGAAAACTATTCTCACATCCTTTCCAAGCAAGGCCTTAATCTGCGGGACACTACCCAAAACGAACAAGTAACGCTTTTTTACGCGCATCATTCCAGCGCAGCCTCCTTGGAAAGCCACTCCCCAAGCGCACGGAAAGCCCGCGCACGATGCGAATCCGCATCCTTTTCAGCGCCCATTTCAGCAAAAGTCTTGGCACTGCCTTCGGGAATAAAAACAGAATCGAAAGGAAGCTTCACGTGCGAATCTCCAGCAAAAGACTCTGAAATAGTACCACGAACCGAACCCCAAAAGACGAAGACACCGTCCGCCGAGGCAAGGGCGACAGCAGTGCGGAACTCAGCGCCGCGCGGCTTTCCTTCAAGCAGTTTCAAAATGCCGGGCAAACCAATCGTCTGCACCGAATATTTGGTGTAAGTTCCGGGAAAGTTAGGGTAAGCGTCAAGGAAAAGGCCCGTGTCCTCTACAACAACGGGCTCGCCGACAAGATTGAACGCGATCTCGGCCTTCGCCCTAATGGTTTCCTCCAAATCGAGCGTCTTAGGCTCTGGCACGTCGACTGCGGCGTGCTCAACGCTGACACCGAAAGAAGAGAGGACGCGAACCGCCTCAATTACCTTGCCCTCGTTCGTCGTCGCGAAAAGGAGCGGCATGCTTACACGCTCTACGCCTTTACTGCGGGCTTGACTTTAGGCTTGGCCACGGGTTTCTTAGCGGGCTTTGCCTTCACTGCCGCAGGCTTCACAACCTTTTCAGCAGGCTTTACTATAGCACGCGAAGCCGAGTGCAAAACAGGCTTCGAAGAGTGGCGGTTACGGAGGATGACCTCGTAGTACGCGCTCACACCATCGCTGCCGACAATGTAACTCGCAACAAGCTCAAGGTTAGAAAAGCGTTTGATTGCCTTCTGCTCGGCAATCCAGCCCAGCGAGCGACCGAACGGCACGCGCTTGACGTTCTTGCCCGGTTTCCTACCCATGGCGGGCTTGGGACGGGTGCGCTTGCCTTTCTTGACGCGCACGATGCACGTGATAAAATCTTTAGTAGCCTTATAGCCGAGCGAATGCGCGCGCACGGGGTTGACCGGCCCATCTGTCCTAGAAACGACTGAGCACTTGCGCCACAGCGTCAAACGTGCCTTGTAAGCGTCACTACGGTTCGCCATGCTGGAGGCGAAGGATTGCATTATGTACTTGTGTGCTCCCATTAAATCCACCTGTTCATTCCGGGCAGCCCGAGACGGCTGTTTACCGACATATTCCTTGGCGGCGCCGGACTCGGCGCAATTAGGTAAATAAGACTGTTACCGAAATAGTATATATATCAAACGGTCGGGAGGCACCTAAACACGTTGAAGGTAAAGGTTATACATAACGGCGACAATAATACTATTACCTTAAGGGAGGGCACGACCGTGGGAGGCGTGCTCAAAAGCCTCAAGGTCAACGCGCAAGAAAACGTTGCCGCAGTCAACGGCACAGTGGCACACCCTTCTAGAAAGCTAAGGGAAGGAGACGAGCTCGAAGTAATCCGAATCGTTTTCGGTGGGTAAAGAAATGAAGGCAATCTGGGAAAAGGCAGTCAAACAAAAAGAAGTTGCCAACGGCATCGCCAAAGGCGACTACTTATCCTTGCGCCCACTATTCCAAAGAAAAGAATTCGACGTCAACGCCGAAGGCGTTTCCGCAGTAACAAAATGGCTTGAAAAGAACAGCGACGCTGGACTCGAAGGCTACAAAACCCTCTTCCGCGAAATCGTACTCCAAGACGCCTTGAACAAGAGCGTGTCGAAAGGCCACGCACCCGCATTCGAAGACTTCTTCGACGCCGTACTGGTACGCAACGCCTCGCTCAAGAGCGCGACCGGACGGCTCTCCGAAACAATAGGCTCACAGAATGCCTACCGCGGCCTCAAATCAATCGCGCTCCTCACGCCAAAGTACGGCGTCGTCGCCGAAAAACTATCAACAGGCAAACGCCGCAACACCGCACTCGCGTTCAGCTCGGCCACTCAAGTAACCTTCACGTCCCGCAGTGCATTCAAGCAACTCACGGGACGCTTCCCAACGTGAAAGAATGCAGTGCGCCTGCGGCAGAATTGCGCAAGTAAGGCTAGACTACAACGCCACCGACTTATGCAAAGAGTGCTTCTGCAAACTCTTTGAAGACCGCGTAAGAAAAGCGAACAAGGAATTCAAACTGCTACGGCGGGGCGACGTCATCGCCGTCGGAGTAAGCGGAGGCAAGGACAGTGCCGCAATGCTATTCGTCCTGAAAAAGCTCGCAGACGAAATTGGCGAGATAACGCTTAAACCAATACTAATAGACGAAGGCATCGCAGGCTACCGCGACAAATCCGAAAAAAAAGCGAGGCAACTCTGCGAAAAACTCGGCCTCGAACTCCACGTGGTTGCCTACAAAGACTTGTACGATAAGAGCATGGATGAAATCATCGCGGTGCGCGACAAAACCCGAGAAAACGATGCGGCTCGAGGGGAAAACGCGTGCACTTACTGCGGCGTCTTCCGCAAACAAGCACTCAACAAAGCCAGCCGCGGGATGGGCGCCAACAAACTAGCCATAGGTCACAACGCCGACGACGTTGGCCAGACGCTCTTAATCAACTTGTTGCGCGGAGAAACCAGCAGGAACGAAGCGGATACGGAAGAAGTGCCAGAAGGCTTCGTGAAACGAATCAAGCCACTCATTTACAACCTTGAACGCGAGTGCGCGCTCTACTGCTTACTGCAAGATTTACCGTTCCACCGAGCCGAGTGCCCTTACTCTAAAGAAGCTTTCCGCGGCAAAGTCAAAACGTTTCTCAACGAAGCCGAAAACGAGCGCCCGGGAGTCAAATTCAGCATCCTCAACTCAGCGCTCTCCATGCCGAACAAAACCGAAAAGAAAGGCGAACGCGTACAGTGCGCCGAGTGCGGCGAACCCTGCAACAACAAAGTGTGCCGCACGTGCCAACTGAAAAAAGAACTCGGCGCCTAGCGCAACCCAAGCATTCCCAACAACTCGCTTTCCGCCAAAGACCTGTTTAGGCCAACAAGCCGCTTGAGCTTGCCCGCCACGCCAGCTATCGGATGCAGCTCTCGCGTGAAAGCGGTGCCGGAAACCACGTGGAAGCGCACCGGAGTATTACCATACAATTGCTTCAACCCGAGAATGCTCCCGACCGCCCGAGCAATGTTAGCTGCGCCAAGGGGGTCGTCCGCGTGGCCGAGCCGCTCGTTGACGTAGCGTTCCGCGGCAATATTTGCGCTGGCTGCGTCGAGCCCTGAAACGTCGAGCTCTTCAAGATTATTCAAGAGCTTGCCCACTTGCAAATACTTCCTGTCCTTCCCCGAACCACGGCTCCCGGTCTCCGGCCCGTTCGTCTTGATTTCTATCACGTGCAAGACGCCGCGGCGACGGCCGGCGGTCTTGAGCACGACGTCTGGCACATAGCTCCTATGGCCCGGCAAATGAAACTCCCACGGCGCCACGGTGTAGACATGGCGGCCGGCGTAATCTTCGTTAAACAACCGCTCGGCAGGAACAAAGCCGATGCCGCGCGACTGCAGGAAAGAGTAGAAGAACTTTTCCGCCGGACCGTGCACGGCATGACCAAGCGAGGGCACGAATTCACCGTGGCGGTTGTTTCTCACGCAATACTTATTTCCGTCAGGTTTTTAAGTTCGTAGTGTTCTCAATAATAACGTTGAATCCATAGTCAGGGTTCGCAATCTCTAGCAATAATTCTTTGGTGGTAGTTCATATGGGTATTCGTCCTGCTAAGACTGTTCGCGAGTGGAAAGGCCAAGCCTGGGCACGCATCAGCAAACGCAAGCCCCGCAAGAGCTTCGTGAAAGGCGCACCGCAAGTACGCGTGCGCCAGTGGAACATGGGCGTCGACAAGCGCTTCGAGCTCGAAGTAGACGTCGTACCCAAGGAACGTATCCAACTCCGCGACAACCAACTCGAAGCCGCACGCCAAGCAGCCAACAAGTACCTCGAAAAGAATTTGCCGGAAGCATTCTTCCTGCAAGTCTGCGCCTACCCCCACTTAGTTATCCGCGAGCACTCCGCGCTCGGAGTCGCCGGAGCAGACAGAATCTCGAAAGGAATGAAACGCGCATTCGGCAAGCCCAAGGGTCGCATGGCCCGCGTGAAAGCCGGCCAAGCCGTCTTCCGCGCCCGCATCTACGCAAAAGACCTGCCCATACTAAAGAAGGGGCTCACACGCGCCGAGATGAAGTTGAGCAGAAGCTTCAACCTTATACTAAAAGACATCTCTAAAAACACGTCCAACCTCGCCCGCTCCGTCATCGGAAAGAAGATGAAGGAGGTCAAGGTTGAAGTGAAGGTCGTCGAGCCAGTGGCAGTAGCCGAAGGCGCCGCACCGGCAGAGGGCGCGAAGGCCGAAGGCGCTGAAGCGCCCGCCGAGAAGAAGGCGGAAGCCAAGCCGGCGGCCAAGGGCAAAAAGTGAGCTGATACCGTGAAACGGCTTTTCTTGTTGGCCGTCCTAGCTCTCACGATAGCAGGCTGCTTGGCGCAGCCCGCGCCCAGTGCCACGCCGGCGACCGACGCCAATACGACCGAGCTCTTGGCACAGTTGCAGGAACACTTCTACAGCTCTTCCTTCGCCTACGACTTTTCCTCGAACTCAAGCAACGCAGCGCCGGCAAACTATTCTTTCACACGCTTTGACGGAAACGAGTCACTATACTTCCCGCAAGACGACAACACCACCGCGTACGTACTCGGAGAAGAAACGTTCTTGTGCAAAACCCAGGGCAACGAAACGACGTGCGCCGGCGGCGACCTGTTAAGCATCGACCCGGTACGTATAACTCTCTTCAGCATGGGCGGGCCATACTATTACCTAACCTCGCTACGCACACCCGCCTCTTTCGCCGACACGTTCAACACCTCACTTAAAGGCAACTCAACGTTTCTGGGCAGACCGTGCCAAAACCTTTCCTTCGAAAACGGTGCTGGCGATGCGAACGCGCGCGCAAGCAACGACTCGTACTGGCACACTATAATAGAATCGTGCTTCGACGACGAGTACGGCTTCGCTCTTACTTCAACGTTCACAACCACGACAAGGTACGACAACGAATCGCTGGCGCCGAACACGCCAACCGTCACACTCACCCACACCGCTAAAAGAGTATACAACGCGACGGCAGCCGACGTCGAGCTACCGCCACGCTAAAGGCCTGTTGGCCTACCTATTTTACAACCTTGAACGCGAGTGCGGGGTTTTGACGATTTAGAACATAAAGCCGGAACAAAACTAATCAACTGTTTCTACGTCCAAGCCGAAGCGAAAGA
>MNVH01000064.1 GCA_001871595.1 Candidatus Micrarchaeota archaeon CG1_02_55_22 | reverse complement strand
CGAAAGAACTAAGCCTTCTTTCAATAAACTCGTCAAACGGATCGGAAATAATTCATTTCTTGGCGCCAGCCGTTGCCCCCAACTGTACTATTGAGCTGGAACTTCCGTTTCAAACAATAACACAGTCAAACGCTTGCTTTTTCAACGAGTCCAGCCAGCCGATCATTAATCTGACCGTCGCGAACGCCTCAAACGTCAGTTTCAACGCTGACGTACGGTTCTACGACAATTATTCGGGCTTGCCCCTAAGCAGCAAAGAGCTTCTTTTTCAGTACGGCAACCAGACCGCGACGATGCAAACGGATTCTAACGGGCTTGCACAAGCCAGCTTCAACTATTCGCGCGGAACAAACCTGGTTTCCGCCGCTTTTACCACGGATTTTGAGACGAAATCCGCGCGGGCCTACGCGGTAGTGCCAACTCAAGCGCCAGACTTGGTTTCAACCCTGCTTTTCTGGGGGGGCTTGCTGTTTGCCGCGTGGTTAATCTATCAATTCCTGAGGCGGGTGTTCTCTTGAAGCTTGCTCTCGTTTTTGTGGCCGTCTTGCTCGTCACGTCTTTAGTTGTAGCAGACGATGGCCTTACTCTTTCGTCGTCGAGTTGTTCGGGCAGTAACGACTTGCTTAACACACTCGTTAACCTACCGAACTGCATCGTTGACTCGTTCTTTTCCTATATTGTTTCGGGCTTGATTGCTTCAGTTGCGAGCTTTATTGACGCCAGCTTCAAGTTCTTGTTTTCAGCACCAGATCCGAACTGGTTCTGTACCCCCTACGGCGCGGTAATGGCAGTTCTTGAAACGCTTTACTCAATCGCTTTGATGGGGCTGGCGTTAATGTTCATTGTTCGCTCGAACGACGCCGAAGGCCGGTTAGCCGCCAAGAAGTGGCTGGAAAACATGCTGGCCCTGATTGTGTTACTCGCCTTTTCGTTCCCGCTCTTTCAAATGCTGCTCGACTTCAACACCTACCTAGCGACTAGCTTTGCTGGAACCGTCCAGCGCAGCGTTTTCACGCCAAACGGCACGTTCACGAGCGCCATCTTCGCGTTCTTGATGCTGCTGATAATCGCTTTGCTACTTATCCTGACGTTCATTACTCTACTGATTCGCTATATTTTGATTCCCTTTTTGTTGCTGTTATTCCCGATAGCGATATTCTTGTATTTCATCCCGTGGACGCAGTCCTGGGGCAAGACCTTCCTGCGCTCGATAGCGCTAATAGTGTTCATGACGACGGTTGACGCGCTAATCTTGCTTGGCTTGAGTTCGCTGTTCAACGCTTCAGATCCCAATCTGGCTGACTCGCTAGTACGGGCGTTCGCCGTGCTTCTGGGCTTTGGGGCGATAGGCCTGATTAACGCGTTCCTGCTGATTTCGGCGTTCACTGGCGTAATCACTCAAAGCAAAGCATTAACGGGGATAGCTGGCTTGACGATGGCCGGGCGGGTGCTGAAGGCGGTGAGCAAATGAGCTATGATATTCCAGATGAGATCCGTTACCGGGAGAAGATTGTTTTTGGCCTGGACTTCGAACAGCTCTGCTTTGCCTGTGGTTTTGGGGTTCTGGCGGCGCTAGCATTTGGCTTGCCATTGTCTGGCAGCGCCCAGCTGGTTTTGCCGTCTTTCTTCGTAATCGTTGGCGCTGGCTTCGTGTACTTGGGGTTGAAAGAGAAAGTGCTCGATGCCTGTGGCTACTATACCGGCGTTCGGCAGGCCGGGTCGTCTAACGCTAAGGCCCAAGCGCTTGTCGGCGTGGAAAAGATTGAGGGCGGCGCAGTTTTCTTGCGTGGTGGTGGCATTCGAGCGGTTTTGCAGGTTGATCCAGTCAATTTTGGCTTGCTGGACGCCGACCAAAAGAAGGCAGTGGTTCTGAACTACCGAGAGTTCCTCAACCACCTGACGACGCCAGTTCAAGTGCTCGTTCTAACGTCAAAGCCCGACTTGGACGGCTACTTCAACGAAGCTCAGGCCAAGCTCAAGGGCGCTCCAAAGGAGCTGAGGTCGCTTTTCGACGACTTCCTGTTGTTCGAGCAAGCGTTTCTGGAGAAAAACCAGGTGCGGGAGCGGTCGTTTTACTTGGTCGTGTCGCAAGAACCAGCTAGAGGATTCGCCGGCCGGGTTTCAGCCAGCCAAACCGAGGCGCTGGAAAGCCTTAGGCAGAGGACTAAGATCGCTCAAGACAAGCTGCTAGCTTGTGGATTGCGCTCCAGGCACTTGGAAAACGGCGACTTACGCCAACTCTTTACGAACTACGGGCGCCACAACGCAGGGGCGAGCGAGGTGGCCTAGTTGGCTAAGAAGGCCAAGCGGAAGCGCAGAAAGCCCCGCCGGTCGTCGGCCAAGCCGCCGGTCCAGCCTGCGCCCGTAGTTCTGGCCTCTGCGGAGTCAAATTTGGCGTTGGAGGCGATTACGCCCGAGTTTGACGTTCGGCCGGACTATGCGCTCGTCAACGGCGTTTTTCACCGCGTCGTCAAAGCGGTCGGCTACCCGCGCAAGGTCGAGGACGGGTGGCTCGAAGCGTTCTTGGCGGCTAGCGAGCCCTACGATATCTCGCTGCACGTCCATCCGGCGCCCATAAACAGCACGCTCGTGCTCTTGCACAACCAGATAATCAAGCAAACCGCTGACTTGATGGCTAGCACTGAGAAGGGCACGCCTAACCCGTCGTTGGAAATCAAGCGCACCGACACGCTGCGGGTTTACGAGGAGCTGTACAAGGGCGAGGAAAAGCTGTTTGACGTATCGCTCTACGTTGATAGCCAAGCGCCTTCGCTCAAAGAGCTCGACTTGCTTACCGAAAAGTGCCAGGCCAACATGAACGCCTTGCTCGTAATCCCGAAGAACGTGGACTTCCGCATGGCCGCGGGCATCAAGGTCATGCTTCCCGTGGCTGACGATGCTTTGAACGCTAGGAAGAACTTCTTAACGAGTTCCTTGAGCGCTACCTTCCCGTTTCTTTACCCCGTTGACTCGCGGAAGAAAGGCGTTTTCTTTGCTCACGAGGAAAAAACGCTTAACCCGTTGTTCATAGACTTCGATTCAATGAGCAACAAGCACTTCTTCGTGCTCGGCATTTCCGGAGCTGGCAAGAGCTATACTTCCAAGTTCCTTGTCATGCAACAACTACTCGCCTCTCAGGCCAAAGTCTACATTCTCGACCCGAACGGCGAGTACGTGCAACTAGCGCGGCGAATGAAGGGCGCAGTAGTTGACTTATCTAAGGACTCTAATTTTATCATTAATTTGTTCGACTTGGCCGGAGAAGAACTAAGCAGCAAGATGCTTACGCTTATT
>MNVH01000055.1 GCA_001871595.1 Candidatus Micrarchaeota archaeon CG1_02_55_22 | reverse complement strand
CTTTGACGAGAGCCAGGCGCAGGCAAGGATGCAGTACTCGGTTTCGGGCTGCAAGCCCGGCGAAACTGGTTACGGCGCCCCGCCAAAAGCAAGGGCAATGGGAGACGGCAAACTGTTAATGGAACACTACTTGGACTACGATTGTTGCGCGGACGTCCGCGTGGAGTTCTCGCGCTTAAAACAAGAATTGAATTTCACGGAAGCCAACTACGGCGAGGAATGCGAGTGCTCGTGCACTTACTTCGTGGAAGCCGAGGTTTCGGGCCTCAACCCCGGCGAGTACGACGTCAACGTGTTCGGGGTAAACAACCAAACCCTTTTGCGTGAAACGATTCCAATCAAGTGAAACTCCCCCCAACAATTATAAGTTGCATTCCCTCAAGAAATCATTCGTGTCAAGGGAATTCGTGAAACGCTTCATGCTCATCGCGTTGGTGAGCGCGACACTTGCCGCACTCGTGGACGCGTCGCTGAACAACTTGATTGAATCGGCTAACCCCGCCAAACTCTCTTTTTCCGTGCGCGAGTGCGCGTCGCGCAGCAACGAAACCTCCGGCCAGCCCCGGATAACTGCTGAGGGGGGCACCATCAAGATGAGGCACGAATTGAACAACGTTTGTTGTGCAGGCCTGTCCCTGGACTGGAAGCGCGAGGACTCCTCCATAAGCATAACCGAGGCCGGCGACGAGACGTGCGATGGCTCGTGCGACTACCTGATTCAAGCCGAGGTAACTGGCCTCGCAAGCGGGCATTACTCCATGCAGGTATTTGGCGCGGAGGGGTTGCTTGCGCAGCAAGGCGTCGCATTAAAATGAAAGGGTTCGGGGGAGAGGGATAAGTCGTTTTTTGAGGAGAGGAGACGCTTGTTTCGCCTCCCCCCCGAAAAAACCCCTTTCAGCGTGATGTCTTCAAGCACCCAGCATGACGGTCCTGTTGCTGGCGATTGACCTCTTGTAATACATTTTTTGCAGGATGAAGGTGTAACCCGCCACCCACATCGCGGGCACGGCAAGCAACGGGAACGTGAACATGAAGTACAGTCCCGCAACCAGGGCGACCACGGCGTACAAGCGGTAGCGCACGAAGGCCTTCCAGGTCTTCAAGTGGCTGACGATGTAGCTGTGCCTCGTGCCCATTTTGAGCATGGGCTTTTTCGCGTCCGAAAGGACTCCACCAGACGTTATAGTCATTTTTCTTCACCTCACACCGTTGAAATCAAGGACTTGCCCTTGAACCAGCTCAAGTTCCACGCGCTGCCCAACAAGTATTGGGAGCGCATGAGACCAGTTAAGTAAGCGAACACCGCGGCAACGTAGACGTTGACCCACAAATAACTTGCCACGGTGAGCGCCAGGAACACCCACCCGTAAATAATCGCCTTGTAACAGGTTCCGCCGCTGTACTCGCGCCACGAACCCGTCTTCAGCCAGTTATTCAAGTATTCACCCCTGGTTGAAACCTTCATCACGTGCACGGGCTTCTTGTCCTTCCCAAGGCCCATGCGCTCCTTCGGGTTTTTTTGGCCTACTGGAACGTACATGAAGGGGTTCTCCTGCTTGGGCGCCTCAACCTTCTTCTTAGGGGTTGAAAGCCCGCGCTGGCCCCACTCCCTTGCAAACGAGTTCACTCCGGTAACTGTTTCGTGCTTCATATGAATCCACCTGCCACCGCCGCGTACAACGCGCAGCCCACGACCATGAGGTTGATGACCGGGTCTGGGAGAATGAAAGAGGTCTGGAACATGGCCTTGTCAAAAGTCACGTCGTCGTTCACCACGTTAATCAAGCCGAAGTCCTCCAAGACGCTGCCAACCTTGACCATGAACTCGGAGTGGTCCTTCTCGTAGAGGAGGCGCCTGTTATAGAGCTCTTCCTTGACTTTGCCCTTCACTTTTTCGTAGACGCTCATTCTAGTCCACCACCACGATGCTCCTGTTCTTGCCGAACGACTCGTTGATGTAGGTGCACATCCAGCCCACGTCCTGGTTGCGCGCGGCCAGCGCGAACATCAAGAGCGCGCCGGGCGCGAAGTAGGGAATGGTTACCACGCCCAAGGCGAGCAGGGCTATGCCTTTGACCTTGCTTTTTATGCCGAGCGTGTAAAAGTCAACGTATTCGCTGATGTACTGGGTACGCGACCACTGGCGCATGGTCGGGGGCGTGCCGGGAGCTATCTCCATGGGCAGGTAAGAGGTGTACTCGTTGCCGCCCGACTTAGCCATTATCTGGTTGTTGATTTCCTTTGGACTGTTCGCGCTAGCCATTTTTCACACCTCACGTGCTCTCCAACACCGGCCTCTTCTTGTAGATATCGTAGTAGTAAAGTTTCTGGCGGAAGTGCAACCCGTAAAAATAACCTGAAGCCCCGCCCATGAACGCGGCGAGAACCGGGTTGAAGGCAAGCAAAACCAGGGCGAAAACCCCGCCCGCAATTGCCATGACGAGGCCCAAGTTCATCTGCTTCCACATGTTAACGCCCTTCTTCAAGAAATCCCCCCTCGTGCTGATCTGGATGGGAATCTTGCCCTGGGTGTCAATGGGGAGGAACATGGGCGAGTAATTGTAGCCCTCAGCCGGGGCTGGCGCCGAAAAATCGTCTTTGTGCGCTTGGACGAGCGACTTCAATTCACCCAGATTTTTAACCTTTGCAGGCATCTCAATCTCCTCCCACACATAGCGCAAGAATAATATATAAACTTGTTGGTAGTAACAAATAACTGGTTGTTGGGGGTGTTTGAAGCCGGAATTCAAGAAAAATATAATTTAAAAACGCCAAAGTAGTTACAATTGGCGTTCCCTTATCCGCGCGGGCTCGCCCGGGGAGTCATGCAAGCAGGGAAGCAAAAACGCCCCCGAAAAAGCATTCGTCAAACAACGAAGTCGGCGGGTAACCTTTAAAAAGGGCTGAATTGAAACACTTGGGACGGCAATGGCTTGAGAAACCCACTGGATGAAGAAGCCTCTACAGAGGAGTCTTTATCTGTTGGCTGAGCAATTGGCGTATGCGTCTTTGTAGACGTCGCGGGCGGTATCGCCTGCAAACAAAAAAAGAAAGAAAACCATTTGAGGTGGTTTCGTGAGAAGCGTAAACGTGAAGAGAATCGCGGCAGTTGCGACGGGCGCAGCCCTTATAGGCGCTGCGGCAGCCGCAGCCGTGACTACCGACACGTCGGGTTTGGCTAACTTCCCGTTCTATTCGGGTCCCGAACCCAACGTGAAACTCGTTGTCGGGTCTGCATCGCAGGCATCGGACGGCGTGAACGCGGCAAACATCGCCGCGATGATAGGTAACCTCGCATACGACAGCACCAGCATTGAAGTGTTGAACACGGACATGCTGTCGTGCGGCGGCGCTACTGCCGCTAGCGGGGCGACGTGCACAGCCCTCGTCAAGACGCCCACCGTTAACACGGCAAGCGCGTACTTGATGCAGACCTACGTTGAAGACCGGATGGACAACAACGCGGACACAGCCCGCGGCACCGGCAGCGCATTCAACGGACCCGGCAACACCGCCAACGCCAAGCTCGTGACGCAGGACCACACCAACGTGTTATCCATGCAGAACGACGGCGTGGTTGACAACGGCAAGAACCTGGCCGTCAAGCAAGAGCAAAAAACGTATTTGGGCGCCTACACGTGGTATGACTCCACTACCGGCTACAAAGCGGTTAGGGCAAAGGAAGTCCGCACAGTTTACGAGACGACCTTCAACAACCCGTTGCCGGCTTGCTGGGATACCACGAAGACCTACGCTCTTTGTGTCACGAACTCGGACAAGTTGGACCGCACCCACACCAAGATTAATTTCTTGGGCGACGAATGGGTTGTTGTTTCGTTCAGCTTTGACGTAACCAACACTAAGTTTGCCAGCATCAAGTTGGGCAAGGAATCGGCTTACCAGCCGTTCATGAGCCAGGGAGACGAAATCGCTGCCGAGAACGGCGTGTCAGTTGTGTTGGACGGTTTGTCCGGATTCGGTTACGGCACCAACACCCAGCCCAAGGCAACGTTCCTCATCTACGATGAGAACGGCGTTAACGTGGACACCGCCATCCTGCAGCCCGGCGACGAATACAAGGGCAACGGAATCTATTTGCACTTGTATGACGCCACCACGACTACGGGAGGCAACGACTACGCTGAGGTCAGCATCTTCTCGGACACCCTTGACTTGACTCACGGCAGCACGGTTTCAGGCCACGGCAACTGGAAGGTATACTTGAACGGGCAAGCCGGCACGGCATACACCTACGGCACCACCCAAGCACTGCAGAGCATCATGTTGTTCGACGACATTTCAACCAACCAGTTGAACGGCGGCGAATCAGTGGCAATCATCACGGGTTCGGAGGGCTTCAAGGTCAACTTCCTTGGTTTGGAAACCGTTGACTACGATGACTTGACGTTCAACGTGCAAAAGAACGCGCAAATCACCCTTGCCCCAAGCACTTACCTGACGGCCAACATGCTCAGCGTGGCTTCGTCTCGCAGCAACGCATTCAAGTTTGAGAGCGATGCGGTCAGCACGGACAGCGTGCGCGTTGTCGTCAACAACACCGCTTCCGGCATGGCGAACGTCACCTACGGTACGAACACCAACGGCACGTTCGCATGGGCGGCTCAACGCACCCTCAGCACTTATGACCCTGCGTTGCAAGTTGTTTGTAATCAACCGACCAATGCCTCGTCCGACTTCACCGTAACTTACGTGGACGTCGGTGGAACCAGTCGCACTGCAACGCTACATGTTGCGGCCGATGGAACCTTCTCGAACTTCGAGACGGTGTTGAACGGCGTCGTAAACGTCACGGGCTTTGCAAACACCACTGCATACCACAACGTGGTTCAGGGCCACAACACGGTCTGTAGCATCCAGTCGGGTTACATCCCGTCGGGTACGGTGTTCTACTACAAGAACTCGGACTCCACGAACCCCTACCACGTTGCCAACAACGTGAATGGCACGGTCGCCACGGGCAACCTGACCGAGTACTGGTACTCCACCACGGAGCGCGCCATGCTCGCGTTCCAAGACCCAGCAACGGATGCATTCTGGATTGGAGTCCCCGAACTCACGGAGGACAACGCCGGATTGCTGGCGTTCATTGGAACTGGAAACAGGTACTTCGCACTGTTGTACGACCAATCGTTCGAGCAATTCGTGAACACCCTCGATGCAACCACCATCGACAAAATCAGCTACGAACCGACAATAGCCAACAACCTCGGCGTCACGGCTCCCAACCAGGAAGTGCCTTACGTGTCCTACCGCGGAAGCAAAGTCAAGGGCATCGGCTCCTCTTCGGTCACCTTGTCGTACGCCGTCAAAATCGCTCACGGCCAATACACTTTGACCAAGGGCGAGACGACCGGCACCGGCTTGGAGAACGAAGTGAGCGCTGGCATCGATGAATACCTGCTTGACACGGACGGTTACAGCGTCCAGGTCTCAGGCATCGGAGGTAGCGCGGACGGCGAGTGCGAACTCGTCGGCGTTGAAAACCTCGAGCCCTCGCTGGACCAGGCATACGAAGTTGCGGCAATTGATGCAAGCACGAATCCGCTCGTCGTACTCGACTCGAGTTCGATGGCGGGC
>MNVH01000025.1:1471-3246 GCA_001871595.1 Candidatus Micrarchaeota archaeon CG1_02_55_22 | reverse complement strand
GCCGGTTACTTCACTTAATTTGTATGTATAGGCCGAGCCTGATATGGTGGGTGTAAACGAGCCCGTATTTATTTTAGTTGTCGGGGGAGTCAGCTTGACTGCAACATCGCCAGAAACTGTGGTTGTACCTTCGCTTCCGCACTCAACTACGATTCTTAACAAACGCGCGTTTGTAGACTGGGTATTGAACTTATTATAGTACGCAGAGGCGCCCGAAGCTCTAAAGTATGCTTGTCTATCTTGCTCGTTCGAGGGCACGCTGAGCACGAACGCGGCTTTTCCGGTTTCACTCTTTATTTGTATATCTGATGCAGTAAAGGCCACTGTGCAAGCGTCATTGTTACGGAATGTTGCGGCATAATTCTTGCCCGCAACTAGCTCTATCGCGCAATCGCCGCCGATTTCCTCACTGTCGAACTTGACGTCGTTTACCGCGCAATCGCTTCCTGCAGGTCCGGCCGGTACAGCTTCGGCCGGCGGTGTAATCGGCTTGGGTACGCAGACTGCGCCATTAGCTTGCTCTTCGCACTTGTACGCACAGTCTTCGCGGACGACTCTCTTGTTCGCGCAGTACAGCCTTTGGTTTTCATCGCACTGCGGAACATAAGTTGAATCGCATTCGCTCGAATCAGTTGCGCCTTCTGCAAGGTTAGTAGTTGCAGGGGTTTCAAGCTGTGTCGTCATCGGGCAATAAATGATAAGTTTTTTAAGGTCGTATTGTGTGAGGGTGCACTTAATCTCCGCGTTGCCGAATTCGTACGTGTTGCTTATATCGTAAGCAGGGTCGGCCAGCGTCCGCAGCAGCTCGCCAGCGAATTCCGCTAATGTAACCCCGTTTGAACCCGCGCCCTTACGTTTTATTGCGCCGGTGTCTATCTGGGGTTTGTCGGTGGGCGCGGCAACATCTATATCTATGCGGTTTTCGTTTACCGTGATTGTCACCGTTCCTTGTGGTGGCGTGGTTGGTGTGGGCGTTGCAGAGTTCACTCGCAGCACCTTATCGCTTGCGCCAAGCCGGTTTTCCGCGCTGCCGAACGCCGCATTGAACACGTTCACGGTGTCGTCGCCCTTTTGCAGCGTGTACTTCCCAATCGTTGCCAGAGTCGGCTCCAAACCGTCGAAAGCAATCTTGTTATTCGTGTCCTTGTCGTAGTACGGGAAGCCCTTGGGTATTGGGGTGCTATCGTCGAAAGCTTGGTCGTTAGTGTTGTATACGCCGAGCCCTTCGTAGTAACGCACTGGAGCGAGCAAGGGCTTGGTATCGAGCGCTGCGACGGGGCCGAAACGCGTTTGCGTGCCGTCGGCCATCTGTGGTCCGGCGGTCCAGAGCGAGCGGATGGCGTCGCGGTCGTCGCCCGCCTGCTGGTCGGCCTCAACCTCGTCCACAATCGTGCCGGAGAGCATGTTCAACAAGAAGATGTTGGTCATGAAGCTAGAGTCGCCGTTCGCGATGCCTTCCTGCACGCTCTTCTGCGAGCAGAATATTAGCGGCAAGAGCGAGTCGAGCTCTTTCTGGCCGCTTTGTCCGAGCATCTTCATCATCATCATGCACTGTAGCGCGGCGCTGCACGAGGGCTCGCCGAGTCCACCGCCGCCGAATGCTAGGAACATTGGGTTGAACCCGCCGCCCGACGACGTGCGCGTGAAGCCCTGCGTGAGCGCCGCGTCCTCTTGGTAGGAGTCCTGCATTGCCTGCAAAATGTTCTTCGCGTAGTCTTGCCGCGTAATAACCGCGCGGGTAACCTTGTTCTTCTGCGAGGCCGCGCTCTCCAAGT
>MNVH01000025.1:0-1454 GCA_001871595.1 Candidatus Micrarchaeota archaeon CG1_02_55_22 | reverse complement strand
TTCAAGTTTTCGGCGTACTTGTCAAGCTGTGCCTTGCTGCAGTAGTTGGTGGCGCAGTTCGGCGTATTGGAGTTGGTTTCAATCAAGCCTATTGGCGCGTAGTCACCCAACTTTGCAAGTGCAGCGGGCAAGGCTTTCTGGGTTTGCGTGATGCTCATCGTCGGCGTGCTGCCGCTGCCGGCCTTTGCAGTCCACGAGGGCGCGCTCGCGTAGAACAATTTCGATTCTTGCGCGTTGATTGTTTGCTGTGTCAAGCTTGAAGTCAGGGTGATTGGCGTTGCGTCGAAATTGTTAGCAACCAAGAGCGGGTAGGCGAGCGTACTGCGGTAGTAGTGAGTTGAGCCGGGCTTTGGCGAGAAGCTGAACGCGAGGGGCGCGGCTGAAGAGATTGCATTGGCCGTGACGGTGAACGACTTGGGGGGCACGCCGACGAGTTGCGCGCGCACGCTCACTGTGAACGCTTTCTCGGTAATCGACGCTTTCGCGTTGCCTTGTGGGTCAAAGTCGGTCTTGATGCACGAGTCCGAATATCGGAGGCGGATGGCGCACGCGTTCGCGCCGTCGCATCCGTTAAACCCATCGTAGGCCTGAACGTCGAGCTCGTTGGGGTTGCGCGGGTCGCGCGCCTTGAGCGTGATTACACCTAGCCCGCTTATAGTATCCCCGGCGTCGTTCACGGGCTTGAGGCAGCTTCCGGTTGTTTGCACGTCGAAGCCGACTTGGTCGCCGGCAACTAAGCCGGTGGGCATGCCGTTCGCTATCGTTAAGAGCAGCGAGTCGCCGGAGTACGCGTCGATGCCGAGAGTTTGGGGTTGGAAGTTGGACACGATTTGCGGCGCGCCCGTGTTGATGTCGGCCTGCAATAGGAAGGCTTGACCGCCTTGCAACTGGTATTTTGCAACCGCTAGCTGTTTAGTGCGGCGCACTAGGTCGAGTGCGGAAGATTTAGTCGTCGGGAACAAGTCGTCGCCCATTCCCGTCAACAGCAGGAGGGGGAGTATCGAGGTGCACGCCTTGAACTCGTCGGTGGTGCCTTCATCGCCGGGTGCGCCCGGCGTGCGGAGCTGCGTGAATTGTACTTCCTTGCTTTGGTAGCGGTAACGCGAGTCGAACGGCTGTACCGTGGCGGTGCGGGCGTGGTTTGATGTTACGGGCGAGTACGAGCACGTTGCAGTGCCGACGAAAGAGCCGCCGTTGTCGACGAGTGGCACGTTCGTGCTGTCGCTCGTGCCGCCGCAATCAATTGCTACTTGCGGGGAGAGCGATGCCCAGTTGTTCGGGAAGCCGCTTGAAACGAGGACGCGTATGCGCGCCGAGTCGTAACGCGAGTTGTCGTCTGCCGGCGTCGCGGTCGCGGTGTACGAGATTACTGGCTGGTCTGCAGTCTGCAAGAGCACGGGGGCGTTTCCGCAGTCCTGCCCGTCGGCGAGCACGCGGACTTCTATCTCGCGGGC
>MNVH01000002.1 GCA_001871595.1 Candidatus Micrarchaeota archaeon CG1_02_55_22 | reverse complement strand
TCAAGGGCGCGTCGGCACGCGCCCTATTCGAGGCGGAACCGAAGTTCCGCCTACGCTACCCGCGCGGCGAATTCTGGTCGCCCGGCAAATTCTACCGCACCGTCGGTGACGTAGACCTAGCAACCACACGCGCATACGTACGCGCCCAAGACCACCGCCAGCAGCAGCTGGCGGATTATCAAACAGCGCAGGCCGCGTAGAAGCCCCGCCTTTCAAGGCGGGGAGTAGCGGCCTGCAAGACGCGGGGTCATAGGGGCAGAACCCCTATCTCACGTCGCTCCGTTTACGATGAACCACGCAACCGAGCTCGCGTCGGTTGCGCTCGTCGAGTTGACGTCAAACCTGCCCGTCGCCTTGCCGGTTACCTGCACCGCGCCCGGAGTCCCGTTGCGGTCCTGTGCAGTCAAGAAGATTAGCGCCGAGGTTGAAGCGCAAGACGTCAGAACGTTTGCGCCCCCGTTTTTCAGCCTTGCAATTCCCGCGCAAGCCGTGTTGGCCGGCGTGGTTGGGACTTTGATTCCCTTGCTGAAGCTCCCGTAGCCCACCACCGTGAGCGCGTCGCTCGGAGTGGACGTACCGATGCCAACCCTATTAGTTATCGCGTTGACGTGGAGCGCGTTCGCGCCTACTGCTAGGTTGTTCGTCACCGTGGCGTCGGTTGATAAAAAGTTGCCTCCGATGTTCGCGTTACCCGTAGTAGTCACGTTGTAAAGCGTGGTCTCACCATTCGGCTTAATTTTCAATGGGAAGTCGCCAAACGTGTCGGAATAAATGAAGAAGTGGTCGGGGAACGAGCCAGCCGCGTTCGTGAGTATCTGCCACTTCTTCCCCCCCGCCGTAAGAAATATCTTTGCTTGCGCATTAGCAGCAGTGTTCAGATTGTCGATGTATAAGGCTGTAGTGGGCGCTGTCACGCTGGTCACGTTGACAGTTCCCGCCGTGACTTTCCCAGTAGAAACGTCTAACTCAGAACGCGGCTCAGTTGTGCCGATGCCAACCGCGCTAGTGCCGTCAGGATTTAGAAGGATTGGATCGCCGTAGATTTGCATTTTCTTGTACACTCTAGTGTTGCGGTCATAAGGAAACATGACGCCGATTCCGTTAACCATGCCTAGCTCCAAGCCGGTTCCGCTTGTTGGTACATTATACCCCGTCACGCGGATACTGCCGCCATCGACTTGCAGCGGAGTTTGCGGTAGAACCGTGCCGATGCCAACGTTGCCGCCCATCACTGCGAGGTTGTGGCGGCTTTCGAGCCCGAGTTCAATGTACGGCGACACATTGTTTGCACTGCGCCCCCAACCCAAGTACGCTCCGCGCGTTCCTGACGCGTTGAGCCACTGGATAAAACTGTGTCGGCCGTAGCCGGTACTGGCATCCATCGAGCGTAGCGTAAGTACCGCCGCGGCCCCCCCCGCTGGCGCGGTGAACTCCGCGTTACCAACCACATTAAGCTGCGCGCGCGGGTTTGTAGTGCCGATTCCAACCCTATTAGTTATCGCGTTGACGTAGAGCGCGTTCGCGCCTACTGCTAGGTTGTTCGTCACCGTGGCGTCGGTTGATAAAAAGTTGCCTCCGACATTGGCGTTACCCGTAACATTGAGGCGGCCAATCACGTCGGTTCTCCCGGACGCGGGCGTGAGCGTGCTGATTTCACCCTGTCCCGTGTTGAACTCGGTAGCATTACCAAGTCTCACACCATCAACCCCTGCGCATAGCCAGTAGCTCTTCCCATAATCCGCCATCAGCAGCCCGCCCTTGCCAAGAGTCACGCCGAAAGCGCCGTCCGCTGAAACCGCACCGGCGAAGAGTTCCGAATAAATGATTCCCGCTCCCGTGGTACAGCTTGAATTGACACTCACGTTAACCTGCAAGTTCCCCGGCCCGCTGCCGCGGTTCGCAACGTTGCCCGTAAAACCGAACATCACCGGCTGCGCAGCCGAAGCGAACAACGCGAACACAGCCGCGAACACGGTCGCCTTGACGAAACCATTCATTTCAACCACATCTCCATTAAATTCAATTCAACCAACAACCGGCGCAACCGCCGTGACCGCAAACCAATAACTTTCGCCGTTGAAAACGCCCGAAGACGCGGCCTTGACTACCGCCATCCAATCCTTTTGCGGCGTGTCGGAGAAATCTCCCAAGGCCGCGCGCCTGACGAGTGTCGCGGCGTCTCCCGGCTGCAGCGCGTCCAGCGAGAAAACCGCTACAATCACTGCGCCAGTTGCATTTCGCTTCACAGTCAGCGCCGCGTGCGACGAGTCGTTGAACGCCGCGTATTCTATCGAGCCGTTCGGCTTCACCGCGTCTCGGAATGACTGGTTCAACAGCGTAAAGTTGCCTGCCAAGCCCATTATCGCCATATCTTCGTTAAACATTATTTCGGATGCCGAGAGCCCGTCGCCCTGCGAGTACAAACCGCCGAGCTGCACACCCGCTAGCGCCTCAAAGCCGTCAAGATTATTCCTGAACGTTCCTGCCAATCGCGAGCCGGCGGCGAAGAGCCGGCCTTCGCCATCGGCATAGCCCGTCAGCGCCTCCGTTGTTTCAAGTGGCACTTCGCGCGGCGAGTCCTCTGCGTTCCAGACTACCGCGTCGAACCGCGACAAATACGTCAAACCCGGCGCGCCCCACTGGCTCGGCTGCCACTGCGACACGCACGCGACGCCGTCAAGCGCCCTTGCCACCTTGCCCGCTTCTTCAGCCGCCAGCACGTTCTTATCGTGGCAGCTCCTTACTAGCAAGCGGTCCATTGAAACGCCGTAGTCAAAGCCATCTTCCGGCAAGCTGCAACCCCCGCACGTCGCAAATGCCGAGGCCAGGCACAAACCCAACTCGTCGCACGCGGTTACTGCAAAAAAGTGCCAACCAAGCGTCAGGTCGCCGTAGTAAACCGCCCTTGCCACCGTGACGTTGCCGCCAACCCGCGCGAGGTTCGCAGGTATACTAATGTCCGCCGTTCCGTTAGTAAGCCAGAACGTGGCGTTCTCCACTCTCGAGTCGTCGGCAAGCGTCGCGTTCATGAACACTGCCGAACCAACGTAGGTGTTGGCGTTCACCGCCCTGTCGATAGTTTCGGGCGCCTTGGTTTCGGTAACAGTCACGTTGCGCTCCTCGCGAACCGAGTTATTCTCGTAATCAACAACAACCTTGACCTTCACGCGCCCGCTCCTGCCGGCGAACGACACAGGTACTGCAAGCGTCTTTTCCTCGCCTCCGGCAATTATTCCGCCCTCTCCGGAATACTGCCCAATTATCTCATCGTCTTTTTCTAGGATGACCGATGCTACTGCGTCAACAGGCTCGGTAAAGTTATTGGCGATGGTGACCGAAAGGTTGTACGCCGCTCCGAAAGCCACCGCCGCGGGCGGGCTGAACCCGATGATATTAATTTTTGGTGGTACTGTGACCGTGAGCTTGCTGTCACGCGACTCGTTCCGGTCCCCGTACCTCAAGACCGTCCTCACCCAGTACTCGCCGGCCTGCAAGTCAATCCTGCCTGACGCGGTCAAGTTCACCATCGCGTTCGGCTCCAGCCCCACGCTCCCAGAGTCAAAGAGCTTCAATAGCTTGTCGCCGAGGATGAGGTTCACCTCGGCCGAAGCGTTCACGCCCGCGTTGGGCGCACTCCTGCCGCGT
>MNVH01000058.1 GCA_001871595.1 Candidatus Micrarchaeota archaeon CG1_02_55_22 | reverse complement strand
GTGCAGGTGGATGATGCTGCTGCCGAGAATGTGCCCCGCGTTGTGGAAGGTGAAGCGTATTTCGGGCGTCACGTCCGTGACCTCGCCGTAGTCGCGCGTGATAACGTGGTTGAGCTCGGTTTTGACGTCGCGTTCGCCGTAAGGCGCGCCGCTGCCCTCCGAGTTCATGACGTTCACGCAGTCCTGCTGGAGTAGAATCATCAAGTCGCGCGTGGGCGGCGTACAGTACACCGGGCCCGCGTAGCCGTATTTGTACAGGTAGGGGATGAAGCCGCAGTGGTCCAGGTGCGCGTGCGAGAGTATGACCGCGTCGATTTGGTCGAGGCCGAGATTCATGGCGGTGAGGTAGGGGTAGGCGTTCTTGTTGTCGCTCGTGTCCGCGTTGATGCCGCAGTCGACGAGCACGTTGCTGCGCGAAGTCTGCAAGAGGAGGCACGAGCGGCCCACTTCCTTGAAGCCGCCGAGGCCCGTAATCTTGACCCACTCGGCCTGCCCGGGCCCGCCTTCGAGTATGATTTTCCTGCCCAGGTTCAACAAAAACTTTTTGCGTTCCTTGGAAGCGTTGAACACCGCGCCGCGAATCGCCTTTTCCACTTCGCTTGGGCTGGTCGGCGAGCGCAAAACGCGCGGGCTCCAACCCGTAGTGAGGATGATGCTCTTGAGCACGCAGCCGCCCTTGCCTATTACCATGCCCGGCTTTTTCGCTTCTATTATGACTTCGTTGAACTCCGGGTCGAAGCGGATGGAGTCCACGCCCGCCTCTTGCGGCACGAGGGTCTGGATGTCCTGCAGCGCCACGTTGACGTCCTTGAGCATGGACGAGTCCACGCGCAGCAGGACTTTCTTGCGCACGCGGCTGGCCAGGCGCGTTATCAACGATTCATCATCGTAGAACGCCTTGATGTTCTTGAGGTAAATTACGATTTGCGGGCCTTCCGGCTCGACCTTGGTGACCTGGCACTCCGCGGGAAGGACTTGCGTCACGCTCTCGAAGAGTTCCTTCAACTTGTCGCTGCCGTTAGCCGTTGCCTTAGTCGTAGTTTGCACTTTTGAAAACCCGTGTTTCGGTTTATGCCGTTTTAAATGGGATTATGCGGCGTCAGTCGGCTATGGCTTTCGTCTCGGCCGGGGACAGCCGCTTGCCGCCGTTCTTCGTTATCACTATCGCGTCCACGCCTTCGCCCGTGGCGTTGTCGCGCTTCATGGCCGCGTAAACCGCCTTGACGGCGAGCTTTACCGCGTCGTCTTCCTTCATGTTCTTCTTGAATCCCGCGTCCAGCAATCCGTAAGCCACGACGCTGCCGCTTCCGGTGGAGACGTACTCCTCGCTGAGGAGGCCGCCGGTCAAATCCAAGTCGAACAGGCGGGGCTGGGTGTCGTAACCCGCGATTATGAGCTGCACGAAGTACGGGTAGTACTTGTTTCCCTGCAGCACGTTGGACAACAGGGTTCCCGCGCCCTTAATCGTCAGTTCGCGTCCCTTGCCGTACTTGTAAAGCTCGAGTTCCGCGCGCATCAAACGCACGAGCGACTGCGCGTCGCCTACGCCTCCCGCTATCGTCAAGGCGACCTTGTCGCCCAAAAAATGGATTTTTTCGACGTCCTTGGCGGCGATGAAGGTGCCCATGGTGGCGCGCTTGTCCGCCGCGAGCACAACGCCGCCGTTGAACGTGATTCCGACAGTAGTCGTGCCCTTCATTATTTCCTTTTCCAAGTCAGCCACTAGCCATCAACCCCGCCTTTTGAAAAGCGCCTAAAAGCCGTCGAATTATTCACTGGTCGTCCCCACCGATTAACGGCTACGTCGTTGTGTAGCCGAAAGAATTAACGGTAGAATATTTCCCTCGCGGTATTTAAACCCTGCGCAAAACGGCATTCGACGGAAACCAGCGCGCTTCAGCTGCTTCCGCCACATCCTTTCTCGCATTTTCCGTACGCGTTGCAGGCATGGTTCAAGTCCGTGTTGTGGTTTCCGGTGCTGGTCACTTCAAACACGCCATTGTCGTAGAGGAAGCCCGTGTGCGCCGAGTTGCCGGGAGAGCCAGTTATGCTTATAGCTACTATACCCATTCCTCCACTACATAATATAACTATGGCTGGCCATGCCGCTCCCGATGTAAATACGGTGGCTACTATTCCGCCGGCGCACGCGAGCCCGCCGAGGACGCCTCCAAACGTGTCGCCAGGCGTCCAGTAATGAACCAGGTGCTGTCCGCCGCTCACGGAACGCGAGCCCGGCGCAGAGCCGTGGCAACTCGTTTGCTTGGTTATGGGTATCGCGTCGCCGTTGTTGTCGTAAAGGAACCATTTCAGCACGTCTCCGCACGCCTTGTCCGCGGTTTCGCTACCGTAAACGCTCCACATCGAGTTCACGCAGTTTCCGAAACCAGTGGGCAACACCGACTTGTCCGCGTAAACCGGCGCGCACAACTCTTGCGCCGTAATCGGGTTTTGCGCTTGGTTTCCCTTGTCGCACCTTGTGGCGCCGAGCTGGTCGGACATCTTCAAGCTCACTACGCTCAAGTTGCCTTGCCACAGGTCGGCCATCATCGTGGAGCTCGCGATAAGCTCGTTGCCGAAGCGCAAGTCGTACAATCCCTGGTTGTTCCAGTAATCGCCGCTCTCATGCTGGCACCCGGAAACGCCGACCGCGCGCCAAGCGTTCGCGTCGCTCAAGCCGAAGCCTTCGTAGAAGTCAAATCCGGTCAGGTCCAGCGTGTTGACGAGTATTGAGTGCCTGTACGACGGCCCGTATTGGATGAATTCCTCGCGGGTTCCGGGCGTGTAGCGGTAGTCCTCGGGGAAGTACGAGTAAGGCCGGTAATTCTGGAAAGTCTCCGTCTGCGAGTCGTCTATTGTTGCCGAGAAAATCGTTTGCACCGGCTGGTCGCCGTGTTGGGTCAGCCAACCGTTTTGTTCGAGCGGCCCGTAAGTCTCGTTCCAGTAAAGTCCGCTCGCGGGGCAGCTTGAACCGCAGTTTGGCTCTCCGCACCAGTTCGCGCAAGGAACGGTGCAGTCGGTCGTCTGGATGTTTCCGGATGCGCACCGGTAGAAGTCGCCGTCGGCAACGGCGGGGACGTCGTTGTCGCATAACGGCTTGTCGAAGGTTTCGTCCGGCACGAGCGCGCAGTAGCCCGTGAAGCAGAAGTCCACGGAACTCTTGAATACCTTGTTTTGGCTTTCGAGCAGGCGGACGGCTATTATTTTGCCTGCGGGGCAGGCGTAATAGTTGCCGTTCTCGGCCGACTCGGAGAGGTTCTCGTTGGCGTCGGCGAGTATGTTGCCGTTCGCGTCAACCACGCATTCCGGCTTGCCGTTCGCGAACAAGAGGTTGCAAATGCCGCTCGCCTGGCACTCCTGCGCTGCGGTTTTCAGTATGCTCTGAAGGGGCTGCATGTACGCTGAGTTGGGAGTGAACACGACGGGTATGGCGCAAGTGCTGTAATTCCACGTTTCGCGATACCCTATTGTTATGCTGCCTTCCGTCGGGCTGATTTGTTGGCACCGCGAGTCGCACTGATAGACATCGGGCGCGGTTTCGCTGCACTCGCCTCCGCTGCAGTCGGGGTACTTGTCCGTCTGGTTGCAGAAAGTGCAGGGTTCCTGCTGGCTGACGTTCTTGGGCGTCATGTTGCGCCATTCGTCAACGGTAGCCCTGCAGCAGTCCTGGTCGTAAGCGTGCTGCGGATCGAATTTCCCGTTTTGGAAGCACTTGGAAGGGGCGTTACTGTCGCACCACAGCGTCGTGCTCTTGCCGCGCCAGAACGCCTTCTCTTCGGCCAGTGCGCGAGTGTCGTCAATCATTTGGCCGATTGGCGTTTCCAGCAGGTCCATGGTTTTAGTTTGGTCGTTGTAAACCTTTTCTGCCAGATACTCCGCGTTCATCATGCAGCCGTAGCCTTGGCCGTTGTCGCTGGTCCAAGCGTCCTCGCAGCCTTGAATGCACTCCGTTTCCGAGTTGCATTTCGTCTTGCATTCCTCATAGTTCGCCGTCGCCCCGTTAGCACACTCGCCAATGGCGGCGTTCTTAATCTTTGAGAAATACTCTGTGGCGAGTCCCTTCGGGAAATCCTTGTTGTTCGCCGTGCCCAAGCCGTCGAGGAAGCAGTTGTTCGGCGCGTCCGGGTTTAGCGAGCAGCAGGCTATGGCGATGTAGTGGTAGGGAACTAGCGGGTCCTCTTCGAAAACGGTGAGCTGCTCTTTCGTTGAAGGTTCGAAAGCGAAAACCTTTGTCGACGGCTCGTCGAACTGCATCGGGAAATAGGCGTCGAAGCTCGTTTCTATGCCGTCCTGGGTGTTGTCTTCACACTGGTTGCCCGTCTGTATGCGGCTTGCGATGACAAAACGACGCGAGCTCTCGCCAGCCGTCTGCTTCAAATTCGTAACCGCCCAGAGTTGCGGGGTTTCCACTTGCGTGCAAGTCGCGTAATCCAACCGCTTCATTACCGGTCCTATGTACAGGCTGGGCGCAATGGCCGCGCTCGTCTTTTCCGCCAGCTGGAACGAGCCGTTGGAATTATGGCGGATTTCCGTGGTTTCGTTCTGGACCAGAAGCGTCAGGTTTTTGCTTGCCGTGTCTTGGTCCTGGTCGCCGGCCCCCCAGAACTTGAAGGACGCGCTCGCCGTTGGGATGTGGTTCGCGACGACTCCCTTTTCCTTGCAAAGCGCTTCGGGGTGATAGCGCAGCACCATCGTCTTGTTTTGCGTGAAGCTGATGGACTGGGTGAAGCCGCCGCACGAGGAAGTGTCGACGGGCGTCTCGCTCAGAGGGTCGTAATTGCACAACTCGAAGCATTGCGAGTCCCCGGTGCCCTGAATCAGCACGTAACGCGGGCCCAGGTGGTTTTGTATGGAAACGTTGACTTTCACGCCGTCCGCCGGGAAGACGGGTGAGACCTTCATGCCGAGCGTGGTGCAGTTGCCGCCGTTCAGCATGAGGCGCTGCTCCGCGACGCGCGAGTCGTCGTAGGAGAGATACAGAGTCTGGCCGCAGTCGCCGCCTTCGATGCCAGTCACGTGGCCGCCTTGCTCCTGATAGTAGACCCTCACGA
>MNVH01000059.1 GCA_001871595.1 Candidatus Micrarchaeota archaeon CG1_02_55_22 | reverse complement strand
CAGAAGTATCTGGAGCCGGATAAGAAACCGGTGTGCCTGACGTGACTGTCGCCGATGACGTCGTTGTTACGGGAGTAGACGTTGAAGTCGGCATTGCAGTTGGAGTAGACGTTGATGTCGGCGTAGCTGTAGGCGCCAAGGCTGGTGTAGGCGTTGAAGTCGTGACGGGCGCCGGGCTCGTTCCAGTAGGTGCGGTTACGGAGTTTGCATCCAGAGTGACTGCGGTTTGCGCCAGCGCCCGACCGTTCAATATCGCGCCGGTGTTGAGGACTACTGCGGTTTGTGAGAGTATGATTCCCTTAACGTTCGAAGTTGTTCCAAGCGTCGCCTGGCCTGCGACCTGCCAGAACACGTTCTGGGATTGTGCGCCGCCACTAAGGACGACGCTTGCGCCGTTGCCTACATTAAGCGTTTGAGCTATTTGGAATATCCATACGTCGTTGGCACCGCCCGCGAGCGTAACATCGGTCGGTATCGTAACGCCGGTACCCCACTTGTACAAACCAGGCGCGAGCGTCAAACCACCAATATTGCCCGCACCAAGCTCGGTTGCAGTAGGATTAGTCCGTCCTGCTGCGTCGGTATACGCAATCTGCATGTCGCCCACGGCGGTGGTCATCTTGGCTGGTGTTGGAGGCGCGTAATTGGACGCGTAAGCCTTACCATTCAACAACGACGAGGTCGAAAACTGGTTGGACGCATCGGCTATCAACCCGAAGCCCGTGATAAAGCTCGCGGCAGCCGGGCTGACGCCGATATCACCAACAACGGACGTAACGCCCGTGGTAGAAATACCGGACTTGGCAAGAATCGTAAAGCTGCCCGCCGAACCCAAATCCACGGCGGCAGGACCCGCGGCGTAAGCCGCCTGGGATAGAAGAAGAACTAATACAAACACGCTAACCAAAGCCTTACCAAAGAAATTCATTTTTGTCAACCAACCATCTAAAAACCTAACGCACGGTATTAGCCGTATTCCACCCTATTACCAATATAACATATTGCTACTAGCATATATGCCTATGCATTGGAAAACCGGCCGGGAGATTAGCGAAAAAGCCGCGGCTAGCCCAAAAAAGCGTACGCGGATTGCAATTCCAGAACTAGCGCAAAACCAGCGCGCCGAAAACACTACGACTTAGTTCGTGCACGGGGTACGCACGATTAGCGCATATCCGCACGAGACTTAAAATAGTCCGTTTGAATTAGTTTCGCTTGTAGCCAAGGCGCTTGTCGTACTTCTCGTGGTTGCTAATCTCTAGTACAAAAGCAATGATTTCCACTTCCGAGTCCGAGTTGGTAAGCGTATAGAGCATTCGCCAAAACTGTGGCAGCTCGACGCGGAAGAGATTATTGATGCCGTACTCGTGTTTCCATTCCTCGGGAATCTTGTCCTTGGAAATCGGCTGGCCATAGTGCGGGTTAGCCTTGATTAGCTCGACCTTCTTGTTTATCGCGTTAAGGATGCTCTGGTCAAGCTTCGACGTGGGCGCGGCGGAATTAAGGCGCTGATAGACCGACTCGGCGTCCGGCGACAATATCACCCGCACGGGCTTCATAGTTCAAGGCCCGTTGCAATTGCTTTGCGAAGCTTTGGGTTGTCGTTGGCAATCCACGTGATTCCCTTGAGCGAAACGGCAATCTTGTTACTCGCCTCAAGGTATTCTAGGATAATCTTCAAGGTATTGTGGTTGACTTGCTTTGGCAACAAACGCTTAAGCTGCGCCACCGTCACGGCGCTCTCCTTCGCACTAGCAAGAGCATCCTCAACCATGATAACCGTCTTGAGGTTCGGCGCATGAGCAAACTCATACATAAAACACACCAATCGTTATTAACTTGTAACAATAATACATAAACTAGTATATATTGTTTTCGGGCCGCCTTCCCGCGCCTATTTTGCGCGAGTAGTGCTTAGGGCACAACGCGCATTAGTTATGGGGTTTTCTTCTCGTAGCGGTACCTAACGTTCCACTGGGGCCCGGGCCAAGCGCTGCCTTTTATGGTACTAATGCTGCTTCGAGCGCTGAACCCAAGCATTGGCAGGATTGCTGGAATAAGTGTGTTCTTGAAGTTAATCCACAAGCTTCGGTTGGTGCTTAGATTATAGAATTCGTAGGTCTTTCCATCCAGCGTGACTTGTAGCTGATAATTATACTTGAAGCCGGGCAAGAACTGCAATACCAGATCGGTTTCAGTCGTGTCAGGGTAGCTGCGCAAAGTCAGCTCAGTTATGTCTTTGAACTGGACCTCCTGCCTACCCGGGTTAAGCACGAGCTTGTCACGGTATAACTCGAAGGATTCCATTCCCGCAGACGGATCCTTTACATATTCCTGCGACTGCAAACCAATCCGCCCAAGTACTGCCGCGGCAGCCAGGCATACAAGCACGAGGTACCACGGGCCGACAAAGTAGAAGTACCCAGCTAAGACGGCCAGCAACATGGCCGCAACTACCTTGAAGGAAAGTACTATGCGGGCGCGCTTGTTCGCCTCCCCAACCAAGAGCGACTCATCCCTCGGAACGTCGGCGAACTCTGCTACAACATCCTTTCGCAACCTGATGCTGTCTGGATTCCAATCCAAGTCCAAAGACTTCCGGAAGTTGAAAAACACGACAACCACACCAATAAGAAAGACGCCCAGGAAAGTGTACAGAATGAACGGCTCAAATTGCGCCCAGACGCCGGGAGCAAAGTTGTACGCAAGGTACGCCGCCAGCCAAATTACTAACAGAAGCCCCATGACAAGCAAGCCAATCTTTTCCTTTCGTATGAAACCCAATTGTGACACCCCCTGTGCTATGTACCAATAATATCTGTGAAATATAAAGCAATCTTGTTTAGTGCGGATTTGTGTATAATCATGCTGATATTGCATGACGTTCAGGACTCTAGACGAATAACGAGAACCGCTTAGGCAACCGCCTAAGGGAGCAGTCTATTTATTCGGGGAAGTATGTATAATCACGTGGATATCAGCACAATCATGCCGGTACGCACTAAGCCTACGGTTGAGTGCGGCTTGCGTGCTCTGTGCTCAGGGCACAGAGCGGCATCGCGGTGCGCACGGTTTTGCGAAAGTTCGCACGAGAGCTAATTAGACCTCAAAGACATAGGAGGTTGTGAGATGAAACGGAGCGGGAGCCAGATATACACGAGCACCAGCGACCTCGAATCAGCGTACCGGCGATTGGACGCCCACGCCTTGCCGGACGAGACTAAGGAAGTGATTCGGCGGTTCGTTAACACCTGGTTAGCGCGGGGCGTCACCCGGTCGCGTGGCGTCAAGCTCGTGTACAGCCTGCAAAAGCTGGCGCTAATTCTAGGCAAACCATTCCAGGACGCCTCACGCGACGACTTGATTGACCTCGTCGGGCGCTTGGAGGGCGTAAAACTCGCCGAACGCACCAAGTACGACCTCAAAGTCGTCCTCAAGACGTTCTACCG
>MNVH01000045.1 GCA_001871595.1 Candidatus Micrarchaeota archaeon CG1_02_55_22 | reverse complement strand
AAGCTTGTTGCAGGCATCGATGAAGCCGGAAGAGGCTGCGTGTTTGGACCACTGGTTATGTGCGCGTACGCGCATGACAGCGAGAGCGAGTTGAAGGCGAGGGGCGTCAAGGACTCGAAAGTTCTTTCGCCGGAAGTGCGCGAGAGGCTCGCTGACGAGTTGCGCAAGGAAGGCGCGTTCGAGTTGTCCGCAATTAGCGCAGTGGAGATTACCGAGCGCATGCGCGGGAAGACGAGCCTCAACGAGTTGGAGGCGCTGCACGCCTCAGCGTTGTTGCACAAGCTTTCCAAACGAGTTGCCCTCGAGCGCGTTGTGGTTGATTCACCGGACCCGGTGCCGAGCAAGTTTGAGACGCGCATCAGAAAATATTTCGACCACGATTTCCCGATTGCTTGCCTGAATCACGCCGACCGCGACCACCCGATTGTCGGTGCCGCGTCAATCATTGCCAAGAGCGAACGCGAGAAGGAATTAGAGAAAATCAAGGCTTTGATTAGACGTACTGGGATTAAGGCCGAGCTCGGCAGCGGGTATTCGCACGATGCGGTGACCATTGCGTTCTTGGAACGGTATTCCGGGGAAGGATTCTTGCAGGAGTTCATTCGGCACGAATGGAGTACTGCCAAGCGTTTCAATACCGGCGGCGGATTGAACGATTTTCTCTGACTAGCCGCGTTTGCTGACCACTTTGGCAGGGTTGCCTATTACTATAGATTGAGGCGGGATGTTGCCGCGCACCACGCTTCCTGCGCCGATTACGCAGCCGTCACCGATATTGCAAGGCCCCACTAGTATGGCACGCGCGCCGATGAAGACGTCTTTGCCTATTACAACGGGTGCTTTTTCCGTGCTTTGCAAACGGATTGGCGTCGATGCGTCCGCGTATTCGTGTCGATAACCTAGAAGCATTGTTTCGGGGCCGATGATGGTGTCACTACCGATTGTTACGGCGCCGACTATCTTTCCGTTGAGTGGTAGTGTCGAGTTGTCACCGAGTGATACTAGTTCACCAGTGCCAAAATGGCAGCCGTGTTCAACGTTAACGCTCTTGCCGCAGGAAGCGAAGACGCGGCGGGCGAGGAAGCCCCGTATTTTTCTGGCGGTTTTTCCACAGAACCGAGAGTATGATGGCGGCAGGTAGCGAGCGAAAGCGTAGTATAGTGCAATCCAGATCCATCGCGTCATCTTGTTACCTCGTATATGTTAATGGCGTTCTTTATTTCAAATACTTTGTGGAGAGCGAGTGATTCGCACGTTCTTTCTTCTAGCGTGCAGGTGTAGCTGCCGGCGTTGAATGAAATGCTGTCGGAGAGCCATTTGAGTGATTTGCAGTTTTCTATCAAGTAGAAGTGGGAGCGCGGGGTTGCAGCAGTAGAGTTGGCGTAGGTTGAGACTACTGTTTTTAGGGCGAGGCACGCGGTTGGGCTGCTGGCGCCGAGGGCGGTTTTCAAGTTGGCGTAGAGGGGCGGGTAGGCGTAGGCTAGGGGGTGTTGACCGCGGTCGTCTTGCACGCGCGTAGTCAGCGTAGCTGTTTTTCCTGATAAAGCGGAATAGACAGACTGGGTTGAGGGGTCGGATAGGATGAAATCGTTGTCGCCAGTGTTTTGTTCGAGCCAGCGTGATGCGGCCAAATCGTTTGGTGAGAAACCGGACACGGAGCCTTCGCCTGCATAGGTGGCGTCGTTGAATTTTGCGAAGCTGTAAACGGGTTGGAACGCTATTAGGAGGAATATTAGGAGAGCGCCTGCGGCGGCTGGCCTGCCGAACGTGGTTCGGATGCGAGTGAGGGGGTACGCGGCCATTATCGCGACTAGTGGCACGACTACGCCCATGGCGCGGAAGGTGAATGGCAGGGGAAGCATTGCAAACGCCGAAATTCCTAGCAGTGCAAGAAGCCATGCTTTGTCGGCGCGTTTGTCGAAGTAGTATGCTGCGGCGCCGAGGACGGCTATTGCGAGTGCGGCGAAAGAGAATACTTGGAGTGCAATGACTAGTTTTTCTGGCGAGCTGAAAGAGTATTTTGCGATGTTTCCTACTGGCCAAGCGGGGTTGAGTGCGGACAGTGCTCCTTCAAGCAAGGGCCAACCTGCAAGGCCGAGCAATATGAGTGCTAGGAATATTTTGAGCAGGTTATCTTGGGCGGATTTACTCAGAGCGGTTCGAGTGAATGGCAGTGCGGCGGTGAGAAAGGCGGCTAGGAGGCCGAGGTAAGTGTGCGTGAGAACCAACGCGATGCAAGCTAGGTATAGCGGCAGGTAGCGGGCGTTTTTCTTTCCTAGCGATAACCAAGAGAGCGTTAGGCAGGCTGCTAGCGCCAAGGGTATTAGAATGCCGAGTTGTTGGCGAGGGAAAACGAACAAGGCCGAGCTAGTAAAGTTGGTTGGATCACCGATTGGCTGGATTACGAGGAAGGTTATTGCGGCAAAGGCCATTGCGAATGCCGCACCGAGCCAGTCGTCGGCGTCTTTACGATAGTTGTCGGCTATGACTAGTGCGTAAGGTAAGAGTAGAGCTGCTAGATTGCGGGGAATGAAGAATATTGGGTCAGCGGTTGTTCCCCAGCCGGTGAAGAATACGGCTGCTAGTGCTGCGCCTGCAGCGTGCCACTTGTTGCCGGATATTTTTTCTGCTAGTAAGAATACTCCGATTGCGGTCAAGGCGTAAAGCGCGAGGGGCGCGTAATAGTAGAAGCCGAGTGCGGAAACGGTAAAAGCTTTAGACGCGGTTGCTGCGAGGAGTGCCACGGAGGGCAGGTTAACTGCGTAAGTGTTTAAGTCTAAGTAGTTGTGTGCTAGGAGTTCGTTCGTTATTGGTAGGAAAGTCGTGAACATGTCGATATTGGCTTGGTACGGATAGGGGGAGTTAAGCCGAAGGAATGCGAAGGGCAGCAAACTCGCGATGGCAACTATTGCCAAGAGGACTAACCTATTGTCTATTTGAGGCAGCTTTATTTCGCCTAGTCCAAGACCGATAACGGCGGCAACCCAGACCAATAGCGTGAAAGAACCTTGTTCGAGCAAGTTCAAAGAATTGGCAAAAAGCGCTGCCAGCAAGTATAACGCGACGCCGGCAGGGAACCAGAGTGCGTAGCGTGACTCGAATGGCGTTAGGCAAGTGATTGTTTGTTCGACGAGGCGACCGAGTCCGATTAGCATGAATACAATCCAGACGATTGAAAGGATTGCTCGCAAGGGCTCGGGTAATACCATTGCTATGAAAGGAAGGATTGCAAACGATGCGGCCGGAATTTTGTTCACAAGAGTTCCTCGTAGAAGGTCTCGTATTGTTTTGCCAGTTTTCTGGTCGAAAAGTTCTCGACCACCCAATCGCGTGCTTTTAGAGGCAGGCGCCGCGGGTTATCCGCCAATTCATTGAGCCATTCCGCGGCTTGCTCGGGCGACGCGTATAGCGCGCAGTGGGGTAGTTCTTGAGAGTATAGCACGGGGATTTGGCGCGCGAGGGCTTCGAGTACCATTCCGGGCAAGCCGTCGTGGCGCGAGGGGCGGTAGAGTGCGAGACAGTTGGCGTACTCTTCTTCTAGTTTGACGGCATCTACGCGGCCTAAAAGGTTGACGTTGGATGGAACGTCTAGGCGCGTGTCGATGCAGCTTAGAACGCGAAATTCTAGTTGCGGGCACTTGGACGCGGTTTGCAGTATGTAATCCAAGCCGTATTTCCATTCCCTTCCTCCGCCGGAATAGCAGAGGACTTTGTTTGACGGCTTGCCCGCAGGCTTTGCTTTTGCGTATTCTTCGGTTGCTATGGGCAGTACTTTGGATGCAAAGGGGAGCTCGCTTTGTAAATTGTTCCAGATTGAGGCATTGACAGTAGTCAACGCGTTTAGTGCGCCGGGCAGCTTGAGTACGCGCATTTGCAGACGGGGCGGCCGGCGGTCGGTGTATTCAAGTACGTCTGAACCTATCCAGTGTCTTACTACTTTTTTTCCGGCGAGCTTTGCGGTAAGTGCTATTGGCCCGCCCGAGCCCGCGTAGACTTCGTGGACTATGTCGGCGTCTGGTGCGAGGGTTGTTTTGCAGGAATAGTCTTGCGCGTCGAGACCGTTGTTAGAGAGTTGGTTGGCGAGGGCGCGGCAGAGACGGGGTAGGCCGACGAAGCCGATTCTCACGTTAATCATCCGAGCTTTCGACGGCGTAGACGAAAGTGATTTGGCGTTTCGAGTCGCCGAAGTCAACGCCAACTGTGCAATCCTGGTATTCACGCGAGCGAACTGAATTGTTGCGGGTGACGTACGCAGTGAAACCGCCTGCTTCTGGCACGATGGTGATTGAGCCGCGCAGGTAGGATAGGTTTCCTGAAGAGTTTATCTTTCTCGAATAGTCGATGTTTATTGTTTGCGAGAGGTTTGCTGCTGAAGAATTGTATGAAACGGCGAATGCGCCTGAAACGCTGTAGTTTGGCATTAAAAGGATTGCTTCTGGTGGCAGGTCATAGTGTTCGCGCCATTCTTCGGAGAATGTACTCAGGGGGCGGGTCACGGGCGATGGCTCGGCAACCAAGGTGGTAGTTTCCGTTTGTCGTGAATCAAGGTGTACGGGCAGAACCAGGGTGGTGTTACCGCAGTCGAACGATATTTCGCCGTCAAGCGCCGAGTCTTCGAACGAGGCAATGGTGAAGGTTATTGGATAGGCTGAACCCTGAGCCATTATGCTTGGAAGCTCGTTTGGGTACTCGTAGTACAAGTCTACCGCAGGGGGCGTGCGGGTGTTAAAGGTGGTGAACGCGTAGAGGCCGAGTAGTATTATGAGTGTTATTGCCGCAAGGGGTGCTAGGCGTAGTAGGCTACCGTGCTTTGTTTCTGGAAAGATCGTTTTCACCCGGAGCTAGTTACTCGTAGTAGCGTTAAATTGGTTTCGCACGCGCGGCTTAGATGTTTTCAACCCGAGGCGCCAGGTAATAGGCCAGTTTGGCCTTGCCGACGTCGTACGAGAGGCGCACTGGTGCGTCGGTTTTGAGGTCGAGCGAGAGTACGGCGTCGTCGGGGCAGGCGCGGGTCATGTCGTCAAGGTACTCGTAGGGGAACATTGCGCGAGCCGGGTTCTTAGCGGATAGTTCGACAATGCTCGGCGCGCCTTTCTGCGTCTCGGTGACCAATTCACCGCTGTCTCCACGGGCTTCTACAACAAAGTTGTCGTTGTTGCAGCTGAGTATGACGTGGCTTGACAGTAGGCCGGCGTCGCGGATCATGTCCTTGAAGCTGCCGCCTTTTACTTTGACGCTGGCGTCGAACGGGATTCCGGGTTCTTTCGGCGAGGACGAGCCTAAATCGAGCAAGGGCATCTTGAAGCGGCGTTTGCTGTCGCCGGCGAATTCTAGGACGAATTTGTTCTCCTTCTCTTCGAGCGAGATGGTGAGCTTTTCGCCAGCGCGGGTGCGGGCGAGGACTTTGCCGAAATCTACGAGGCCTATTCCGAGCGTCACGCTTTCAGTGCAGTCGAGTGACGCGAAGGCGTCTTTAGGAATGGAAAAGTCTATCATGGCGATTTGTGATGGGTCCATGCTGCGCAGGTGTACGCCCTTGTCGCTGACCTCGAAGTTTCCTTCGTCGACCAGGTTTGCTATTGCGTCTATGCACGATTTAAAGAAACGCGCGTCTTCGATAACTAGCTCCATGATGAACCCCCTCGTAGAATGTGCAAATAGTGACTGCCAAGCTTAAAAACACTATCGCGCGGCGCCTAATTTCCCCCTGCAACGAGTGCTTTACAGCCTTGTGGCTCGCTGAATTGGCCGAAGAGGAAGAGTTTGAGGAAGCCTAAGAGCGGTATCCGGAGTGTCACGGCGCCGTGAACGTCTTGGCGGGGCACGGCTTCAAACACCGACTCTTGGTCGAGGCCTAAATTGTTATCTCCTTTTGTTAAGAACCACTCGGCAGTGCCGTTGTCGAGCCGCGCGAAGGCGCGGTGGACGATGAGGCCGTAGACTCGCGGTTGGGGCTCGAAGACGATGACGTCGTTCGAGTGGTTGGCAGTCACAGTCTGTCCCTCAACAGTCACGGCATAGGTACATTGTGCGGCCTGTGCGGCGCCGGCTAGGGAGAGCGTGCACGGCGATTTAGTCACGGTAGCGCTGTTGAGCGCGTCTTCGATTGAGCCGGGAATGCTTATTGTGGGTGCGTTTATGGTTCCGCCGCGTACGATTATCATGTCGCCGCGTTCAAATGCGGGTAGCATGCTGCACGAGGTAACCACGTCGATTGGTGAAGCGGTTTGTAGGATGAACTGGAGGGCGAGCCACAATCCGATTGCTAGGGCGAGGGCGATTACTAGCTCGACGCCAGACTTTTTAGCGTCCTTCTTAGTCCACTTTTCAGGCAAGGCATCGTTGATGAATAAGAGCACGATGAAGAGTGCGCCGGTTACGGCGAAGATTGGTTCGCGCGTGGCGTAGAACGCCAGTACGCTTACCGCGAGCAGGATTGCGAACGCGGTGCCGCGGTGTTTCCACAAGAAATGTTCTTTGAAGCTCATTGTTTTAGTACGCTGCAGGGGGCATTAAAGGTTAGTGTTTGCAGTTGCAGGCGTGGGGGCACTTGCATTTACGGCCGTCGCGCCACACCAGTACTAGGGCCAGGCCGAAAAGCACGACTAGGAGGGAGTAATCCATCTCTACTTATTTCTTTTTGTCGGAGAGGCCTGCGATTGCTTCCGAAGCCTCTTTTTCGATGGCTTTGAGTGCGGTGACAAGCTCTTCTTTTGGCGAAGAGGCCTTGATGCGTACGATGGGGTTGCCGGTGAGAGGGTGTTCGAGGGAGTAGGCTGCGAAGTCGGTCTTGCTTGCCGAGAGCTTTTCTACCAGCAAGTTGGCCAGGCCTTCATCCATGCCGTTGAATTGGATTTCTAGAAAGTCTTTCTCTTTGTTTAGTACGGTTGCTTTAATCATCTTGAGTACCTCCGTTCTAGCTTGGGCCCGGGTCGTGACGGGCCACCGAAACTCGGACTGGTCTTGCGTTGGCCGAATGGTTTGCTGCCTTCGCGTCGGAAGCTGCCTTCGCGTCGGGGCGGCCGGTCGCTCCCGCGGAATGACGAGCTACCGCTCGGACTGCCTTGGCTACGTTGGCTTCCGATTACTAAATCGTTTCTTCGGCGGGACCAATGCGCTTTTACTATGCCTAGGCCCTCGCCTTTGAGCGTGATATTGATTCCAGTGCTTGATGCGGCGACAACTTCTGCTTTGAGCACATCGCCCACACAGAGAAAGTCGCGTATGCTCTCAACGTAAGATGGCATGAGCTCGGAAACGCGGAGTATGGCCATCTTGTCGCTCTGTGCCGGCACGGTGCCGTCCCTTAACGGCAGGGCGTTGAATTCGACGAGCGCGATTGACTCAAATATGTCCGAAATTATTCCGTAAACAAGGTCGCCCTTGCGTAGCGCGCGCGTGGCTTTTGCTGGCACGACGGTGACGGCGTGCTCGGCCGGTTTTTCTTCGAGCGCGCCTGCGGCGGCGGAGTAGATGACGCCGTTGTCCTCGAAAGTGCGCCCGGTTGCGACGACTTCCTCGGAATAACCTACGCGTTCGCCGGGAAGAACTGTTTTAGACATTTAATTCACTCGAAAACTATAGGATTGAATGCAGTTATTAGGCTCGTGCAAGGTTAAAAACGCTTGCGTGTGGTGCGCGTTGGATGGAAAGAACATTTATATCGCGCGGGCGCGAAATGCGTGTATGGTTCTTGAGGCGCTCGTTTCGCCGGAGTCGGCGGTGAAGAGCCCGTGGAAAATCGTTGTCCTAGGCTTTGTCTTCGCCGTGCTCGCCGTATTGGTAGCTTATTATTCTGGTTTGGAGTCGACGGGGGTTATTCTGGTAGGGCTTGCGAGCATTGCGGCCATGCCGCTCATGCTGAGCATGGTGAATTACGATGTCGGGTGGTACGAGGAACAGCGTTTCCTTGGTTCTAGGACGCTCGCAAGGCATCTGCCAATTGTGGTTGTGCTCGCTGCGCTCTTTCTCGGCCTGACAATAGGCTTTTTGGCGTGGAACCTTGCGTTGTCGCCGGTTGAAGCGCAAAGCGTTTTCGATATTCAATCAAAAGAAGTCGCGGCGGTGGCGTACATGTTTCAGGGCCACGTCCTGACGTTCGAGCAGGCGTTCGAGAAGTTGTTTTTGCACAACTTGGGCGTGTTGGTGCTCATCACGATTTTCTCAATAGCCTACGGTGCGGGCAGTATCGCGATAATCACGTGGAACTCCTCCGTGATAGCCGTGTTTCTTTCGGCGATTGCGCGCAACGCGGGCGGGGAGTACGGATTGTTCACTGGCCTCTCGGCCGGCATTTTGGGCATTATTCCGCACGGGTCTTTTGAATTGGCGGCGTACCTTGTGGCGGCGCTTGCTGGCGGCGTGCTCAGCAGTGGGCTGTTACGGCGCAAGGAGTTGGGCGGTAGGCTAATTATCGTGCTTCACGACGGTGCGAAGTTGCTTGCGGTAGGCGTCTTGTTGTTGGCGATTGGCGCGTTCATCGAGTCGAACGCAATCATTTTCGGTTGAAGGAAATGGGTTACACGTATTTCGGTAAAAGAGTGGTTAGCGGCAATCCTTACCGGCCGCTTTACTCCGAAAAGGTACGCACGCCGAAAGGCAAGGTATTGGAGTATTTCTTCTTAGGCGGAAAGGATTGTTCGATTACGGTGTCCTTCGACGAGGCGGGTCTCATTATCTTGAACCGGCAGCATCGGCACGGCAACAAGCGCGTGATGACGGAGGTGCAGATGGGCCGCGTGGAGGACGGTGAGACGCCGCGACAGGCGGCCTTGCGGGAGTTGCGCGAGGAGACTGGCTATGTGCCTAAACGCATTGAAAAGCTTGCCGTGCTTTACGACGAGCCGCCGTACAAGATGCAGAAAATGCACTTCTTTATCGCTACGGGTTGCAGGAAGAGTTTTGAAACCGAGCTTGAGGATGGGGAAGACATTACCGTGCTTTTGAAGCAACCTGCCGAGGCCCTGCGTTTGGCCACGGCTAGAAAAGGTAGTGATAGGACTTTTGTTACCGCAATCCTGTTGGCGAATCACCGCCGCCCCGAACTGTTCTAGGGCTTGGCGTAGAGTTTGGCGGCGAGGATTTCGGCGAACTTGCTTAGTTCGACGGGCAGGACGAATTTCGTTGATTTGCTTGAGCCAACGGTTTTTAGTGCGTCGAGGTAAAGGTAAGTCATCGTGGTGTCGCCGAGGTTCTTGGTGGCCTCGTCTAGTACTTCGATTGCGATTTTGCGGGCTTCGGCCTCGGTGCGCAGCTTGTTCTTGTACTCTTGCGCCGCACGGGCCAGAGTCATCGAGCGGTCGAGTGACTCGGGAAGGATGATGCGCTCTACTTCCATGCGCGTGATTTGAATGCCCCATTGTTCACCTACGGAGGCGATGTTTGAACTCAAGATTAGGTTGATGTTCTCGGTTTTTTCAAGGATTTCCTCGAGAGTCATCTTGCCCACGATAGCGCGGAGTTCGGAGATGACGACGTCAGCCATTGCGACTTCAAAGTTCTTTACCGTGATAACGCTCTTTTTCGGGTCTGTTACCTTGACGAATACCACGGTATCAACCGTGATGGAAACGTTGTCTTTCGCCACGAGTTTGACGGGTTTAATGTCCAGCTCGCGTTCACGCAGGTCAACGTGGATTATCGACTCGAAAGACGGGAATATTACGAATAGGCCCGGATTAACAACCCGGTCGAACTTGCCGAAACGGAAGATTACGCCGCGCTCGTACTCGCGGATTTGTTCTAGGCTTGGAAACAAGTAGGCTATGGCGGCTACGAGGATGAGGCCGGCCAAGGCGAGCCCGGGACTTATGCGGGCCGCACCGATTAACAGCAGTGCTAGGGAGACGCCTATTGCGACTATGATAATAAAGACGATTGCGCGACGTTGCAAGAAAACCACTCACTATTTGTTGTTACTAGGTAGTAGTTATATATTCGGGTACTTATAAGGTTATTCAATCGGTTAATATTTCCGAATTGCGTTACTAGTTTGAAGGTGGATTGAGAAACATGGCTGAAGCCAAGAGACTACTTATACTTTGCATCGATGTTGATGCCGACTTGCAAGAGAAAGCCAAGATTCGCGGGCCTGTAGTCGGCCGCAAAGCCAACATCGAGGCGGCTACAAAACTGGCCTTGACCGACCCCGAGGAAGTTGACGCGAATACAATTTTTTCAGCAGTAAAGCTCTATGACGAACTCGGAAAGGAGAATACCGTCGAAGTAGCAACCCTCACCGGTTCGCCCGCGCTTGGCTATACCGCGGACAAGGAAGTTGTAAAGCAGCTCGAGAAAGTCATCAGCGACTTCAAGCCGGAAGCGTGCGTATTCGTTTCCGACGGCGCGAGCGACGAGCGCATCATGCCGCTGGTGCAGACGCGTGTAAAGATTAACAGCGTCGAAACGGTCTACGTAAAGCAGAGCAAGGACCTTGAAAAGACGTACTTCGTAATTCTTGATAAACTTAAGGAGCCCGCTTTTGCCAGGATAGTCTTTGGGCTACCGGGCGCGGCGCTCTTGTTCTATTTCCTTCTCGGCAACACCGGCATACGCTATTTCATCGGCCTGCTCGGCGCATATCTGATTTTGCGCGCACTTGGAATCGAGGACTGGCTCGCCAAGACGCTGGCTCACACCAAAGTATCTTTCGACCGCATTTCGTCCGTATTCTACTTTGCAGCAGTGCCGCTATTGCTTGTGGCATTGGGCCTAGGTTACGCCAACGCCGCAGCTTCGGAGAGTGCGAACGCGTTAAAACTTGCCGCGTTCTTCACCAAAGAGCTCTTTTTAGCGGTTGTAGCGCTCCTGCTCATAATCCTTGGCACGACGCTCGAAGCGTATTACGAAAAGAAGGCTTACGAATATCCAGAACAACTCATCAACGCCAGTGCTATAGTGCTATTGTGGCTCATGCTAAACAGCGCGGCAGACTGGATTATCGGCAACACGAGCTTTTCAGATTTCTTCTCCGCACTGCTGCTCATTGTCGCGGTGATGTTCCTAGTAATCTTCCTTGCCAAGGAATTCAAGAAAGACATCATTTCACGCCTCAAGCTCGAAGGCCGCGAAGTCTATACCGAACTTGGCACTAGATTGGGCAAGATTGTCAGTATCAACAAACGCAAGGACACGTTCATCATCCAGACCGAGCAGGGACAGAACTTCGACCTCGAGTTCGACCACATCAGCAACCTCGGCGAGAAAGTAATCATCCGGTATTAATGATTATGGAAAACGATTTGCGCGAGACTATCAAGACCGCCCTAGCTTGGACGGGCATCTTCGCCGTAGTATATACGCTGGCATCGGGAATCTATGAAGTCGCGGTCTTCGGCCTTGCAGTGCTGGTGTTCGACCTACTGTTTTCGCGCTTTAGTCCGTCAACGCAAAAGGCGCGACGGCAGAAGAGCGCTAGCGCGGTTTTATTCCGCATCACACCATTGCAGTATCCAAAGATACACGATGCGGATACGAACGCCTACGCGCCCGAGTTCATCAAGCTCGACATCATCAAGGATGGAGCCAATCTATTCAGCAGCGACCTGGCTCGCGATACTATAAAGACGCTTAGGGAGACGCTTGACGCCGCACTCTCGCCCACTGCGGCAGAGGCCACGGCCAAGAAACACGGCAAAGCGTAGCTTGCGCAAATGGTTTAAACCGGTAATGCCCCAATCTAATTATAGACAACTGCAAAGGCTGGATGAATCCAACAATGATGCCAAGAGTTACCGGGGACATGCTTGTCAGCGACATAGTCAAACGCTACCCCGAAACAATGGAGGTAATGACTAGCTACGGCCTACACTGTGTTGGCTGCCACGTCTCCCAGTTTGAATCACTCGAAGACGGTTGCAAGGGCCACGGAATGTCGGAAGCAATATGCAAGGAACTAATTGAAGCAATCAACAAGGCGATTACCGAGGCCGATGCACAAGGAAACGTTATCAATTTGACCAACAAGGCCGCAAGAAAGGTTAAGGAACTAATGGAAAAGCAGGGCTCGCCGAACGCCGCAATCCGCGTCGAAGTAATAACGGGTGCAACCGGACCGACATATTCACTAGGGTTCGATTCCGATCCCGCTAAAAGCGAGGACACGGCAGTAACTGACAAGGGCGTACGCTTGTACTACAAGTCGTCCGATGAAAAAGTAGTCAAAGGAACCAAGATAGAGTACGTTGAAACGCCGGGCGGCAGTGGCTTTAGAATCGCGCCCCCACAACAAGACGACGACAAATGACGAAAAGGACATCGTCACCTCTAAAGGTTTATATTGTTTAACTGATAATCCTTTCTTCGCAACAGGTGACACCACCAAAATGATTATAGAAATTCGTTTTCACGGCAGAGCTGGACAGGGCATGGTTACGGCTGCAGAGCTCGTGGCAATGGCGGCTACAACCGAGGGCAAATACAGCCAAGCATTCCCGTTCTTCGGCAGCGAGAAGCGTGGGCCGCCAGTGGCGGCGTATTGCCGCATCAGCGACAAGCCAATCACGATTCACGAACAAATTACCCTGCCGGACATTGTTATTGTCGCAGACCACACAATAATCGGCGCGGTCGACGTCACTGCAGGATTGAAGGACGATGGTTGGCTCATTATCAACACGACCAAGCCTCTGGCGGATTTAGGAATCACGCTCAAACCCAAGCAGAAAGCGCTTTTGATTGACGGAACCAGTATTGCGCTCGAACACTTGGGCAAGGCGATTACAAATACGGTGATGTTGGGCGCGTTCGTCAAGGCAACGGGCATCGTCAAGTTAGAAAGCCTGGAAAAAGCGCTCGCCGAACAGTTCCCCGCACCAATTGCCGAAAAGAACGTGTTAGTCATCAATGAAAGCTTTGAAAAGGCGGTAGAAAAATGATTATTCCACTCTCGAAACCCGGAACATCAATTCATACTAAGACCGGCGAGTGGCGCGCCATGCGCCCGGTTATCAACGACCCGAAGTGCATCAAGTGCGGAATCTGCCAAAACTATTGCCCTGAAGGAATCATGGGCACGGTTGGCAAGGTGCCCGACATCGACTTCGATTTCTGCAAGGGCTGTTCAATGTGCGCAATAGAATGCCCAGTCAAGTGCATCGACATGGTGAAAGAAGAACGATGAACCAACTAAAAGCAACCGCATTGCTTGAAGGCAAGAACCTAGGCGTACGACCTTCAATAACAGACTACGCGGACGCGTCGGAAGGCGTTGCCGGCTTCCGCGTGCATTTGCAGGGCGCTAACATCAACCTCGCGAAAGAAGTGCACGCAGCAGTACAACAGCAGGCAATCGACGAAGGCCTCGCAATACAAACAAAGCTCTATCCCGGCGAGATTCGGGTCTACTGGAAGGTGTAAGAAATGCCGGAACAAAAAACTTGCCTTGGAACAAGCGCTCTCGCTGACGCTGCAGTATCGTGCGGCGTGCAAGTGTGTGCATGTTACCCAATCACCCCGACAACCGGGCTTACTGCGGGACTAGCAAAGCACTACGCCAACGGCAAAATCCCGCAATACATTACCGTAGAGTCGGAATTCTCTGCAATCTCGGCGCTCGTAGGCGCTAGTGCAACCGGAACAAGAACGTTCACCACAACGGGCGGACAAGGCCTCTTGTTGATGCACGAAGTCCTCTTTTCAGCCAGTGGCATGCGCCTACCGATAGTAATGGCAGTTGGGAACCGCGCCGTGAGCTCTCCACTCAACGTGTGGAACGACGAGCAGGATACCATTTCCCAGCGCGACAGCGGCTGGATACAATTCTATGCCGAAAGCAACCAGGAAGCCGTTGATTTCATGCCCATAGCATTCAAGACCGCGGAAAAGACCCTGCTGCCAGTAATGGTTTGCCTTGACGGGCACTACTTAACGCACGCGGTAGAGCCAATAGAGATTCCCACTCGTGAAGAGGTAGACAAGTTTCTTCCCCCGTTCAATCCAAAGATAAAACTCGATTCTGAAAATCCGGTGAGCCTCGGCGTCTACGCTGCGCCGCCGCACTACCAGAACTTCCGCGAAGACCTTGCCGCAGATTTGGATGCTTCGCTGAAAACCATTATGAAATACGGCGAGGAGTACTCAAAATACACGAAGCGCGACTACTCGCCAATCGAGGAATATCAATCAAAGGACGCTGACTGCGTGTTCGTTTCCATGGGCTGCATGACCGGCAACGTCAAGGCAGCAATCGACGACTTGAGAGCAAAGGGCGAGAAAGTTGGCGTAGTACGCATTCGAGTGTTGCGCCCATTCCCGCGCGAGCTCCTCGCAAAAGCGCTGGCGGGCAAGGTCGTCGGAGTAATCGAGCGCGCAATCTCTCCCGGGGCAGTGCCGCCTATCTACGCCGAAATCAGCGAGGCAGCACCCGACGCAAAAGTTGTTTCTAGCTTCCACGGCGCGCTCGGCGGAAGGGAATTATCGCGCAAGGAAGTCCTGCGCATCTACGAAACCCTGAAGAAGGGCAAGAAGGTCAACGAATGGATTACACAAGATACTGACGCGCTCAAACGCGCTGAAACTGCTTTGGAGGAATAGACATGGGAACATCCACGCAACTGCACATGTACGCGCCGGGGCATAGCGGTTGCCCGGGCTGCGGGCCGTCGACAACACTCATACAAGTAACTGATTTGTTGGGCAAAGACATCATCGTCGTCAATGCCACCGGCTGCATGGAAATCACGTCAACGCTCTATCCCCAGAGCGCATGGCGCGTGCCTTATATCCACTCGCTTTTCGAGAATGCGCCGGCAGTGGCAAGCGGCGTCGCCGCCGCGCTCAAAGCGCAGGGTAACGATCACACCAAGGTCGTCGCAATAGGCGGTGACGGCAGCACTTACGATATCGGCTTCGGCTCGCTCTCCGGAATGCTCGAACGCGGTGACGACGTGTTGTATGTATGCTATGACAACGAGCTTTATGCCAATACGGGCGTGCAGAAGAGCAGCGCCACGCCTTACGGGGCGGCGACTACGACGACTCCGTCGGGCAAGGTGCACCACGGCAAGGAGACGAACCGCAAGAGCATCGTCGAAATCGCCGCGGCGCACGGAATCCCTTACGCTGCCAGCGCGAGCATCTCGTTCATCGCAGACTTGAAGATGAAGCTCAACAAGGCAGCAAAGATGCACGGGCCGCGGTTCATCGCGGTATCAGCCCCGTGCTGTCTCGGAGCGGGCTTTGACGGTGGAATCACGATGAAGGTTGCGCGATTGCAGGTGCAGAGCCGCATGTGGCAGCTCTACGAGATTGAGGGCGGCAGGCTCAAGATTAATTTCAAGCCCAATCCCCCAAAGCCCGTTGACGAGTATCTCTCGTTGCAGAAGCGTTTCAAGCACCTTACTACCGAAGAGATTGCCGAAATCCAGCGGCGCACGGACGCTAACTGGGAACGCTTGATGACGTTGGAGAAGGCGTGGCTTGAGCCCGCCGCGACAACGCCTAAGGCTTGAAAAGATTATACGGAGTTGAATTTGAATGACTGATGCAACGATTAAGCACGATAGGCCAAATTGCATTGGTTGTGGCGCTTGCGCTGCAATCGCGCCCGACTTCTGGTACATGGGCGAGGACGGCAAGAGCGATATCAAAGAAGCCAAAACCACGCCGGAAGGATGGGAAGAGCTCGACATCGAGTCAAAGGATTTCGACCTGAACAAGCAGGCTGCAGATGCGTGTCCGGTAAACGTCATCCACCTCGTCGACAAGAAGACTGGGCAGCAGATAATCTAACCCCGCCTCCGAACAACATAAAAGGCATTAGCGGCTAGCTTTTTACGGTGGTTTTGTTGCGTTACGCTTTATTACTGTTATTGGGTCTCGCCCTCGTTTTTGCTGGCTGTGTAGATAACGCGCCCGGCGCGGGCAACGCGTCGGGGGCAACCCGTGGCAGGCTTGGGGGAATAACCTGACTGCAAGCTCGGAAGAAGACTTGATTCGGGCGTACTACTTGACGCAATATAACATCTCCTTTGTAACATTAAGCGACCGCTCGGTTTACGAGATTGTTTGTATGGCGTGTAGCTGCCCGCGGGGTGACGAACTCGAGGCAACGGTCTACGCAAAGGACTACGGTGCGTTGTTGGCGTTGGATTGGTCGAACGAGTCCGCAAAGCAAAGCGAATAAAACCTTTCAAGCCAACAATAGACGTATGGCTTTACAGGTCTACAACTCGCTTTCGCGCAGCAAGGAAGAGTTCGCGCCCCTAGTCGAAGGCGAGGTCTCGATGTACGTGTGCGGCGTGACGCCGTACGACCACGCGCACATGGGCCACGCCCGCGCCGCGGTGACTTTCGACGTCGTGCGACGCTTCCTTGAATTCAAGGGCTACAAAGTGCGTTTTCTCACTAATTTTACCGATATCGACGACAAAATCATTAGACGCGCCAACGAAGAGCACGTCGGGTGGAAGACTATTCCCGAGAAATACTCGTTTGAATACATTGAGGAAATGAAGCGCCTCAACGTGCTGCCGCCCGAAAAGTACGCGTTCGCAACAGAACACATCCCCCAAATCATTCAGGTCGTGCAAACGCTCATTGAGAAAGGCTATGCGTACAAAGCGCAGGGCGACGTTTACTTCCACGTTTCTCGCTTCAAAGAATACGGAGAATTATCCAACCAGGATTTGGAGCAGCTCGTTGCCGGAGCACGAATAGAACCCGGCGAAGTGAAGGAGAACCCGGAGGATTTCGCGCTGTGGAAGGCAAGCAAGCCGGGCGAGCCATCTTGGGAGAGCCCGTTCGGTCGCGGGCGGCCGGGCTGGCACATCGAGTGCTCGGCCATGATAGGCTCGTTCTTCGGTCCGTCAATAGACATTCACGGCGGAGGTGCCGACTTGTTGTTCCCGCACCACGAGAATGAGATTGCGCAGAGCGAGTGCGCGACGGGCGAACCGCTTGCAAAGTATTGGATGCACAACGGCTTGCTTCAAGTGGGTGAGGAGAAGATGTCTAAATCGCTTAAGAACTTCCTCTCGCTCAATGACGCACTCGCCTCGTTTGAACCGGATGCCATACGCTTGTTCTTCCTTACCACCCACTACCGTTCGCCCCTCAAGTACGGGCCCGAGAGCCTTGCGGAGGCGCACGCTGCGTTGACGCGTCTAGAAAATAGTCGTGCTAACCTGGCCGAAACAATAGCTGAAGGATTCTACGGGAAAGAAACTGCCGTCAAGGCGAAGGAGATTGAGGCAGAATTTCTTGCAGCAATGGAAGACGATTTCAATACATCTAAAGCGCTTTCGCACCTCTTCGAGTTGGCGCGCTTGTGCAACTCTTCCGCAGGCAAGGCGACGGAAGCGGACTCGAAAGCATTGCTCGCGTCTTTCGAGCGCTTGGGACGCGTTTTGGGCTTGTTTGGCGGGAAGACGGAGAAGAAGCCGCCGGAAGGCGTTGAATTAGCGTGGATTGAAGGCAAGCTCGCCGAGCGGCAGGGCGCGCGCGAGGCAAAAGATTACGCGGCGTCCGACGCGATACGCAAAGAGCTAGTTGAGAAAGGTGTTGCTGTAGCGGACACGCCGAAAGGCCAGCGTTGGCACGCTGCTTAGACCGATTTATTTTCAGTCGTTGGTGCGGGTGCTTCGACGGGTTTTTCCTGTTTTCTTGCGCGCGGGTACAAGTAGTCTAGTTCTTCTTCTTTGTCGTCTTTGCGCCATTTGTCGTAGTAGTCCGCGTAGTTTTTGAGCGAGTTGGTGAAGCGGTTGGTCATCGAGTAGATGCCTTCGCCGTTCTTCTCGGCCATGCCTATTTGCACTGCGTATTCGAGGTAACGGAACCACGTTGCTTTCGGCAAGTCGCTAGGAAAGTCTTTCAGTCGTGCTACGCCGCGCTTTCTCAGAAAAGAAATTGTTTTAGCAAAACGGTATGCTTGCGTCTCATCGCTGCCGAAGAGCACGTTCGTCAAGTCTTTTATTGACGGGTTCTTGAGTTTTTCTTTGAGTGGTTGTGCTTCCCACTCCCAGTACTTATGGTTCACACCAAAACAAACGCGTTCCACTT
>MNVH01000068.1 GCA_001871595.1 Candidatus Micrarchaeota archaeon CG1_02_55_22 | reverse complement strand
CCATTCGGCGCGCGAGCTCGGTAGGGACAAGAAAGAGCTCCGTGAGTTCGCCGACTCCACGCCTTACGCCTCGACGCGCGTGCGCGACCTAAGCATTGATGCTCTCGTAGAGCTCAGCGCGGCGTTGCGCGTCTAACTATTTTTCAACTAGGCGTGACGAATTGGCTTGTTGTCGAGTAGCGGCAGTTAAGGTACTGGTCGCAGCTCCACACGCGGTAGTCCAAGGTCGTTCCCGGCGTGATGGAGTATGCGGTTGAAACGTTGTGCAGCACGCTTCGCGTTCCGTTGGTAAAGTTGCGCGACGGCACGCCTGCATAGTTGAATATCTCCAGGGTGGCGTTGGAATCTATCCCGGTCGTCTCCCACGTCACGAAAGCGCCGTCGGGGAGCCCGAACGGTTGCACGTTGGATGGCAGGGGCATTGCCGGCGTCGTAAAGGTATGGTCGCTCGAGTTGGCACAGTTGCCCCAGTACCCGCAGCTTCTGGCGAGGAAATGGTAGGTCGTCGAGTGGTTGAGGCCGGTTATCGTCAGGTTGTGGTACTTGGTTCCGGCAAGCGTGCTGTTGTCGTAGTAGCGGCTGTACTGAAGGGCATTGCCGGTATAGTACTCGTCATTGGTGTAGTAAAGGCGTCCGGTCGAGTTGAAGTCGGTCGACCAGTATACTACCGCGTAAGACGAGTTGGCCCACAGCGCCGAAACGCCGGAGATTATCACGGGGTCGGTTATTATGGTTGTGAAAGTCGCGTTGTCCGATTCTTTGCAGATGTTGTAAAAGTTGCAGCTGCGCACCTTGTACCCGTAAGTAGTGTTGCCGTTCAGTCCGGTCACGGTTACGTTGTGTTTGGTGGAAAGGCCCGAATTCGAAGTGCTCTGGTAGTTTATCGTGCCGTTCACCCAGTAGGTCACCATGCTGTCCGAAAGGACGTCCGTCGTCCAATAGGCGTTTGACTGGTTTTGCAGCACTGCTGACGCTCCAACCCCGCTGACGGAAACGTTTCCGCGCGGGTCCCACGGGGTCGGTGCGGGGGTTGGCGTCGGTGTTACAGTTGGAGTTACCGTAGGCGTCGGCGTTGCCGTTGGTGTTACAGTAGTTGTCGGCACGGGCGTTGCGGTAGCCGTCGCGTTAGGCACAGGGGTTAATGCGGGCGTTGCGGTAGCCGTGGCGTTTGGTGTCACGGCCGCAGTTGTGTTCGTTGGGCTTGGAGCATTCTCAAAGCTGTCGGCTAGGGAGAACGGTGTTTTTTCTGGTTGCAGGCAGCCTGCGATAAGCACGGCCAGCATTGCTATTAGTAAAAGAATTCTAGTACTCGTCATATTTCTTGTTCTTTCCCTTGACTTTTTCTGTGGGGTACTTTTTGGCGGCTTCGGTTATCTTGTCCTTCAGCGTTTCGCTCAAGTCGATTCCAAGCTCGTCGCTGAGCAGTAGCACCGACCAGAGGCAGTCTGCCAGCTCGTGGGCGGCCTCGCGTTTCTTCGCCGGGTTATTGAGCCGTTCGCGAATCTCTTCGTCGGTCTTCCACTGGAAGTGTTCGAGTAGTTCGGCCGACTCGACGCAAAGCGATACGGATAACTCTTTCGGGGAATAGAATTGCTGCCAGTCCCTTTCGTCCCTGAAGCGGGTGACTAGCGTGCGCAGCTCGGCCACGGTTTCCTTCTCGTCGGCCATCGCAGTCTTAGCTCCTTGCTGCAAGCTTGATGTCGTCCGCCGTCACGGTCTTGCGCCCGGCGTGCTTTGCCAAATGCACTGCTTTCTGGCAGACATCAATGGCGACTTCTTCGAGCACGTCAGCCAACGCCTCTGACGCGTCTTCACTCACTCGTTCGGCTCCAGCTTTACGCACCAGTCTTTCTACGGGGGCTAGGGGCAAATCAGTCATCTCAAAATCACCGAGATAAAGTACTCTAAAAACCTTATTATTGTTTTCGGGGGCTCCGCCAGCTTTCCCTGTTCGCACGGAGTTTTCAGCAGCCTCCAGCAGCGTTTTAAAGGCTTTGGAAAGCTTGGGGAGTTGGATATTTATGTTTTGCTTGCCTGTAGTGTGCGCCCATGGCTTTCGTTGACGGTTTTTCAATCAACGGCGTCGAGCCGCGCGACTACCAGCTCATCATAGCCGCGGCCGCGTACGCCAAGAACACGCTTGTAGTGCTACCTACTGGAATGGGCAAGACGCTTATCGCGCTCTTGGTGGCGGGGAAAATACTTTCAGCCGACGCGTCAAACAAGGTCTTGTTCCTCACTCCCACAAAGCCCCTTGCCGTACAACAGGCCAAGAGTGCGGTTGAAGTCTTGGGTCTCGACAAACGCGAGGTTGCCGTGCTTACCGGAGAGGTGTCGCCCGAAAAACGCGCCAAGCAGTACAAGAACCTCCGCGTTGCTGTTGCCACTCCCCAAACCATTCTCTCCGATTTCCTCTCGCGTCGCGTCGCGCTCTGTGACTTCAAACTAATAATATTCGACGAGGCGCACCGCGCCGTCGGCGACTATGCTTATTCTTTCATCGGCCGTCAAGCAGCCAAATCCAACCTACGTATAATCGGCCTCACCGCGAGCCCTTCCTCAGACCGCGAGAAAATCCAGGAGATATGCGACAATCTCTCCATAGACCACGTCGAGATTCGCTCCGAGCGCGACGACGACGTCGCACAATACGTCAACAAGCTTGATGTTGATTGGCGTTTCGTCGAGTTGCCCGACGACTTCCGCGATCTAAAAGCGCTTTTGAGCGAAATGCTTTCGGAAACGTTGCGCGTGCTGCGCGATGCCGGTTTTCTCGAGTCCGCCGACGTGGGCAAGGCCAACGCCTCAACGCTGCTACAGGCGCGTGCCAAGATACTCTCGGCGCTCAACGCGCGCGACGTGAACGCGTACAAAGCCATGTCCCTGCATGCACGCGCCATGAACCTCTTGCACGCGCAATCCTTGCTGGAGTCGCAAGGCGTCTCGACGCTTAAATCTTTTCTCGACTCGCTCGCCACACGCAAGGCTAAAAGCAAGGCGGTCAAAGCCTTGTCCGAAGATTTTCGTATACGCAAGCTCAGAATAAAGTGTGACTCCGCGCTTGCATCTGGAGTTGACCACCCCAAGTTCGCGTTGTTGCGCGACATCGTCTCCGACGCGACCGAACGAGGCCAGAGCGTCATCGTCTTCGCCCACTATCGTGACTCGGTGGAAAAAATTAAGTCCGAACTCTCGGAGTTGAAAGGCGTTTCTCCGTGCGTGCTGGTCGGCCGCAGCGGTAATGGCATGACACAAAAACAGCAGGCTGCGGTCATCGAGGCATTCCGGAATAAGGAGCACAACGTTCTCGTGGCGTCATCGGTGGGTGAAGAGGGACTCGACATTCCTTCGGTTGACTTAGTCGTGTTCTTTGAAGCCGTACCCTCCGAAATCCGTTCCATCCAACGCCGCGGGCGAACCGGCCGCGTGCGCGGCGGCAACATCATCATACTAATTGCCAAGGGCACGCGCGACGAAGCCTTCTTCTGGATATCTCGCCGGAAAGAGCGCGAAATGAAGGATGTGCTCAAGTCCTTCCAACCCAACGACCGCCGGCAACGCTCCATCGGCGACTACTAAAACCTTTCGCGCGTATACTAGTTCATGTCGAAGCGCGTGCTGTTAATCCATGGCTGGGGCGGCAGCCCCAAGGGCGGGTGGTGCCCGTGGCTCAAGAAGCACCTTGAACTCCACGGGTTTAACGTTGAAAGTTTGGAGATGCCCAACCCTGACAATCCGTTGAAGGAAGAATGGGTTGATGAAATTACTGCAGCCGTAGGTGGTGAGCAGGACGTCGTGCTTGTCGGCCACAGCCTCGGCTGCCCCGCAATACTGCGTTTCCTCGAGTCCGGCGGCCGTGCATCTGCCTGCGTTTTAGTCGCAGGCTTCGCCGAAGACCTAGGAATAGTAGAGATACGAAACTTTGTTTTCAAACCATTCGATTGGATAGCAATCCGCTCCGCCTGCACACGTTTCCAAGTGATAAACTCGCAAGACGATCCATATGTTCCAACAGAGCAGGGCCGTCTCCTCGCTAACAAGCTCTCAGCGGGCTTGCGCATGGTTTCCAAGGTCAAGCACATTAGCACGCGAGAGGAGGCCGTTCGCGCCGGCGTCTTGGAAACCATTCTAGAAGTTGCGAGCGAATAGCAATGGACGAACTAGTTTTCCCTGTCGAAGAGGGCAAGGCCGTCGTTGTCTGCGACGACCGCGAGATGCGTGGCAAGGCAGTCCTGCGCCTCTTCGAGCTCGGCGCCGTACTCAAACCAATGCGCCTTCAATCCGGCGATTTTCTCTGCTCTTCGCGCGTATGCGTAGAACGAAAGTCCGCGAACGATTTTGAGTCCAGCATTGTCGACGGACGCCTCTTTGCGCAGGCAGGAACGCTTTCCCAGCAATACGCCTCGCCCCTTATTGCCATAGCCGGAACCGACTTTCCCCGAATCCACGCGAACGCCGTGCGCGGCGCGGTACTCTCGCTCTGCACGGATTTTCGTATTCCCGTACTGTTTGTCGAGGACGAGTCCGGCCTCGCGGACTTGCTTTACGCACTCGCCCAACGCGAACAACTGCGTAACCGGGGCCCTCAGCAATTACGTTTCCAGAAACCGTCTCTTTCACCGGAACAGTCTATGCAGTTCATCATCGAATCCTTGCCGGGCATCGGTCCAAAGACCGCGCTCGAATTGTTGAAACATTTTGGCACGGTAGAAAACGTCTTCACCGCCGAGACTGAAGAGTTGCAAGGCGTTGACGGCATCGGTCCGCTTAAGGCGGAAGAAATACGATTGCTGTTGTCGAAACGTTTTCAGAAGGCTTGAAAGTCGAGAACCCACTGCACTTTACCGGCCGAAAAAGTGCTTACGACTCGGGCACCGAGGCGCTTGAACCGGCGTTTAGTAGCCTTGCATGCGGCCCGCGCGTCTTTCGCCAGCTCTTTGTCCCCGTCTTTCGACGCTGCGAACGAGTAATAGTGTATTATTCCGCCGCGTTTGGTTGAATTGATTGTTCCTTGCAAAAAGTCTTTTGCATTGTGCGGTGCAGTCATAAGCACGCGGTCGGCCCATCCTGTAATTTCTTTGCGTGAGAGCACGACCTTGACGTCCGCGCACTCTATTAGCATAACGACCTTGTTCCGTTTCGCGTTTGACCGCATGCGTTTCACCGCGTTAGGGTTGTATTCCACCGCAAAGACGTCGGCAGTCTTGCTTGCTTTAGCGATTTCTATCGGGAACGGACCCACGCCCGCGAAAAGCGCTAGTACGCACTCGTTTTTGCCGACGAGCGAGGCGACGCGCTTTCGTTCGAACGAGAGGCGCGAAGAAAAGTATTCCCTGTTCAAGTCAACTTCGAAGACGCAGCCGTTCTCCTTGTGAAGCGTGCGCGCCGTGTCGATGCCGGCAACCGTTTCGAGGGGTCTGACGCGGTACTTGCCGGCAGTTTCACCTTTTACCGCAACCGTCTTGATGCGCGGGTGAAGCTGCATTATCGCTTTAGCAAACGCCTTGTTTTTTGCCGCGCCGTGGTCCTCTATTATTGCGATGCTGCCGACCAAGTCGAAAGAGCCGCTCGCTTTAGGGCCAAGCGCGGCTTTTACGTCAATGCGTTCCTTGCGCTTCTCGAAAACCGCTTGACACAACAAGCCCTTTACGCCTGCGAGCTTCCGCGTTATCGGTATAAAAAAATATTCGCCCTTGCGGTGGGGTTTGAACCCTTTTTTCAGGACGCCTTGCAACTGGCTCGCCTCAAGCGCCTTCTGGGCAGTTCTTAATTCGGTTTTCCAAGCCTTCAAGCAAAACCACTTATAGATGTAATACCTTTAGTTTATGCGGTTGGTGCTTTTAATGGGGTTTATCGAAGACTTTGTTTCTGAATACTTCGTCAAGCCGTTGGCCGACCCGACAAATACGGCGCCCTACAACGCAGTTAACACGCTGGTTTTCGCCGCCCTCGCGCTCGCTGCGGCTTACCTGATTTTTAAGGGGCTCAAAAAGTTCGGGATAAAGATTGACGAAGAGTTAGTAAAGTCGCTCGTTCCATTCATCCTCCTCGGTTCGGCGGTGCGCGCGGTAGTCGACGCCGGCATCCTGCCGCGCGTAGTAACCGTTTCCGGTTTTACTTTTTATCCGTTCGTCACGCCCGTAGTCTACGTGCTAGTATTTCTAGCGGTTGTCGCCGTGCTAGCAATAGCAAAGTCGCGCCCGCAAAACGAGTTTCACCGCACTTTGCGTGCTGGCGGGCTCGTCTTATTCCTAACTGTGTTTTTGCCGTTAGTGCCTTTGTTTCACCAGTGGGTGGAACTCGCGCAAATACTTGTTCTGGCAATAATCCCGTTGGCACTCTACCGTTTCGCTGCTCCGCGCTTCAAGTTGGACGCGTCGTTCACCCTGCAACTACTAGTCTTCTCGCAAGCATTCGACGGAGGCGCGACGTTGACCGGCCTGGGCGCGGGTTACTTTGAACAGCACGTGCTCGGAGGCGCGCTCGTTGCAATCTCGCCGTGGCTCTTTTACCTAATCAAGGTTGCCTTTGCATTCGTTGTAGCATACCTGCTCTCGCGTGAGAAAGATGGTGAGGAAAAGACGTTCGTCGCTCTACTGATAACAATTTTCGGCCTTGCGCCCGGTGTGCGCGACGCGTTGAGAATCTTGGCCGGAGTTTAGTTTACTGCGGGTAGTTCTTGTCGATTATTGCTTGCGTGCTTGTAATCAGGCCGTCGCCTTTGTCTATATAGTCTTTCGAGTAGGCAAGGTAATCGCTTACGAGCAGGGCGCATTGTATTGGTATGGTGAAGTTGCCGCCAGTGTAGTATCCGCCGGTGAGGAAGTAGTACCTACAGCCCAGATTATCCAAGTAATTGTACGAACTCAACGCCTTGGTGCGTACTTCGTTGCTCGTTGACGCGTTGTAAATCGCGCTGCGCAGTTCGTTTACCGTCAATCGTTCACGTGCTTCAATCGTGGCGCGGGCTTGCCTTTCCTTTTCGAGCTCCACGTTCAACGCGGTTATCTCTGTCGTCGCTGAATCGCGTTCGTCAACCGCCTGGTTGTAATCTATCTTGAGCTTTTGCAGGCTCTCGTTCAAGGCGTTCGTCGCGTCGGGCGTCTTGGGTTCGTCCGCTAGGCATCCGAATAACAATGCGCCGGCAAACAACAACAATACTACGCTAGCATATTTCATAGACTTGGCCACCCGTATTGACTTACAACCTATAACGGAAACATGCTTTTTAACTTCTTGCGTTGGACTGGCCGCAAGTAGTAATAAGAAGCAAATACTAAACGAGTACTATGTCCGCTGACGTACCAGTAATGCTTAATTCCGGTGACGCACTACTCTCCCAAGCTGTTGCATCAGTGGCCGAAGGCGTCGGGCGTACCGGCGCAAAAGCCGTGCTACTTAAAGCGGGCCAGCCCCTACCGCCCTGTTCCGGCGTTATACTAGGCTTGAAAGGTTTTGACCAAGCATTTCTAAAACAACTCTCCTTGAACGGCCTCAAAATTGCAATACTGTTAGTTCACGCCGGTAAAGGAAAGGCCGAGCTCGTCGAAATCACGCGCCTATTGCAAGACGACGGTGCTAAAGTCGAAAACACGCTTCTTTTGGCGCCCGCAGGCTTCTTGCTAAAAGCGCTCGGTCGTGGCACGCTGTCCGAGTCCGACCTCGTGCGCGCTGCCGGGTTCGGAGAACGCTCGGCAAACGCTTTCGCCGGCGTGAAAATCTCTAGGAAGAGCGAGAAAGACCGTATCTCCGGCTACAAGAAAGACTAGGCTTGCGGCGGCTGGCCGTCTTGCGGCGCGCCCTTGCCAACCGGGATTTCAACGAAACGGAACTGGTCGTCGCCCGCAGAGTAAATCACGCGAATGACGCCGCTTACGAGGTCCTTGTCGTTCAATTCGTCAATATACTTGAGCGTAGTGTCCTGCTTGACACCGACCGCGCCCTCAAAAACCGCGTCAACCGGAGTAAAACCACTCTGCTTGAGTACTTCAATCATCTTTTGGACTTCTTCAGAAACCTTCATGAATACCACCACGTCAATTACTCCGGCATGGTATTTAAAGAGCGCAGGGCTCACTAACCGCCGCCTCGAAACCTATTTAAACATTCTACAGTTCATACACTACACGAGAGTCGGCCCGTCAAGTTTTCGGGCCCAAGGTGATTTAATGGTCAAATACGCAATTGCACGACAACTAGCTGGAAAACGCATCATAACAACCGACGGTGAAGAACTCGGCCGCATCGTAGACCTCTACATAAACGATGTCAACGGCAAGATCGAGCGCGTGCTAATCGAACCCAACCCCGACTCGTCCCTCGCAGAACGCGCCGAAAAAGAGGGAGCTGGTCTGATAACCCTGCCTTACAGTTCAGTCCTCGACGTGAAAGACGTCATGGTAGTCGACCGCCGCGAACTCGCAACCGCATAAACTCTTTCTACAGTCTTGGCGGCGAAAGCCGCCGTTTTTTTACCGTTTAGCTCTAGGCTTCCAAGCTCAGCACTAAAGTAGTTGAAAACAATTGCCGCCAAACGGCGGCCAAAACGGTTTTACTCGAACTCTTCCGGTGCGACTTTGAGTTCTTCGTCGCTTGCAATCGAGCCGCGCGCCTTCAAAATCTCTCGCGCGAGCAGGAAGAAAAGCAAAGCAATCGATTTGCGTCCCTTGTTGTTGCACGGGATTGCGAAGTCGAGCTTCCTGAACGAGTTGTTCGTGTCGCAGAACGCTATCGTCGGGATGTTCAAGTCGAAGCACTCCTGTACTGCTTGGCGGTCCGAGCCCGGGTCGGTGACAAGCACTATCTTGGGCTCTGAAAAGTCGTCGCGTTCCGGGTTAGTGAAGCGTCCGGGCGTAAAGCGTCCGTTCAACGCCGTAAAGCCGGTAAGCTCGCAGAACTTTGCGATTGGTTTAGCCGCGTTATCCTTATTGCCTACAACGAAGACCTCGTCGAGCTGGTACTTGGCCAGCATTCCTGCCGCCATGCGGAGGCGCTCATCCGTCTTTTTGAGGTCGAGCACGTTGAGCCCGTCCTCGCGCGTCTTGTAGATGAACGGCTTCATGCTGCCTTGCTTCATCTTGGTGCCGATGTGCACGCCTGACTCTAAGTATTTTTCCTGCGGGATTACAAAGTCCATGCTATAGTTTCACGCTCTTCAAACAACCATGTCCCTCTTCGGGTTGCGGTTGTGGTTAGTCAGCTGGCAAAAGGCCCTCACTGCCAATACTAATTATGCCGGGAGAGGCTATTAAAACGTTTCTAGCGTTAACTAGGTTTATGCCAGAAACCGCAGACTTCAAGCTCGAAACCGACGGGCCGGAGGACGAACCTGCCCCGGAACAACCAGAACCCCTAGAAGGGGAAATCGAAGAATCCGAGGGCGAGTCCACAACCATTGAAGAAACTGCTCCCGACGAAGTGCTCGAGCGTTCGACAGCGCAGAAACAGGCGGTGCTGCCGCTTCTCCGCAACAAGGACATGCTGCGTGTCATCGAGGCTGCCTTGTTTTTAGGCAACCGTGCCATGACTTATCCAGAACTCGCCGTCATCGCCAAAACCAGCGTCAGGAAGGCGAAAAATCTGGCTGAAAAGCTCGCTGAAGAATACGCTGAACGCGAAAACGCCGTAGAAGTGTTCACTGACGCCAAACAAGTAACGATGCAAGTGCGGCCAAGCTATCTCGCCGACGTCTCAACTCTTTCAAAGAACGTCGAGCTCTCGCGTAAGTCCACGCGCATACTCGGTCTCGTGGCAAAGAAGGGCAAGCTGTTGCAAAGCGAGCTCAAGAAGTACTTCCGCGGCGACATCTACGGATATATCACCGAGCTCAAGGAGCAAGGCTACATAATAAGCGAGAAAGCCGGCAACACCAGATTGTTGCGCGTGACAAGCAAGTTCGCCGAAACATTCCAGTGGAACGCGCCAGCTACCGCGCCGGAAGCCCCGTTGGAAAGCGCGTCAGAAACCAAAACAGATTAGTAGTCAGCAAGCGCGCTTCTGATGTTATCATCCAGCTTGAGCACTATTGCCTTTCCTCGCCGCTCGAGCGCGATTACCCCTCTCTTTGCAAGGCCTTGAGCTATCCGGTGGGCTTTCAAGCGCGTCATGCCTTCAAGCCTTGCGACTTGGGCTTGCAGACACTCGCCGTCCGAATCTAGGAGTAATTTGACCGTTTTGCGTTCATCAACGTTGAGCAGCGAGAGGGCTAGTTCAGCATTCACTCGGGACTCGTTGCCGCGCACCTCTACTTCCTCGTGCATTAAGTAGAACGACGCAGCACCAACAGCAACACCGAGGCCAACCATGAACAGCATGAACTCGAAGTGATAGCTTACTAGTACTCGGAGCAATGTGGGCGTGTTGCCGGGAAAACTGTACGTAAAGACTAGGAGGAAGAACAATAACAGAAACGCACCGACTATGCCCATGGCGAACGCGACACGCCGCCTAGCAGTCAAGTTTCCAGACATGAAACACCAACTCCGGACTGTTTTGGTTGTTTCATCAACTTATATGTATTGTTTCAAGACTTGAAATATGCATGAACAAAATTATCGTGCACCAAAAAATGCGCCGCGGCAACGGGATGCTGCCCATGCTGGGCCTTGTGGTAATAGGCCTATTAGTAGTAATGTTTATGGCCGGATCGGCAGCGTCAACGCGGCCGCCAGCCGTGCAACCAGTCGCCCAAGTGGCCTTGCCCGCCGCTTCGGGGGTACAGGAAGTTTATGTAAAGGCACTCAACACCGGGCGCTACGACAACGAAGAGTTACGCGTAACTGCCGGTCAACCGGTCAGGCTCCATTTCTCGGCAGAAGATTATGCGGGTTGCGGTAAAGTCTTGATAATGCGTGATTTCGGCGTGACACTCATCTCACGCAACGGTGAAGACCAAGTGGCCGAGTTCACGCCTTCGCCCGGACGGTACGAGTACGCGTGCTCGATGCGCATGTTCCGCGGCATGCTATACGCGGAGTAAGAACGATGACTCGATTAAACGTATTATTGAATATTGTCCAGGTTCCCCGTTTTGCAGTGCTCGCAGCTTCGGTTGCGCTGCTGTTGGCCGCAGTTTACGCTGTGACCTCGAATGTCTTTGTGTACGGCACTATTCAACTAAATCCTTTGGGTCCGGATTGGCTCATTGTCGCGATAATGGTGCTCTTGGCGGTTGTCAGTGGGCTGCTCGTGGCTTCGGCCGTTTACATGCGCTCGCTGCGCGGTAAGACTTGTGCTACTGGCGTAGCCGGTGGAACGCTGGGCTTTCTCTCCAGCGCTTGCGCGTACTGCCCGCCCGTCGCTGCCTTCTTTCTCGGCGCGCAATCCTTGTACTTCCTTTCAGCTTATGGGCTTGAGTTATCGGTTGCAGCTTTGGCATTCGCATTTTACGGTCTTTATGATACACTAGGGAGTTGATTGGTTTATGAAAAAGTTATTCAAAGTCACGGGAATGCACTGCAAGAGCTGTGAACTCTTATTGACCGATGCGGTCGAGGATGCGGGCGCCAAGGTCTTGCGGGTAAGTCATTCCGAAGGAATAGTTGAAGTGGAAGCGGAAAACGACGCCGTTTTGAGCAAGGCTCGAGACGCAATAGTTGCAGAAGGTTACAAGGTGGAGTGAAATGCGGGAAACAATCAATTTGTCGGGATTGGAGTGCGATTCGTGCACTAAAGTCGTCGCGCGACTAATAGAAAAGTCTAGCTGCCGACTCGTGTCCGCAGGCTTTGACTCTGGCTGCATCGAGGTAGTGGACTCCGACGACGGCTCGATTTCTAGGCTCAAAGAAGCGTTGCTAGATGCGGGCTACGGCGTCAACGGAAAGCCGTTGCAACGAGGCTCACTCTCCCGTCCGCTCAAATTCTTTTCCGACGTTATGTCAAAAGCGGAGTACTCTGTCGAGCGCGAAATCCTTGAGGCGGGTGTGGCGTCGCTCGTGTTAATGCTGGCACTCACCGCGCTGGCTTTCTACCTGCCTGCGCTTTCTGCCGTGCGGGATTACTTGCCCTTGCTGTTGCTGGGTGCCTTTGGCACCATGGCGGCTTATTTGACGCTTGCGCACCACCGCGCGTTTTCCGTGCCGTCGTCTTGCATGACTGGCATGATGGTTGGAATGACTATTGGGATGATGGGTGGCTTTCTCGCCGGAGCGCTCTCTGGCGCGGCCAATGGCATGTATATCGGCAGCATCGCCGGCATGGCGGTCGGTATGTTCTTTGGCGTGCTAGCGGGGATTCCGGTCGGCGTAATGGGCGTTCTCGAAGGAATGATGGCAGGCATCATGGGGGGAACCATGGGCGCCATGCTTTCGGTCATGCTTTTCAACGACCATCTCATAGAATTCTTAGTGATCTTGTTCGCGGCGTGCATATCGGTGCTATTCGGGCTTTCCTACATGCTTTTCCGCGAGAACGGGCTGGCAACAGGCGGACGCAAGCCCTCGTTGTTCCGCGCCATAGCTGCGAACACGTTGTTCTTCGCCGTGTTCAGCGCGCTCCTAGTCTGGGGGCCCAAGACTACTTTCGCATGGACTGGTGGTTGATAGCATGAAGAAAACGACGCTTACTATAACTGGAATGCACTGCGCTAGCTGCGCCGCCCTGATAAACAAAGGCCTACAAAAAACGCCGGGCGTAAAAGCATCGAACGTCAACTACTCGGCGGGCAAGGCATTAGTCGAGTACGATGAGAAACAGGTTGGCGAGGCCGCGCTCGTGAAAGTCGTCGAGTCCCGGGGTTACGGTGCAAGCATCGGTGCCGACCCCGAGCATGAAAAGCACATTCGTGCTGCAGAAATGTCTGACCTCAAACGCAGGCTCGCTATCTCCATAGCGCTAAGCGTTCCCGCGCTTATTCTCGGCATGTTTATAATGGACTTTCCCTACCGGCTGCCGCTCCTATTCATTCTATCTACGCCGGTCCAGTTTTACGTCGGCTGGGGTTTCTACAAAGGCACTTATAGCTCGCTTCGCAACGGCTCCGCCAGCATGGACACGCTTATCGCCGTTGGCACTACTGCAGCGTATGCCTACAGTGTCGTCGCACTCCTGGGCCTGGTGATGGAACAGTATTTTGAAGTCTCGGCTGCGCTCATCACGCTCGTACTGTTGGGCAAGTACCTAGAAGCACGCGCCAAAGGACATACGAGCGAGGCGATTCGCAAGCTCCTAGACCTTTCACCAAAGATGGCAACAGTAGTGCGCTCCGGGAAAGAAGTCGTGGTTCCCGCGGCTTCGCTAGTGCCAGGCGATGTGGTGACAGTAAGGCCGGGCGAGAAGATTCCAGTTGATGGCGTAATCGTCAAAGGCGATTCCTCGGTCGACGAGAGCATGCTCACGGGTGAAAGCATTCCCGTCGAGAAACGAACCGGCTCGCAGGTAACTGGTGGTACGATAAACAAGCACGGCGCGTTCACGTTCCGCGTCACGCGTGTCGGTAAGGACACCATTCTAGCGCAAATAGTAAAAATGGTTGAGGATGCGCAAGGCAGCAAGGCACCAATCCAACGCTTTGCAGATGAGGTGAGTGCGGTTTTCGTGCCCGTAGTAGTAGCTATCGCGCTCGTCACCTTCCTCGCTTGGTTTTTTGGTTTAAACGCCGGACTAGCCTTTGCTACCGTCACCGCGGTGTCAGTCCTCGTAATAGCCTGTCCTTGCGCGCTTGGCTTGGCCACGCCCACTGCGATAATGGTGGGCACAGGCGTCGGAGCACAGCGCGGAATACTATTCAAAGACGCGGTCTCGCTAGAAAAGATTCATTCGCTTGACGCGGTAATATTCGACAAGACCGGCACCATAACCGAGGGCAAGCCGGTTGTCACCGACGTGTTGGTTTTTAGCGGAACGAAGGACGAGGTCCTAGCGTGGTCGGCATCGCTTGAAAAGTCATCCGAGCACCCGCTTGCTGAAGCAGTAGTAAACGCGGCAAAAAGCGCGAAAATCAAGCTCTTCGAGGTAAGCGGCTTTCGCGCCGTAGCCGGTAAAGGCATAATTGGGAGAATTTCTCGCAAAGAATTTTCGCTAGGTAGTCCCGCATTTGCCGGGTCAAAGTTATCCAAGCCGCAACGTGCTCAAGTCGAAACTCTAGAGGGACAAGGAAAAACAGTGATGGTGCTCTCCGACGGCGGCCCGCTAGGCGCGATTGCAGTAGCAGACCGAATCAAGCCATCATCGGCAGACGCGGTCAAGCGGCTGCGGGCAATGGGCATTGAATCATGGCTTATCACGGGCGACAACAAGCGCACGGCGCATGCTATAGCGAAACAAGCTGGCATAGTCAACGTTTTCGCCGAGGTCGCCCCCGCGGACAAGGCCCTCTACGTCAAGCGCCTGCAGGCGCAGGGGCGCCGTGTTGCCATGGTCGGAGACGGCGTGAACGACGCGCCCGCGCTAGCGCAAGCAGACGTCGGCATTGCCATCGGCACGGGTACGGATGTTGCGATAGAAACCGGTTCTGTAGTGCTGATGAAGGGCGACGTGCTCGACGTGGCTCGTGCTATAACTTTGGGCCGCGCCACCATCGCCAAAATTCACCAAAACATGTTCTTCGCCATGATCTACAACGTTCTAGGAATTCCGATCGCCGCAGGCGTGCTCTACCCCTTCACTGGCTGGCTCCTCTCGCCAATAATAGCCGGTGGGGCAATGGCATTGTCAAGCGTCTCAGTAGTGACAAACTCGCTCCTGCTCAAGCGAGTGAAGCTCGATTAAAGCTATCGCTAAACCCGTTAAAGAAAAAGCTCCCCTATTTTGGGAGTACTTTTATAGTGTTGAGCTTTATCGTGACCGGGATGGGTACCGCGACTTCGATGAGTTCGACGGTTACCTCTTCCTTGTCTGGGTTGAGTCGGATGACCTTCGCTTTTTCGCCCTTGAACGGTCCGGCAGTGACTTCGACGAGGTCGTCCTTGTTGAGTGTTATTTCTGCGGGCTTGCTTTCAAGCAGTTCGGTGATGTCGGCAATCTCCATGTTCTTGTGGAGCATTCCTTTGACGTGCGGCACGTTGATGATTACCCGCTTTGCTTCAAGCTCGTCGCTTGCCTCGGCAATCAGGTAGCCGCGCAAACGCGGCGAGACGATGAGTGCGTTGATTGGCGACTTCATCTTCTTTATCTTCTCGTAGAGCAGGTCGGCGACTATTGCTTCCTGTCCAGCGGTGACACGATAGGCGAATAACATTGAAAACATCCTCCAAAACTATATGCGGCGCAACACGTAAGCAAGCATCGTTATCACGAAGCCGATGCCGCCTATTATGAACATTCCGATTGCGGTAATGTAAGCGATTTGCTGGAACTCGGGGCGTTTGGGTTTGTGCGTAATGTTTAGCACGCGTTCACTCTGCTTTGCGAACGACTTTATTGGGTCAATTAACGAGTTTAAATCCATCTTTTTCACTCCACAAAATCTAGGCCGAGATCCGTTTTCGCATCGGATTCCTCGACGTTGCGCACGCCCGCCAAGACCGTCAAGACGCGTACGCTGTTGTTGTCGAGCTCGCTATCCACCGTAGCTCCCCATATGACGTGGGAGTTCTGCGAGATGCGGCTGCTTATCGCGTTGACTGCACCCTCAGCCTCGCCGAGAGTCATGTTCTCGCTTCCAGTAATGTTGATGAGCGCACGGTTGGCATCGCTCACGTCAACATCAAGCAACGGCGATGAGAGCGCCTTCTCTGCGGCGACGAGCACGCGGTTCTCTTCATCGCTGTTGGAGACCTCACCAAGGCCAATCATTGCGTTGCCGCTCTTCTCTAGAATCGTGCGCAAGTCTGCAAAGTCCAAGTTAACTAGACCGGGCTTGGTAACCAGTTCTGCAATGCCTTTCACCGCGTTGGTGAGAACGAGGTCGCTTGCCTTGAATGCCGCGTTGAGCGGCAAGTCGGGAACGAAGTATAACAGTTTATCGTTGGGAATTGCAATCGTGGTGTCGGCGTTGCGGCGCAACTTGTCCAAGCCAACGTTCGCGTTCTCCTTGCGTTGGCGCCCTTCCGACGTGAATGGCGAGGTGCAAACGCCTACAGTCAAGGCACCTGCTTCTTTAGCCATCTTCGATATTATATGGGCGCTGCCGGTACCCGTTCCGCCACCCATGCCGCAGGTAACAAAAACCATATCCGCTCCTTCAAGTATTTCCTTTATCGCGGTTTCGGACTCCATTGCCGCTTCCTCGCCGACCGTCGGATTGCTTCCCGCACCGAGGCCGCGAGTCCGCTTCTTTCCGAGCAAGAGCTTCTTTTCAGCGTGAGTCTTGAGCAAATGCTGTGCATCCGTATTCATGGCGACGAAGCTCGCGCCGTAAATGCCGATGTCCATCATGCGGTTAATAGTGTTGCAGCCGCTTCCACCAGTGCCTACGACCACTATCTTTGGCATGCTGTCCTGCAAGAACTCCATTAGCTCGGCGTCGTCCTTGCTAAGTTCAGGCTGTGGAACAGGCCGTCGTTGGTCAATGTCGTGCTTAGGCTTGTTAAAATCTTGAAACATGTTGTTATCCATTTTTCTGAACGCCCCCGGGCAAAATCGTGAATACTACTGCTTTTTTGTCGGGAAAGCCTTTTTAATACCTTTTTCCTTCGCCCTCTAGCGAATAGGGGCAGTAAACTACAAACAGTTTTATTGCTCCGCACTTTAATAACCATTCCGATGCAACTCAAGGCCAAAACAATCGACTTCGAACAGGGCCAAAACGAAGTCGCCATAAACGAGGCAACCGCCAAACGGCTAGACTTCTTCATCGGCGACCGCATCCAACTCGACTTCAACGGTAAGCGTATCCGCGCAATCGTCGACCACACGCACGCGCTAGTAGGGGCCGATGAAATAGGCCTATTCTACGAAGCCAGCCAAGCGCTCGGCGCTAAGGATGGAGACGTATTGCAAGTGGGTCCTGCGCCCCGCCCAGCCAGCCTCGATTACATCCGTAAAAAGCTCGACGGGGGAGTCCTCTCCGCAGACGAAATAAACCCAATAATAACCGACTTGATGGAGCAACGCCTCTCGCGGGCAGAACTAGCCATATTCATTGCCGCAGTCTACATCAAGGGGCTCAGCACGGATGAGACCGCGGCGCTCACGCAAGCCATAATCGATTCCGGCGAAGTCATCATCCCGCCAACCACGCCTGTTGCAAGCGAGCACTCCATCGGGGGAGTCGCCGGCGGACGCTCGTCAATGCTCGTCACCCCAATCATTTCCTCGCTCGGCGTATGCTTCCCCAAAACCGCCTCTAAAGCGATAAGCAGCGCCTCGGCAACCGCCGACGTCATGGGCGTGCTCGCCCCCGTCGAACTCAACGTAAAACAAGTGATGGAAGTGCTACGCAAGGCCAACGCATGCATCGTTTGGGGCGGTGGCGTCAACATGGCTGCAGCGGACGACAAGCTCATCCAAATCCGTAAGCCGCTCCATCTCGATCCCCAGCCCCTCCTAATCTCAAGCATCCTCGCCAAGAAAAAAGCAGAGGGCGCTCAATACGTTGTCTTCGACATCCCGACCGGCCGCGGCGCAAAAATCGACACAATCGACCACGCACGAGATTTGGCCCGCGCTTTCGAGCTCTTCGGAACAAAACTCGGCCTTAAAGTAATGGTGAGCATCAGCGACGGAAGCGAGCCGCTAATGAACACACTCGGCCCGGCGCTCGAAGCGCGCAACGTGCTTGAAACGCTCTCTACACCAGCAGTTGCAACGAGCCCCATGGCGGAGAAAGCACTCATTCAATCCAGCATCCTATTGCATTTGATGCGCGGAATCACGCGCGAGGAAGGCTACAACATCGCCAAACAACAACTAAAAAGCGGCCGCGCGTGGGAAAAGTTCCGCGAAATCATCGCAGCGCAAGGCGGCAACGACAACGTCAAGCCGAACGACATAGAAATCGGCGAACACAAACACGCCGTCTTTTCAGGCGTTGAAGGCAAAGTCTCGCACATCGACAACAAAGCAATCTCCCGCGTGCTGCGTGCATTGGGCGCGCCGCAAGACGTGCGAGCCGGAATGATACTCAAAGTCGCTAAGGGGCAGCGCATTACTCCCGGCGAAGAACTCTTCGAGCTTTTGGCCTCGAAGCCGGAGTACCTTGACTACGGCATCAAAACCGCCAAGGCACTCCAAGTCGTCGAAGTCGAACGCGTAGTATTCGACGTGATGTAACGCTTGGCTGAAAGAACGCGGATACTGGTAGTCAACGACGAACCTCGCGTGCTTGATGCAATAGCACGCAACCTATCACGCAAATATAGAATCCACACCGTACAGACAATCAACGATGCGCTGAAAGCCGCGTTCGAAGAACGCCCGCACGTGGCATTGGTGGACTACCAGCTCGAAATTCCGGACGAGTCCCGTCTGAATTTAAGAAAGATACGCTGGCCGTTTGATGCACTCAAGCACTGGGTGTTGGAGGGACGCACGCCAAAGCAAGCACTGGATTTCATGAGAATCGTGCGAGACGCTGACGGTGTCGAACAAAGCACCGGGAAGGACACCTCGCGAGGTTTCAGCCCGGGCCTAAGAAAACAGCTCCACGAGTTCTCCAAAGACGCCGAACTCCCGGAAGTTCTTGACGGACTCGACCTTTCAAGAAACTTCTTAAGAAACCATCCATACATGCACGTAGTCTTGAATACCACTGATGATGTACTCAATATGCACGCATGGCAGAATCTGCAAGCCGCATATCCGGGACGGCTCCATTTCTTTGACATAACGAAAGCGGTATTTCCCGCCCACGCAATCGAGCTTAACCGCTTCATATCAGAGCTGCCGCAACCGGCAACCCGCTCCCCAAAAGCATAATACTTCATCGCGGCAACTATCCTATCCTGTGGAAACTATCCAGACTGCCGAGTTGCTCGCAAAGCTCGGTTACGACAAGCTCAACCCAATGCAAACCGCAGCGGTAGCATCAGGCTTGCTTAGCCCGGGCAGCTTTCTTGTAAGTGCGCCCACTGCAAGCGGCAAAACCCTATTGGCACTGCTAAAGATTGCCTCAGCCCACCGTAACGGCAAGACGCTCTACATCGTGCCCCTCAAGGCGCTGGCCGCA
>MNVH01000038.1 GCA_001871595.1 Candidatus Micrarchaeota archaeon CG1_02_55_22 | reverse complement strand
CGACAGGCGCGCGACGCCGAAAGAAACCGGTTTTTCCTCGTTCGTCAATGCCAGCGTGCAAGCCGCGCCCACGGACTTATGGAAACGGTACAAATCCCCTAGATCAAGATCGGGATACAACACATCAGAATAACTCAAGAGGAAGGGCTCGGCCAAGTGCGGCTGCGCCAAGCGCATTCCGCCCGCACCGCCAAGCGGGCTGCCCGCCGGCTCCCATAAATACCCGATATTCACGCCGTAGCTCTCGCCGTTCTTCAAGAGGGAGACTATCTTTTCGCCATCTTCGCCCAAACCCACGAATATTTCCTCAACCCCCGCCCGCTTGAGCTGCAGGATTATCCGCTCGATTACGGTCAATCCACCGACATCGAGAAGGGGTTTCATTGTACTGCCTGAATAGAGGCTCTTGCGCGTGCCCCCGGCCAGAACGAGCGCTTTTCGGAGCCGGTGGGTTGCCAGACCGCGCTGCAAAAGAGTTTCAAAGGCATGGGAACGGCTCTTTGCCTCGCCAGCCGCAACAAGCCCGTCAACTTGAGAGAGCAACTCCCTATCGACAGTCACTGTCACGCGTTCAATGTTTCCCATGCAGACACCAACAACTAATTTAAACACGGGCGACCTACTTTCTAGTGTCACCCGAAAACATTAAATACGATTAGTTCATACTTTTTCATACTATTTAAGGTGGTGCTCTAGACATGTTCAAACTCAATAACCCGCCGTCGGACGAACTCTTCTGGATACTAATGGTAATATTCGTTGTCGCCGCAGCTTCCATGGCCGTGGTTTGAATGACTGAAAAACTATACTTATCTGATGCGTACCTCAAGGAATGCGTTGCACGCGTGACAAACCAGACGCCGGACGGCGTAATCCTCGACAAAACCATCTTTTACGCCTCCGGCGGCGGCCAGCCCGGCGATACGGGACTGCTTAAGACCGACGACAAGCAATACCTGGTTACGGGCTGCATCAAACGCGACGACGAAACAATCCACCTAATCGAGGGCGAGAAACCCGCTGCAGGCAGAGAAGTTACCGTGGAAATAGATTGGGATAAACGTTACGCGCTGATGCGCATGCACACTGCAACGCACGTGCTCTCGGCGTTGATGCACAAGCAAGGCTGCTATATTTCAGGCAACCAACTGGGCGTGGAGCGCACGCGAATCGACTTCACGATGGAATCGTTCGACCGCAAGGCCTACGAAAAGACTGTGAAAGACGCGAACGAGGCGCTGGCGCGTGGCCTCGAGGTCTCAATCGGCGAAATGCCGCGCGAGGAGGCGCTCGCTACGGAGGGAATGATTAAACTGGCAGGCGCGCTACCGCCCGACATCGTGGTGTTGCGCACGGTGCGCATCGGAGACGTCGATTACCAAGCGGACGGTGGAACGCACGTGCACAACACTAAAGAGTGCGGCCAAATCACGATAGAGAAGCTGGAGAACAAGGGCGCGAAGAACAAGCGGCTGTACTTCACGCTAACGACTTGAACCTTTTCATTCTAGAATCTCGACTTCGTCGACGATTCCGTCGCCGTCCTCGTCGAAACCGGCAACCACGTTCGCCTGTTTAGTCGAATCGAACCGGTTGCCTTCCTCTAGCTTCTTTCGCGCCTTTAGCACGGCTAGAACGGCAAGCCTTGTCGAAGCTTGGTTGACTCCAGCGACGACGAGGATGCGTTTTGAAGAGTTGAGCGGGTTCTTCACAACTTCTACAACGCCCACGTTCTCCTCGTAGGTCTTGCCCGAGATTTTGCTTTTGACCGTGAAGTTGTCCGTGAACGCGATTGGAAGCGAGGGGTTGAGTTCTGCCACGAACGAATTGACTTTCGCGCCGCCGACTGCAATGATATTGCCTTTGCGTGCGTGGTCGCGGAGTTCGGTGTCGAGGAAATACAAGGGATATTCAAAAGAGCCGAAACGGCCCAGGTATGCCGCAAGCTCAACGGCGCACAACTCGGTGCCTCGAGCGCGGTACTTGCCGTGCGGGTCGGGCGAGCCAAGCACCATTCGTGCGTCGAGGAAGCCGCCGTCGAAGAAAGGCTCTAGATAAGTGGGGGGTTTCGGTGATTTGGCGAGGGCGAAAGGCCTTCCAGCGGAATCGTTTATCAGAAAAGAGAGCGCGTCTGACGATGCAGAAAACTTTTTCGCTGTTGCGCCGCCGCGCTCTTCCGTTGCAACGAGCTTGATCAAACCCGCCTCGTTTAGTATGCGAATATGGTAGTATGCGGTTTGTACCTGCATTTTGAGCTCGCGTGCGACTTGTGCGGGGTACTTTGGTTCATCGCCAAGCTGCCGCAAAATCTTCAAACGGTCGACGCTGAGAACTCCGAGCGCGTCCTCGCCGAGCACGGCAGAATTGTACGCTTTCGAATCAACGACGAGTTTCCCATCCACTATAACCACCGTGTTAACGCGTTTATGAATTTGTTTAAACTAGTACACCTTAACCGCTAGATAACCTTTTCCTATTGCGGCACTATGGCGATTTTGCCAGCGGTTAATAAAAGCTCGATGCCACAAAACGTTTTCGGTGTTTTTCATGTGTGGAATAATCGGAATCATTCTTAGCAAGGAAAGAAACGCGGGCGAACAGATTGTCGCCGGCCTGCGCAAGCTGGAGTACCGCGGCTACGACTCGTGCGGCGTTGCGGTTGTCACGCCCGAGGGCATCACCGTGCGCAAGGATGTGGGCAAAATCTCGGAAGTAGTTGCCAAGACGGGCGCCGACAAACTTACCGGCAGAACCGGGCTTGGGCACTGCCTGCACCCGGACACTATGGTTCAGCTGGCCAACGGCGAGATAAGGAAAATACGGGACATCGGAAAAGAACAGGTACTGTCGCTGTCGCCGGAAACGCTGCAATTCAAGGAAAAGGACTCCTCCTGCGGCGTCCACGCGGCCCCGGCAAGACTAGTCGAAATACGAACGCCATCGTTCTCACTTAAATGCACGCCTAACCATCGCATGTTCATATTCGACGGCGAGATAACCGAACGCGAAGCAGGCAAACTTAGAAAGAACGATATAATTCTCTGCGCCAACAAATACAAAGTAAAAGGCAGCCCGCAGGCGCTCGCATGCAACCCCGTCAAGAGATACTATCGGATTACACCGGAAGCAAAGCGGCAAATTCAGGAACGGATGCGAAAACGCGGCCTGACTGCCGCGAAGCTGGGAACGATTACCGGGCTTTCCCAGAGCGTCATCGAGCACACCGCATGCACAGACCGAAACCTGCGCGAGGACTTCCTTGAGAAGATCGCGCTTGAACTCGAACTCGACCGCAACCTCTTCGTGCCCATAGACTCAATCCACGGCAAATTCGTCACCCTGCCAAAACAAACCACGCCCGAACTAATGGAGTTCCTCGGGTACCTGCTCGGTGACGGTATCGTGAACGAGCGCGGTATGCGCTTCAAGGACTGCGACATAGGCGTGCTCGCGCACTACAACCAGCTGAGCGTAAAGCTGTTCAACACCAGCGGACGGGTTACGCGGCTGCCCGGAACAAAAGCATCCATGCTGGAGATAAATTCTCTGGAAGTGTGCGGATGGATTAGACGGAACTTCCCGGAATTGACTGCCAGACGCCGCGCTAAGCACGTCCCTCAACTCGTAGGCAAGACTACGCGCAATGAAATAAACGCGTTCATTCGCGGGCTCTTCGACGCAGAGGGATGCGTAAACACCAGCTCTAGACAAGCAACAATGGCCATGACAAGCGAAGAAACGCTGCGCGTCATCCAGCTGCTCCTCCTAAGAGACGGAATAATCTCGTCTTACGGGGAAAGCACGAACAAGTGGGGCAAGACTTACCGGCTTTCGGTAAACAACCGCGACGGACTGGAGCGCTTCGCCGAATTCATAGGAAGCAACAATTACCTTAAGGCGTCGAAACTTGACCGGGTTCTGAAGGAAATGAGCGACCACTCGTGCACTTGCTACAAGCTGCCGTTCCTACGTATGCAACTAAAGCCCGCGGCCTTGAGAAAGAGCAATTTCAATACGCGAGCGATGATAGATAACCCTTCGATAACGGAAGTGATGGAAAATGTTGACGGGCACACCCAGCTGCTCCTGCAAAAGTACGTTCAAAGCGACGTATTCTTCCAAAGGGTGCTGAGCGCAGAAGAAACAGCGTCGGACGCCGAATGCGTTTACGACCTGCAGGTCGACGGAACAGAAAACTTCATAGCAAACGGACTGGTCTCGCACAACTCGCGCTGGGCGACCCACGGCGGCGTCACGCGCGAGAACAGTCACCCGCACACCGATGAAAGCGGCACCATAGCAATAGTCCACAACGGCATCATCGAGAACCACGAGGAATTGCGCGAGCGACTCAAGGCAAAGGGCGTCAAGATTGTTTCCCAAACGGACTCCGAGCTCGTCGCGCACGTCATCGCCGAAAAACTCAAGGAAATCGGCGACAGCGACTTTCCGGAGGCGTGCCGCAAGGCAATGCCACAGCTGCACGGCTCGTACGCGCTGCTCTGCATCGGAAAAGGGTTTGACGGCATAGTATGCCTGAAGAACGAGAGCCCGCTGGTCATCGGTTATTCGCCCGAACGCGTCATGGCGGCAAGCGACCTCACCCCGCTGGCGGGCAAATTCTCCGAGGCAATCGTGCTGAACGACGGGGAGATGGCAATAGCCCGGCTGCAAGGCGTCGAGGTAAAAAGAATCAGCGACGCGTCGCCGGTGGAGCCCGCTAGAGTAAAGATAACTTTCGACGAGGCGGCGACGGGGAAAGGCGGCTTCGAGCACTACATGCTCAAGGAAATAATGGAACAGAAAACTGCCGTGGCCAACGCCTTGCGGCAGGAGGACGCCAAACTCCAGAAATTCGGCGCGCTCGTGCGAAACGCCAGGCAGGTAACAATCACGGCGTGCGGCACGTCGTTCCACGCCGGCCTCATCCTCGCAAACGCGTTGCGCAACGCGGGCGTGCAGACGCGCGCCGTGCTGTCAAGCGAGTACGCCTACGAAATAGAACGCGAACCCGAAGGCACGCTAGTCGTCGCGCTCTCGCAGAGCGGCGAGACCGCCGACGTCATAGCAAGCCTCAAGAAATGCCGCGACCGCGGCTTCAAAATCGTGGCGCTGACGAACTCCGTCGGCTCGTCAATCGACCGCACCGCGGATTTAGCCTTCAACTTCAACGCCGGCCCCGAAATCGGCGTTGCGGCGACCAAAACGTTCAGCTGCCAAGCCGCGTTGTCGATGCTGCTCGCCGGCGCCGCCTCCAACGACGCAACCGAAGCGCGCAAAAAGATGGCATCCCTGCCAGAGAACGTCGAAAAAGTCCTTGTAATGACGAAGGACGCGGCAATGACGCTGGGCCGCGAGCTCGCAAGCCAGGGCCAGCGCGACGCTTACTTCATCGGCCGCGGCCTTGGCGTCCCGGTGGCGCTCGAGGGCGCGCTCAAGTTGAAGGAAATCTCGTACATCCACGCCGAGGGCATGCCGGCCGGAGAGTTAAAGCACGGCCCGATTGCGCTCATCAGCAAGGGCACGCCCGTCTTCGGTGTGAACTGCTGGCCGGCGACGGAGCGCGAGGTGGAATCGAACTGCCAAGAAGTGAAAGCGCGCGGCGCCTTTGTCGTGGGCGTCTCGCCGTGCGAGAGCGGAGTCTACGACGAGCTGCTTAGATTGCCGGACGCGCCCGAAGAACAGTACCCCGTATTGGCAAGCATCCCGCTCCAGCTCGTTGCCTACTCGGCCGCGGTGGCGCTCGGAAACAACCCGGATCAGCCTCGAAACTTAGCCAAAGCCGTGACGGTCCGGTAGCCTCCCGGATGCCAGTAGTACATTTTAAAAGCCTTTTTCCCTGAATCGAGTATGTAGGGAGGCTAGACAAATGGAACCACGGTCAACGCTAAAAGTTTTTTCTGGCAACGCAAACAAGCCGCTCGCGCAGAAGATTGCGGACGAGCTCAAGATGCCGCTGGGTAAGATTTCCGCCGGCAAGTTCTCGGACGGCGAGTGCAGCATCCTGCTCGATGAGAGCGTGCGTGGACAGGACGTATTTCTTATACAGCCAACCGGGACAAAGCCCAACGAAGACATTATTGAACTGTTGTTGCTCGTGGACGCTTTCCGTCGCGGCAGCGCCAAGGCCGTCTATGTAGTCGCGCCATACTACGCCTACTGCCGTCAAGACCGCCTGGTGGGCCGCAGCCCGATATCGGCCAAGACCATTGCCAACCTTATACAGAAAGCCGGCGCGGACTACTTCATTGCCGCGGACTTGCACAGCGAGTCGATAGTCGGATTCTTCGACATCCCGGTAGACAACCTCTCCGCGCTGCCAATCTTCTCGGACTACTTCAAGGAAAAGAAGCTCAATAACATCGTCGTAGTGTCGCCCGACGTGGGCGGAGTCAAGCGCGCGAGACGCTTCGCCAGCCGGCTCGACGCACCAATAGCAATAATCGACAAACAACGCCCGCGGCCGAACGAAAGCGAGGTTGTAAACGTTGTCGGTGATGTTTCCGGTAAGACGTGCATCATGGTGGATGACATCGTAGATACGGGAGGGAGCCTGTGTAATGCCGCAAAGCTACTCAAGGCAAAAGGTGCCAAGGCGGTCTATGCAGCATGCACTCACGCCGTGCTCTCCGGCGACGCGTTGAAAAAGATTGCCGAGAGCGAGATAGAAGAGCTCGCGGTGAGCGACTCGATCCCGCTGCGCAACGGGAGCTCGCCGAAAATCAAGCAGCTCTCCCTAGCGCCCGTGCTCGCGCAGGCGATAAAGACGATTTACGACGGACAAAGCATTAGCGAGGTCCTCCAGAAATGAGAATGGTGGTTTAATTGGATATCAAGACGCGCGTACTCGACTTGCTGACTGTAAAAAAGGCGCTCAAGCTCGCTCCATCACCAACAGATTTCTTCAGACTAAAGAGCGGCAGGGCCAGCCCGTACTTTGTCAGCACTGGCGCTTTGAGCGATGGCGAAAGCCAGAGCGTACTCAAGAAAGCGTTTGCTGAAACGATAAAGAAAGGGCTTGACAACGGAACGCTCGAAGAATTCGACTACGTGTTCGGCCCTGCATACAAGGGCATTCCCCTCGCCGTGCTTGCCTGCGAGGGCCTTTTCGAGGAATACGGACTCAACAAAAAGGTTCTCTACGACCGCAAGGAAGCGAAGGATTACGGCGACGCGACAGGCGCTGCGTCGGCAGGCCAGTGGCTTGTCGGAGCCGACGGCTGGACTGAAGGACAGCGCGTCTTACTGATTGACGACGTCATCACCACCGGCAAGGCCAAGTACGAATCCTTGGAACGACTTAAACTATTGCCCGGCCTCAAGCTGGCAGGAATGGTGCTTGTTGTCGACAGGCAGGAACGCCTCGGCACTGCTGAAGAAGTCGGAGCCAAGAGCGCGGTTGAAGAAATCAACGAGAAACTCGGAATCAAGACTTCAAGCATCCTGACCGCAAGCGAAATATATTCGTTAAGGAAAGACTCGTTCTCGCCAGAAGTCGGCTCGGCGTGGAGAACGTACTTTGAAAAATACGGTGCGGTGAAACTGGGTTGAACAAGCTCAACGAACGCTTGCACGAACTAATAACCTCGAAAGAGTCGCGCCTGGCATTCTCGTGCGACGTGACTGCCTCTGACAAGCTCGTCGCGTTAACGAAGGCGGTGGCGGGCGAGATTTGCGTGCTCAAGACGCACATCGACGTGGTTGAGGACTTCACGCCGCAATTGACGGGCGAGTTGGTTGACTTGGCCCGCGACCACTCGTTTCTGCTCTTCGAGGACAGAAAGTTCGCCGACATCGGCAACACGGTAAGATTACAGTACGAGAAAGGTGTTTACAAGATTGCTGATTGGGCCCATTACGTTAATTGCCACGCCGTTCCCGGTGACGGCATCATTGAAGGACTACAGCAAGTAGCCGATGCCAAGACTGCAAGCGATGGAAAACTGCGCGGTTTGCTTTTGTTGGCGCAGATGAGCAGCAAGGGAACTTTCGCGACGGGCGATTACACTGCCGCGGCCGTCGAGATGGCTAAACGACACCCCGAATTTACCGCGGGCTTCATCGGCAACGGTGCGAAACCCGAAGAATTACTGGAGTTGCGCCGTCTTGCCGGACCGGACTTTACAATAATGGCGCCAGGCGTCCAACTCAACGCCGCTATAGGCAGTTTGGGCCAACAGTACGCCTCGCCCAAGGACGCAATCGCTGCGGGCGCTGATGTGGTGATAGTCGGCGGCGGAATCTATAAGGCAAGCAACCCCGCGGCGGCTGCACGAGCGCACCGCGAGGACGCGTGGGTGGCAAAGGAATGATTCGAATCGCACCGTCAATGCTTGCTGCCAACCAGGACGACCTCATCGGAGAAGCGCGCAAAGCGCAGGACGCGGGCGCCGAATTGTTGCAATTAGATGTCGGCGATGGAGAGTTTATTCCGACAAAGGTTTTTGACGCAAAGAAAGCTAGTCTTGTCGCGAGTTCGGCGGATATTCCGGTTGAAGCGCACTTAATGGTGGCGCGGCCCATGGAATTCGTAAGCGATTACGCTGACGCGGGTGTCAAGCGTATCATCGTACACGCCGAGTCAAGCGCGCCCTTGGAAGCGTTGCGCGAGGCAAAAAAGCGAGGCTGCGAAGCCGGCCTTGCGATAAAGCTTGAAACCAACCTAGAAGACGTTCCGAGCGAGTTGCTTGATGAAGCAAGCTTTTTTGTTGTCATGGCCGTGCCCGTTGGCCGAGCTGGCCAGTCATTCAACGCGTCAGCGCTAGACAAGATTCGCGTGCTCGCGAAAACGAACAAGGAAGTCGAGGCGGACGGTGGAATCAACCCCGAAACCGCGAAATTGTGTCGCGGTGCCGGCGCGTCGACTCTTGTCACGGGAAGCTTTTTCTTCAACGCCGGCGACGGGCGCAAGGCGCTTGAATCCTTGAGGGGCTGAATGCATGCATGCTTACAATGCAAGAATCGCTGGCTTTGGCGGGCTTTTCTCTGGCGCAATAGAGTTCGACGAAGAAACAGGAAAGATTGTTGCGTTCCATAAGAGCATCACGCCTAAGGAAGACGATATTGATTGCAACGGCGCGCTACTGCTGCCTGGCGCCATAGATGGCCACGTTCACTTCCGCGACCCCGGACAACCGCAGAAAGAGGATTTCGGTTCGGGCTCTTCAGGTGCCATTGCGGGCGGGGTTACTACCGTAATCGACATGCCGAACACCGCGCCTTCAATCGACTCTCTTGAAAGGCTCGAATCGAAGCGCGCTGCAGTTGCCCCGAAGGCGAAGTGCGATTACTCTTTCTATTTCGGGGGCGGAAAAAGCAATTCGGAAGAATCGGCGAAAGCTGCGGCAAACGAAGCTGTGGCCGGCCTCAAGATTTACATGGGCTCGAGTACGGGCGACCTACTGGCTGACACGGTTGAAGCCGCGTACAACCACTTCACCGGCTTCAAAGGAAAGCCCATTGCGGTGCACGCCGAGGACGAGCAACTCATCCAACTCTGCTCCAAGCACTGCCGCGATGAGGGCGACAAAAACCACAACCGAGCACGGCCAGCGTTTGCCGCGCCCTCGTCGGCAGCGCGCGCTTTGGCGATGGCACAAGAATCCGGACGCCGCTTGCATGTTGTTCACGCATCTACCGAAGGCGAAGTTGAACTCGTCAGGGTGGCGAAGCGGCGCGGCCTCGAAGTGTCAATGGAAGTGTGCCCGCACCACTTGTTCTTGGGCGAGAAAGACCAGGCGCGTTTGGGTGCGTACGGCAAAATGAACCCGCCACTGCGCGATTCGCGCGACGTGGCCGCGTTGTGGAATGCTTTGAACGAGGGCGTGGTTGACACGATTGCTACGGACCACGCGCCGCATACTCGCGAAGAAAAAGACGCCGGATTCTTCTCGGCGCCGAGCGGGGTGCCGGGCGTGCAAACAATGATGCCCTTGCTCTTAAGCGCAGCGCTGGACGGCAGGACAACGATTGACCGAGTCGTGCGCTTTGCGTGCGCCAATCCCGCCAAGATTTTTGGCTTGCGAGACAAGCTTTTCTCTCCCGGCAGCGATGCGGACTTCGCAATCTTTGAAGAAGGCGAGTTCAATCTCAAGGGCGTGGAGATGGAGAGTCGGTGCGGCTGGACGCCGTACGAAGGAATGACGGTCAAGGCGCGGCCTGCTAAAGTGTTTTTGCGCGGCAAACTCGCTTTTGAAGACGGCGCGGTAATTGCAAAGGGCGGCGACGGCAAGTTAGCGCGTTTAGTCGAACGCGTTTGAGACGAATGAGTCGTAAGCGGTTGCGTGGCTCTCCCAATCCCATCCGGCGCTTGCCACGCGTTGTGCTGATTGTTTCAATCGCTCGCGGTAGCCACTGTCGTGAAATGCTTTTTCAAGCGAGTTGGCGATTGAAGGCGGGCTGGAAAGAAGTATTTCGTGCCCGTGCAACGCCAGCGGTGCATTGCCGGTGCACAATATGATTGGTCCTTTATCGGATTCGGATGCCGCGGAGATGCCTATTGCGGTGCTATAATTTTCTAGTCCGCTAGCGTGGCTGCCGAAAAACAGGGCTTGGCTTGCAGTCATTGCCCCGGCATCCGGTGCGGGAAGGAGCACGACGCGGCTTGACACGCTCAACAACGAAGCCTTTTGTGTTGCTAGTTGCGCGGCTTCGCCCGCCTCTAGTAGTAAAGCCGTGCTTTCGGGGGTGAACGACAAAGACGAAAGGAGGGTTGAAACCGTTTTAGCGCTTCGGCACGAAGCGTACAGCGTGTTCGCGTGCCGGCCTAGTGGTTTGCCGGACAATGCTTTGAATGTCGCGGCGCGTTTTGCGGCAAGTTGGGAAAAGCGTTCTGGAATTGAATAGTTAACGCGTGCTAGCCCGCTGCCTAGCCCCATTGCCTTACCTGCATCAACTCGGAACTCGTTGGCACCGGATAGTTCTAGTGAAATTTGTTTTACGTGGTTTACTGCGGCGCGGCGTTCCTCGGTTGACGCGGAAGAGTGCCGAACGAGGTGTTCGAGGCCTCGTTTTTGTCGTACCAAAGCAACGGTGCGGTGTGCGGCCACAAGCGAGGCGAAAACGTCCGGGTTTTTATCGAGGTTGACGACTCGGCCTGACGCCGCCGAGATTATTCCACTCAATCGAGCGGGATCGCCGGCAATTACGGCGTGAGCCCTTGCTAGGGCAGCGTCCTCGTGGCTCTGGCGGGTGAGGCTTTCTGCCTGCCTTACAGTAGGTGTTGAAGTGAACTCGCACGCGGCGCGTACCCCGTGTTCTTGCGAGAGGCGGAGTGCGGCGGGGAAGGCAGGCCAGCCTACTGCGATTACTCCGTTGTATTGTGCCGCTTCAAGTAAGGCCGTGCCTGCGGCGTACAAAGCGTACGCGTCCGACGCAGCTCGGCGGCCTTGCTCTCCGGCCGCCCACTCTGAAGAGTCTATTCCGAATAGTTCCTCGTTTCGCGCGCAAAAACGCGCCACGTCCTCGACGTGCGAATGGAAACCACTGGTCAAGAAGAATTTGTAGCCGCTCTCGCCGGAATAAACGGGTACGCCTGCCGCGGCCGAGGCGAGTTCGTTCTCCCTTACACCCGAGGATGCCGCAGCGTCGGTGAACGGGGTTATTATCGAATAGTCTATTGCCGTGTGGCCTTTTCCGTGTTGTTTAGCCAATAGCTCGAAGCGGTTGTGCAGGGCACCGTTGACGATTTCGCCTTGGCTAGCGAGGACTAGCACGCGCTTGTGGCGCGGAGTGACTGTTGCTGAGTCGGTGAGCGCAGGCATTGCGTTAAAGAAGATGCCCGCCAGCTCTAAAACACTTTCGTTTCAGCCGAACGAACGGCGTTCCGAGTACACGGCGGGCCGGGAGGGCCGGCGGCCGCCCCTGCTGAAGCCGGGGCCGTTGCGGGATCCGCCTCGCGGACCGTCGCGTGAACCGGGGCCACCGCGGGATCCGCCTCGCGGGCCGCGTCCGTCCGAACGGGGTCCGCGGGTAAAGCCGCGTCTTTCGCCGCCCCTGCCACCGCCCCTGTTTTCACGCGGGGCAGCTGGTGCGTCGCGAACGAACGGCACTTTTTCAATCGAAACTTCGATGGGCAGTATTTGCGAGCCGATTCGGTGAGAGAAGCCTTTGATTGCTTTTGCCTCTTCAAGGTTTGAAGCGAAGGTTATCGCTTCGCCCTTGGTTCCGATTCGGCCAGTGCGTCCGATGCGGTGCAGGTACATTTTCTCGTCTTCCGGCAAGTCGTAGTTGATTACGACGTTGACGTCGTCTACGTGGATGCCGCGTGCAGCGAGGTCGGTTGCAACTAGCACGACGTCCTTGCTTGCCTTGAATGCGGTGACGGCCTTGTCACGCGCGTTTTGCGTTAGGTTGCCGTGCAACGAGAGCGTCTCGAGACCTAGTTGGTAGAGGAAGCCGGAGAGGCGTTGTGCGCCGTGCTTGGTCCGGCAGAACACTATTGCCCTGCAGGGGCGGCGCGGAGAGAGCAGGTGGTAGAGCGCGTTGAGCTTGCTTCGGCCTTCAACGGTGACGAACTTTTGGGTTATTCCCTCCACTGAAAGCTCGTCGCCGGATGCTTTCACGAACTCGAATGCGCCCATGAAGCGTTTTGCGAGGTCGACGACTTCTTGCGGCATGGTTGCGCTGAATAGCGCGATTTGCTTGCCTTTAGGAACGTGTGAGAGAATGAGTTTCATGTCGTCGATGAAGCCCATGTCAAGCATGCGGTCGGCTTCGTCGATTACGACGAGCTCGATATCCGAGAGCGACATCGTGCGGCGTTGCAAATGGTCGATGATGCGTCCCGGCGTTCCCACGACGATGCGGTGGCCCGAGCGCAGCGCGGAGAATTGCCTTGCTATGTCAACGCCGCCGTAGACCGCGGTTGCGCGGTCGTTGGTGAACTCTCCTAGGGCGTTTATCTCGTTCGTTACTTGCACGGCGAGTTCGCGCGTCGGCACTAGGACTAGTGCTACAATACCCTTCTTTTGCGGAAAGAACTTTTCGAGCAACTCGAGCGTCGAGATGCCGAACGCCGCGGTCTTTCCCGTGCCTGTCTTTGCTTGGCCAATCACGTCGACGCCTTGCAGGACTATTGGTATTACACGTTCCTGTATCGGGGTTGCCTCGGTGAAACCGAGCTTCGTTATGCCGCGCATTATGGCTGGCGATAGGCTAAACTCTGTGAAATCCATTCTTACATCTAACTCCTTTCCAAGAAAAAGCCCCGGACAGCTCCATCAACTTGCTTTGGTCCGGATTCGGTGAACGAGTCCGAAAAATGAGCTGCCAAAATAGGCCTTCTTTGAAACTTGATTATAATCTATTGACGCCGGGGTAGAAAAACGTTTTCATTACGCCTAAAAGAGTAACCGGCGGGCACCTGAGCACGCAAAAAGGAATATAAATACCTCGCGAGCTAAAGATTGCGCTGATTCATTACTAAATTTCAGCACAACAAGTAAAGGTGGTTTTAAGTGACTGAACACATCCAGAAGGGACTCCAGTACCTTGCATTGGCCGTGGTACTCGCATCAATAATCGTTTCCGTTGCACTAGTTAGCTCTGCTAATACTGTTAGCACCAGCCTCGCTGGTGCAGTTGTTGCCGCACCCGTTGCAACCGCAACACCGTCAGGCAACCTCGCTACCGCGACGCCGCGCGCAACCGCGACGCCGACCGCAGAATTAGACTTGAGTGCTGCACCCTTGCAGGGCAGTGTTGACGCGAAAGTTACTCTCGTCGAGTTCAGCGACTTCCAGTGCCCGTTCTGCAGGCGCTTCTACAACGACGCGTACCAGAACATCAAGCAGGACTACGTTGACACCGGCAAGATCAACCATGCGTGGATGAACTTCCCGCTCGACTCGATTCACCCGGCGGCAAGGCCAGCCGCGTACGTGGCGATGTGTGCTGGAGAACAAGGCAAGTTCTGGGAGGCCCACGAAAAGATTTTTGACGAGCAAAATACGCTCGAACCATCTGGCAACACGGTGAGCTTCACGCAAGCCGACGCAATCGAGTGGGTCGGAACAATTGCAGGAATCGACAAGGCCGCGCTTGAAACGTGCGCAAACAATGCGACGCCGGACGACCAGATTCAGTCCGACTTGCAGCAAGGCATTGCGAACGGCATCACGGGCACGCCCGGATTCCTCTTGATTGGGCCCAATGGCGAGCGCAAGCTCATCAGCGGAGCCCAACCATACGCGGTGTTCAAGAGCGCAATCGATGCGTACCTGGCTGCATAGAACGAACTTTCTTAGGGGGCGCGTTTGCGCCCCAAATTCTCTTTTTTTCAAAACGCCATCTCGAACGAAACCGTTAATATTCGCGCAATACTAAACTGCAAACGTATGCCTGAACGATTCTATTCCGCCTCGCAGCAAACCCGTCGCACGAAAGCTGTGCAGGTCTTCGCTGAACGCGTCGCACCAAAAGGAATACGGCACGCAGGCGATTTACGGCTGGTCGTCAGGGGCGTGCGTAGCGAGCTCTACTACCGTAAGAACACGTTCCAGCTGCGCTCAGTCAACCCGCTTGTAAACGAGAGGCTTGACCACGAAATGGCGGAAAGAGAGCTGATTGAAGGTGCGGCAGAGAAATACCGCAAGCTCTGCTTGGCTCGCGCGGCGACGTGCGGAATCCGCACGGCGCACCAGATTCTTGTTGATGGGCATGCTGACAAACAGTACGGCTGCATCGACTTGAACACGGTAATACTAGCGGTGCTGCGCCATCACGGCGTGCCTTGCCGAGCAGTCAACATTACAACGCACAAAGGCATTCCCGGCACTACCAGCATTATCGAACTAGAACTCAATGGCCGGCAGTACCGGCTGCAGCCCTTGCTTGTCAACGAAGAGAAACGCGTGAGGCGCGGCCTCGTCGAGCGCAACAGGGCGGGCCAAGAGCTGTACACGGGCAAGGACCACGCAAGCACGGGCCTTGATTTCCGCGATGCGGTCCTACAGGCTCAAGAGGACACACGCAGGCTTACCGAAGCAAGCATGCGCTAAAAACGGTTAGAAAAAAAAAGAATCTGGGCCGTTTTCGGCCCCCTCTGTTTTTACTGGATGTCGCGCACTGTGACGCGGAAGACGAGTGTCTTTCCGGCGAGGGGGTGGTTGAAGTCTATCGTCACGTTCTCCGCACCGACTTCCCTTATCACGCCTGCCGCGCCAGTCGAGGTATATACGGACGTGCCGACTTCTAGAGTGATGTTTGATTCCTCGAGCGTCACTTTTGGGACGCTTATCACCATTTCGTCAGAGGGCTCACCGTAGCCGTCTTCCGGCAATAGGGTTATCGTCTTGGTCTGGTTGACTTTCATTCCCATCACGCCCTTTTCAAAGCCCGGAATCATTTGTCCTGCGCCGACCTTGAACTCGAGCGGCTCATAGGCGGGCCGCTGTGGCAATCCGGCTTTCTTGGCTTCGGCTTCGATTGAAGTGTCAAACACGGTGCCGTTCTCGAGTGTGCCGACGTAGTCGACTCTAACGGTGCTGCCGGTAGCTACTTTCTTGTCTATCTCGCTTACGTTGATTTTGTTCATTAGTTCACCTGAATCGTTTGTCGTGTTTGCATCCGTTGCAGAACCGATGCACCCGAACAGAAGCACGCCTGCAAGCAAGGCCGCAAAAAACAATTTGTTCAAATCAACCCACCTCGTTGGGAACGTAAATCAGACGCTATCAACCTCATCACTAATCAGAGGTTGTTCGTTGTCATCACTATCAAATTGATGTCTAAAAGGGTTAATAAAACGTCGTCATTTGCGTTTGCGGCGTTTGTGCGCCGGGCTTGTTGCCGCTGCGCGGAACTGCTTTTGGTTGACGAGGCGGCGGAAGTATTTCGCGGCTCGCGTGACGGGATAGATTGAGAAGAGGATGAGGGCGACGCCTGCGGTTACCACACGGCTGTACGGTATGGGCACGTTGAATGTGGGACCTTGGTCGTAGATGAAGAACGCTACGGCGATGAGGCAGACGATAATGAATACGTTTAATGCAAGGCCTTTCGCGTTGCGCAGCGAGTCGGGCGAGTGTGGCACGATTTCGCTCTGGGTTTCGGCGCGCTTGAATGGCAGGCGGGCCATGAAGCGCTCATGGTGTTCGCGCAATGAGTAAGCGGGCTGGAACGAGAGCACCGAGGCGAGTATGAGTAGGAAGGCCACGGAGAGTATTAGCTGTGATTCTTGGGCGGGCAGGACGGCGGCCACGGCGGTTGCGACGATGACCGCGAACTCGCCTATCGGCGTCAGGAGGAGCGCGCCGAGCGAGGCGTTCTCGTTGCTCAAGCCCATTTTGCGCCCGATGAACCCGAAAACGGCGAAGTTGGCCAAGTAGATTACGGCGACGAGCACCGCCACGAGGCCGACTAGTATGGCGAGGCTGTCAATGCCGGGCAATGCTGCAAGTCCGGTTGCGGGGTTGTAGAACAGCAGGGTGCCGAAGCCGACGAAAAAGAACAGCAGGAAGAACTCGCGGAGGAAGCCGAGGTCGGTCTTGATGCGGTTGCCCGCGCTCGTCTCGGATAGCGCGAAGCCGGCGAAGTAGGCGCCGAGGCCGGCGGAGAGGCCGAATATTCCGCCCACCATGGCGGCAAACAGGCCGATGCCTAGTGCATAGAGCGTGGTTTCGGAGTGGCCGAAGCCGTTGTTCTTGAGCCACGCCTCGACGCGCACCGAGAGCTGGCGGACTACGGTGAAGGCGGCGACGACGAAGACGACCGCGCTTAATCCGATGGACCACGCGCTTCCGGACGCGGACACCCCGGAAAGGAAGATGAGCAGCAGCAAGGCGAGGAAGTCCTGCATTATGAGTATGGCGAGCGCGAGGAGTGCGCCCGGGTTCTCGTTGAGCTTCTTGTCGAAGATGAACTTGGCGACCACCGCGGTGCTGGTGCAGAAGAGCATGATGCCTACGGTCAAGGAAAAGAGCGTGCTGTAACCGAGGGCGAGCATGAGCAGCGTCCCGCCGCCGGTCAAGGCAAGCATGTCGACGAATGCGAGCACGGTTGCGGTTGCGCCCGTGGAAAGGAATTTCTTGAGGGAGAGCTCGATTCCCAAGTAAAACAGGAGTACGAAGAGACCGATTTCCCCGAAGGCGTAGGCGAGGCCGGAGCCTGGTTCAAGGAAGGCGAAGCCGAGCGGCCCAAGCAGGATTCCGGCGAAGATGTATCCGAGCACCGAGTTCTGTCCCAAACGCTTGAGTATGACGCCGATGCCGAATGCTAGCAGGACCACTACGCCAATCGTGGTGAGCGGCAAGGCTTCAGTCATATTGGCACGTTACTCCGGCGGACGCCCGTCGAGAGAGATTTCCTCGCCGTCGCCAGCCTGCCGCCCGTTTTCTTCAGTGGGCTCTTCAATATCAGGGGATGGAACTGGCTCGTCCACTTCGGAGGAGATGGGTTTCTTGAGAATGTCTTCGTCGGCAATCTGCGAAACGGGCTGGTTGGGCTTGCTTTCGGCAACCGCAGTCATCAACGCGTCGAGCGCGGTCTTGATTTCCTCGCGCGAGGCCCGTTGCTCTTTGACGTACTCGTCGAGTTTTGTCGCCATTGCCCGCAGGGCCGCGGCAACGGATACCGTCTCGGGCGTGGGCGGCGTTGGCAGGCCGGACGCAACGCTTGTTTCGGAGTGTGAAGGGACGGAGGGTGCAGAGTCGAGCTTCTTTGAGAGTTCGGAGAGCTTGGCAAGTATGGCGTCCTCGTTGGAGAGCTCTTGCTCCTCGGCTTTCGAGACGCGGGAAAGGATTTCGCTCGTCGCCTTGGATTGCGCTAGGAGTTGTTGTTCGAGCTCGTTTATGGCCGCGATGCGGTCTTTAGCAACATCACCGAATTGCGGCGGCAAAGGTGTTCCGTGGGCTGAAACAAGGGGCGTTGTAGATAGGCGTTTGGTTGCCACATCCAATTCAGTGATGCTTGAGTCGAGCTTTGACTGCAAAATGGAGAAACGGTCGGAGAGAACGAAGATTGCGCTCTTTATGTCGTCTAACTGGGACTGTATCGCGTCAAGGCCTGGCTCCATACAATAACGATTATTGCAATGTATTTAAGCGTTATGCGTCTAACGACGGGCGCGCTTGAGGAAGTAGCTGGCGAGGTTGCGGCGCGAGGTCGTTCCTTTTGCGGCTAAGAGTTTCTCTTCCTTGTGTGAGAGTTGCGTGAAAAGCGATTTCGCGGTGCGCTTGTCGCGCGAACGCACGGCCGAGACGAGTTTCTCACGGATGCGCTCTCGGTCCATCATTGCAGCTAAAGCGCTCTTTCCTTCAACCGGGAATGACGCGCCCGGCAATGTACTCCCGCCGGCATCGTAGTGGTCGAGCAAGGCGTCGAAGGCGATTGCCGCGAGGCTTAGGGAGAATAGCAGGAAGACGATTACTGGCGCGGCATAAATCGCGCCGTAAGGTAGCGCGACGGTGAGCGCGACGAGGCCGAGCGCGGAAAGGATTGCAGAGAAATATAGTTTGGTGGAATGTTCTTGGGCGCGTTGGCGCGACGCCGTGTGGGGCAGTGAGTTGTGCAGTAAGTGTCCGCTCACCGAACTAGCCAGCCGCCTAAGGTTTAAGAGCGCGTTGTAGGCGGGAATTATTGCCAATACCAGCAAGAGAAGGAACGCGGGAAACGCCAAACCACCCAAACCCAGTGACAGCGCACCGTCTTCGACAACCACCGCGAGGTACGCTAGAACAACTACTATAAAGGCATTCAGCGTTGTTGCGCGCGCGGTGGAGGAAGCGTGGTGCTGTAATAGTGCTTTTGAGACAACGCTTTGGTCCAAGACGATTTTTCTCGTTACGCCCCTAATGAAGGCCCGGCCGCGTTCTGGATAGCCCGAAGTGAAGGCGTTGGCGAGCGCGTCTATTCGCTTTGCTAGGAAGGGCAGGGCGGCTGCGGTAACTAGGAATGCTGCTACTGCTGAAGAAAAGATTTCCGGCGAACGTACGGAAGGCAGGAAGAATGCGGCGAGCAGCGCCAGTTCTCCGAGTGGCGCGATTAGTATTGCGGTTGCGAGCGCGTTGCGCGCCGGCAAACCAAGCGAGGTTGCAACAAGCCACAACACGATGTTGGCGATTACGAGTGCGGCAACGAGGGCGAGCGAGAACGGGGTGAAACCGTTTACCAGCATCGCGCCGGCGGAGGCGAAGAATAGCAGGGTAAAGGCCTCGCGCATGAAGCCTGCATCGCGCCGCACGATTTGTGCATACGGTGTCTCGGAGAGGGCGAGGCCGACGAAGAACGCGCCTATTAAGGGCGTGACGCCGGAAAGCCACGCAACAACCGCAGCAGCGCCGCCGAGAACGATTGCGATAAGAAACATTTTTCTTGGCTGGCCAACGTTGTGGAGGAACTCGTAGGCAGGCAAGGCCGCTTTAGTGACGACGTAAGAAGACGCGAGTATTAATGCGAACGCTGCTAGGAGCGCTTCGAACGGCGGGCGGTTGGAGAGCGCGGAAAAGAACGCGATTACGGTGATTGCGACGAAGTCTTGGGCAATGAGTATGCCGTAAGCGGTTTGCGCGTCGCTCGAATGCAGTATTGCTCGGTCGTGCATGAACCGCGTCGAGATTATCGTGCTTGAGAAGGAGAGCATGAAGCCTACTGCCAATGATTCAAGCATTCCAAAGCCGAAGAGCGACGCGGTAAGGAAGCCTAACGCGAAGGCGATTGCACCGTGGGCTGCGGCGAGCACGCCCGAGAGAGCGCCGTACTTCTTGAAGCGCGTCACGCTCGCTTCGAGGCCGACGTAGAACAAGACGAGCACGGCGCCGAGCTGGAACAACAGGGAGAATACGTCGGAACCGACGATGCCGCTGCCGTAGAGCGCTGCACCGGCGAGCGCGTAACCTACTGCGTACGGGATGCCGACTGCCGAGGCAGCTAGGCCGAGTGCTATTGCTGCGGCGATTACTGCTGTCACTCCCCACGCGTCGAAAGATGCCACGCTGAACGAATCGCTAGCCATTACACGGGCGGGGAATAAAAAGGGTGCAGGAAACGGTTATGCTTGCGGAATACCGCCGTACTTTGCTTCCAAGCTTGAAACGGTCAGGAACGCCATACTAGTTAGTAAAGGCGGCTACTGAAAGACTGGCTTGCAGCGCTGACTGTTTGGCCGGACGCCAGCTTGCTCCCAGAGTTACTCCCCGGACCTCTTTCAGACTCTTATTTCTTTTTCTAGTCCTGGCCTTGTTTGTGCAACCAAAACGCTATTATAGCGGCATAACGCCTATTTACATGGTGATTGCATGCGGACTACACTTGAATTTGTTGGCTTGCCTGAGGCGATTTTGCAGAAGGCAGTTGATTACGGCATCGCGCGCTCCAAGACGGACGCCTTGCGCATGGGGATATTCTCCTTGAACAAGGAGTTCAAGCTTGTCGAGAACCCTGAAGCGGAGCTAGTCGCGCGCAAGCTCGCCGAGGAAGAGCGGGCAATGAAGAAGAATCGTGCCAAGTATCTTAGTGAGGATGCTGCGCTTTCCAAGTACCGGTGAACGGCTTTGGACCTCGTACCTTACCGCCTCGAGTTTAAGCCCGGCTGGGACACTCACTTTAAAGACTTTGACCGCGTGGTGCAGCAGCGCATAATGAAGAAGTTCGAGCAGATGAAGCAGCCGTTGCAGGCGTACGGTCTTCACGCTTCGCGCTATCGCGTTTAGGAAGTCGGCGGCCATCGGATTGCATTCATTCAAGACGATTCAGAACGCGTCAAGCTAATCCACTTCGTCGGAAGCCACCCGCAGTACGAGAAATGGTATTCGGGGAAAGAATAGCTTCAGAACTCTAGTAAGTTCCTTGAGTTACTCCCCCTGCACTTAGACCTAGCCCAAGTAGGGCGCGTAAAAGTATAGCTAAACCGCATATTTATATACCTGAAAGGCACATATTTTGCTATGGATAGTATTCGGCAGATCCAGTTGGCGCATTCTCCTCGTCTTGCTACCGTGTTGATGGTGGAAGAGTGCCTCAAGGACGCGGGCGAAGTACTCAAGGTGGCAGAGCTCAAGCGCAGGCTTCCCAAGCAGGTGATGCACTCTACGCTAATCCAGATTCTCGATTACTTGCAGGAGAGCGGCAAGATTCTCATCACCACCAAGGGCGTGCTCTGGATTTACCGCGCCCCAGCGGAACTGGAGCGACTGAAGGCGGGCGGGCTGGAGCTATGAGCGACAATCGAATTGTGCGAGTCATCCTCAAAGGTCAGGCCAAGGCGGAGTTTGAGGCGCTCAACCGTTTAGCTGGCGAGTAACGAGTCAAAGGAATCGTCAACTCCGAAGAAATGCAGTTGCTCAAGTCAATTCAGCAGAAAGTGGAATTAATCAAGCTCAACCCCATGTTCGGCGACAACATTCCCAAGAAGCTAATTCCAGCTAATTTGCAAGTCTCCAACCTATTCCGAGTAGAAATATCGGGACGCTGGCGCATGCTCTACACGCTGGACGGAAACAAAATCGAGATAGTCGCATTCGTCCTCTATGTAATTGACCACCCGAACTACGACAAGCTATTCGGATACAAACGAAGATAGCCGCCCTTGAGATTTAACTAATCATGGAGCATCATTTGGTCTCAAGAACCACTGCGCCTAGACTGGGTCTAGGCTTACTCCCCCTGCACCTAGCTTCTTGCTAGAGTCTTACCAGCGCTCCGGAGTGGTTAAGAGCTTATCCAGTCATTGTGCGCCTAGGCGAGAAGTATGGCTGTGACTTATGGAATTGTGAAAGCAGGATTTACGCCGAAATTGACGCTGCTGGTGCTAGAGGTGAATCTGCCTTCAAGAAGCGTTTTGACTTGGGCGACGGGCACAATGTTCAGGCTGATATTAGAGACTTTACCGGGCCGCTGGACAATCAGAAACGCGTATACGCCGGCGGGCTGCAGTTTGGAATTAACTTCTGGAAAGATTCAGAGGCGTATTATCGGTTGGATTTTGATAAGAACCCAACTGACACGTATCTACACGAACACTTCGCCAGTGGAACCAGGACAATGGATGAACACTTGCCGTTGAGTGGTACGCCGTCAATATCCGAGTGCGTTTCTATGGCTTTTGATAAGGCTACAACAATTATTCCATGGAAGTTTTCAGGCACTACGTTTACGTCAGGCACAGCTTTTTCTGGTTTTGTATAGTTCGGTGGACTATGCTGCTTCTCTGAGCTACGCCATTTCTTTCAGTTCGGAACCGGAGATAAGTCTTATTTTGCCAGATTTTGCTAGCTTAATAGCTTCGGTAGTAAACTGTGCGTTTGTTATTACCCAGGCATCATCGCAAGAGTAATGCATTCTGGCGGATATGGCATCTTTGACCGCAGCATTTCCAACGGGTTTGTTCATTCTTTTCGTTTGAACCGCGATCTTATTGCCAAATCTTTGAATTATTATGTCTCCGCCGTGGTCGTGGCCGCGGTTTATGCTAATTATGTCGTAGCCTTGTTCCTTTAGCAAACTTGCGATGTAGTCTTCGAATTCATGGCCATTAAGCGCATCGATATCAATTGCTTCTTTTCCTAGCTTGTCTTTGAATTCTTGTATCTCTATATCGTGAATCGCCTCTGCAAGTTCTTCCCGGATTTTTGTGTCTATATCGTCATCTTTTCCTTTTTTAATTCCTCTTGATTTGAGCCATTCTCTTAGTTGTTGAATGTGCCATATTGAGTTAGCAGAATAATATTGCAAGAAATTTGCGTAAATCTTTTTCAGATCTTTATTTGAAGAATCGATTTTGTTCATCTTTTCTTTAAATTTTGTTTCTTCTGTTTCCACTATTGCTAAGTTTAATATCGCGTTAAACTCATTGTCATCCATAGCTCTAAATATGGGTCGTGCCTCTTTTTCAAGCAGGCCTCGTAACAATGCTATCTTTTGTGCGGAGTGGTTTACTTGCATCTTTATTACATTTTCACGTTCTTCATCATTCTCAATTCTAACGATGCAATGTTTGCGGGCGTATGCGAGAACGAAATGATATGCGGGGTCTTTCCTAGAAAAAGATTCAGCGCGGTTATTAGTCTTCTTTGCTAAGTCTAGACAGTTTCTTCCGGATTCAAATTTCTCGAAGAATGAGTCGATAGTCTTTGACACGGAATCAATTGCTTGGTCTAATGCGCCCATAGTGGCTTAGTGTTTTCGGCGGTTAATAATTGTTATTCCTATCGCTTCGAAATTCTTGTTTCTATTTAGTTTAATCAATCGCCTAACCCGCCCTCGTTGCATGTCTCTTTAGAGCAGACTATAAATAGTTCTCTAAGTACTGGTCAGGACTCCAAGGCGATTTGGAGCACTCGATGCGTGTGGGTGACTACAACTTCGCTTTGCGTAGTCACCTTTTGAGGAGTCTCCTGAGCGCGCGGTATTCCTTGAGCATGAGTTCTATCGTCGGCCGGATGTCGTGTTTGTGTTCGTACGCCTGCAGGGCGGCGTAGTATTCCTTGCGGTTGCGCAGTTCGATGTTCAGTGGCGGCAGCTTGTGCTTGAGCAGGACGTTGTTCAAGAGCAGGCGTCCGACGCGGCCGTTGCCGTCCTGGAATGGATGGATGTTCTCGAACTGGTTGTGGACTACGGCGGCGAGTACTAGGGGCGGATAGCGCTTCTTGTTTTCTTCATACCAGTCAACGAGGCGTTTGAGGAGCTTGCGCACGTTAGTTGACGGAGCGCCTCGGTGTATGACGTTGCCGTAGGCGTCTGCGACGATGACCTCGACGCCCTTCGCCCTGAATTTTCCCGCATAGGGCTTGGAGTTCAGGAATACTATGCGATGCAGTTCGAGAAGCAATGGAATGGAAACGTGTTCCCGGGTCTCCCGGATGTATTCAATGGCTTTCGCCACGCCGTAGGTCTCGGATATCTCTTCCCTGGGCTTGTCCGGCCATTCTCCCCGCTTGAAGATGCCTTCGACTTCGCCGGGCAGTATTGTCGATCCTTCGATTGCGTTCGTGTCGTAGACGAAAGCTTTAGTGAAATTGCGCCAGTCCTCCTCCGACAAGTGCCTTATCGCCATATCGCCCTTGGCTTCCAGCGTCTTGAGCTCGTCCAGCTCTTCTTTTGAAAGGATTTTCTCGAACGGGTCGTTCATTGCAACGCTGGCTTCAAACCGACGCCGCAGCTCGCCTTCAGCCAAGAGCCTCTTTCCAGCGACCGCATCCGGAGAAAGATTGGCGCCGAGGTAAACCCTGAGCTTGACAACCTTCGGGCCCTTGCGGTAGGAATGCGCCAAGTAATACTTGGTGCTCTTCCCTGCCTTGCGGGCTTCAACGTGCATACGCGCGTTAGGTGACTACAAGTATTTATTCGTTCCTGTCGATGTGACTACAATGCCTCTCGACGAAATAAAGGTATGACGAAAAAGGCCGAAGCAAAGAGAAGCGTAAACGTTTTGGTCGAGAGAGCTTTCCCAAGCAAACCAAAAGGTTTGCAGGCATCGTCCATGCGCCAAGCATGGTGCGGTTGGCAGCAGCCAACCTGCATGGCGGCGAACGCCAACAGACATCGAGGAGCGCGAGAGGCGCAGGCCGCAGCCGAGCCGTGTAACAAACCCGCGAGTTTGTGACACCCACAAAAGCAACGGCTTTTGTTAGGGGCGAGCGCGACGAGGAAAAGGTTGGAGTGGACTCGGCGGGAATTGAACCCGCTGTCTCTCGCTTGCGGAGCGAGCGTCTTACCGGCCGACTCCGAGCCCAAACCCTAGTTGGTTACTAGAATTGTTTGTGGTCACAAAGGAATAAAAACCGGCGCGATTCATTCGCCGAGCGCTTCGCGGTAGAGTTGTTCGACTTGCCCGGCGAGCCATTCGTGGTCGCGGCCGGCGAGTTCGACGGTATAGTACACGCGGTCGCCGAACTTTCTTGGCCAGTAACGTGCGTCTGGCTTTCTCGCGTCCACTATACCCTTACCCTCGCTGTCGAGGCCGATTGCTTTGAGGCGAGGGCGCCAGTACGCACGGTCCCACCCTTTCGCTTCGTCGAAAGGCATTCCAACTTCTATTAGGTGCGGCCTTGTAACGGGTGCGTGCACTATTGCGAGGGGTCGCTCGCCGACGGGGACGTGGATGAGCCAGCCCGGCATTAAACGCGAGGGAACTATTGCAACGTGGCCGCCTACGTGCTGTATCTCGATTGGCGAACCAGCAGTCTTGAGCGCCAAACGGATTTGTTCGGCGGTCCGCGTGTCAAGCCTGGCCGCGACTTCGTAGAACTTGGCGTAGTTGGCCAGCATTGATTCGCGCTTGCTTTCACGCAACCCGCGTATTGTCTCGATGTTATGGAGCACGTCTTGAATCTTGATTGCTATTGCGTGGTAGTCGCCCGAATAGAGTATTCGGTGGGCGTAGCTGCCGAAGTCTTCTCCAGGGAGCTGGGTGAGGTTTTCTACGGTGGAACCGATGTCGGTGCCGAAGTGCTCGTAGACTTCGTCGAGGCGGCGTTCGCGGACCGCTTCGTGCTTGCGTTCTGCCGCGCCCCGGGTCAGGCCCTCGATTTCTTCGAATGGTGCGTGGGCTTCCTCTACTACGTCGTGCAGCAACGCGCCTGCGACGTGTCGTGCGTCGCCTTGCCGTTCGATGAGGCGGTGGGCGAGCGCGAGGAGGTGCGTCATCATGTGTTCGCCGCTTTCACGGTAGTTCTCCAAGTGGTGGTGGGCGGCGAAATTGAATGCTGCGAACACGGTCTGCTGGCTCTCACTGGAAAAGTTGTTTTTACGCATGGCCTGTTTGAGCCGGTCGCGTTCGGTGAAGAGGTTGAAGCGTTCGACGGGCGCGAATTGCCCGCTGCGCTCGAGTTGCCCGAGCTGCCGACTGCCTGCGATTTGCCGGTAGGAATCTACGGTTTCTAATGGTAATTGGTGTGGGAAGCCTTGCATTGAATTCACTAATTATTCTTTAGGCGTATCGTTTGAAGAACTTAATAAGATGTTGTGCAAACGGCGGGCGCTCGGCCGGGGCGAAAGTCGTCCGGGAAACCTATTTATACGAGGACGTTTACGATTATATCGTTTCGTAAACGGGGTGTTTGGATGGCGTTCGTCACTGTCGCGACAAGGCTTCCCAAGGAGGCCGAGAAGCGGCTTCGGGAATTGATGGAGGGAGAGCGGCTGGACAAGTCTTCCGCCGCGCGCAAGGCCATCGAACTCGGCCTGGCGGAATGGAGGAAGGAGAACGCGTTGAAGCAGCTGCGCGACGGCAAGGCTTCAGTAGGGGAGGCGGCGCGTCTAGCGGGCCTGACGATTTGGGAGATGCTCGAATTGGCCAAGGAGAAACGGGTGGATTACGTGAAGCTCTCCAAGGCCGAGCTTGACGAGGAGCTTTCGTTGCTTGCCGGGGAGTGAAGCGCGTGGAACTCGTTCTCGACGCCACGCCGCTCATACACCTGACGCGCGCGGGATTCTGGCGTTACCTCGGCGTGGGGTTCACGCTGGTTACCACGCCGCAAGTCGCCGCCGAACTCGGGCTTGACAACGAGCGGAGGCCGGAGGCCCACGCCTTGCGGCAGTTGTTCTCCTCCAAGAAGCTCTCGGAAATCGAACCGAAGGCCGCGGTTCCGAACATTCCCGGCATAAGCGTTGCCGACGCAAGCGTCGTCTGCCTCGCGCGGGAACGCGGCGCCGTCGCCGTGATTGACGACCACCTTGCAGTGGCTTACGCGCGGGCCGTAAACGTCAGGACAATCCACTCCACCGCGCTGGTAATCGACGCAGTGAGGCGCAAACGCTTGGGCAAAAAGCAGGCAGTGGGCATCCTCGACGCGATGGTCGCCGGCGGGTGGCATTGCGGCACGAAAGCGTACTCGGAGATAAGAAACGCGATAGAAGCAACGCCCGGCAAATAAAGCCCCCCGCCGCACCCGCCCGCGTTCAATTGTTGGATTAGCCTTTCGGACTTAGCGGCCTTGAATAAAAAGAATAAGCCCTTTAAAGGTCAATCCGCTCCGAAGAGGTGCTCATTGACAGAATATACCCCTCTACGTTTTATACTGGAAAAAAAAGAAAAGAGGAGGCCTTTCGGCCCGTCTTGTTTTCTAGCCGCCTACCACGACGAGCGTGATGAGGCCCGTGCCTAACGCCGCAGCGAAGACGATTGAGACCGTGTTCAACACTTTGATTAGGGAGTTGAGGCTTGGTCCTGCCGTGTCCTTGAACGGGTCGCCGACGGTGTCGCCCACTATTGCGGCTTTGTGGGCGTCGCTGCCCTTACCGCCGTAGTTGCCGTCCTCGACGTATTTCTTGGCGTTGTCCCACGCGGCTCCACCGGTGGACATCATTAGTGCCAAGAGGAATCCGCTTGCGATTGCTCCGGCGAGGAGCGCTGCGAGCGCCGCGGGACCGAGGAGGAATCCGACGAGGAGCGGAGTGGCCACGGCGAGGAGGCCGGGCACGAGCAATTCACCCAACGCTGCGGCGGTGCAGATGTCGACTGCCTTGGCGTAGTCGGGTTTTGCCTTGCGTGCCATGATTCCCTTGATTTCGCGGAACTGGCGGCGTACTTCTTCGACAATCTTGAATGCTGCGCGCCCGACTGCCTTCATGAGGAAGCTTGCGAACAAGAAGGGCAGTGCGGCTCCGATGAAGAGGCCGATTGTGACGTTGGGGTCGAGGATGTTGACCACTTGCGTGGCACGGAGCACGGCGCTTTCTTGGACGAAGGCAACGAAGAGCGCCAGAGCGCCGAGTGCGGCTCCGGCGATTGCAAAGCCTTTCGTCGTTGCTTTCGTCGTGTTGCCTACCGAGTCGAGTTCGTCCGTTACCTTGCGAACTTTTTCGGGCGCACCACTCATCTCGGCGATTCCGCCCGCGTTGTCTGTTATCGGGCCGTAGGCGTCGAGGGTGATGACTATTCCGGTGAGGGAAAGCATTGAGGCTGCTGCAAGGGCGATTCCATACATTCCTGCAAAGTAATAGGATGCGAACACTGCAGAGACCACTACTAGGGCGGGCATGGCGGTTGATTGCAGCCCGATTGCGAGTCCGGCGATTAGGTTGGTTCCTGCGCCGGTCTTTGACGCCTCCGCTATTTCCTTTACCGGTGAATATTCTTTGGCAGTGTAGTACTCGGTGATGCGGAACATGAGGAGCGTCACGGCGATTCCGATGACTGCTGGGACGAAGACTGTTTGCCAGCCGGGCCCGTAGGTTACGGCAAAGAAGCCGACGAGGGCGAGCAATGCCGTGGCGATTACGCCCTTGTAGAGCGCGTTCATGATGTTGCCGCTCTTGCCGAGTTTGATGAATGAGAGGCCGATGACTGTTGCCACGGCGCCTACTACTCCGAACAACAGCGGGAGGGCAACGAATTGCGGTCCTGCTGCTGCGCCGAGAAGCATTGCGGCGATCATCGTCACCACGTAGGATTCGAACAAGTCTGCGGCCATTCCTGCGCAATCACCAACATTGTCTCCCACGTTGTCGGCGATGACTGCGGGGTTGCGTGCGTCGTCCTCGGGAATGCCCTTCTCGATTTTCCCGACCAAATCGGCGCCGACGTCGGCCGCCTTGGTGAAGATTCCGCCTCCGACTCGGGCGAAGAGCGATATCAACGAGGCTCCGAAACCGAATCCGATTAGTGCGCCTAAGTCACCGAGCAAGTAGTATAATCCGCCCACGCCGAGCAATCCGAGGCCTACAAGGGCGAGGCCGGTGACTGCTCCACCGCGCACTGAAACGTTCATTGCTGCTTGCAAGCCGGTTTCAGCGGCTTTGGCAGCGCGCGAGTTGGCTCTAACGCTCACATTCATGCCGATGAACCCTGCCAACGCGCTGGCGATTACGCCGGCTACGAAAGTCAATGCTATCGTCCAATTTATCGCGAGGCCAATGGCGAGCGCGATGACGACGACGAAGGGTGCGAGCGTCATGTACTGGCGCTTCAGGTATGCTTCAGCGCCCTGCCTTATTGCCAAGGCGACTTCCTCGGCTTTCTTGTTGCCCGCGTCGAGCTTCATTATCGAGTAGACGATGACTCCAGCGTAACCAAGCGTCAGTATACCGACGACTATGGCCAGCACGGCTGCAAACTGTAACATTATCCCACACTCCGTCTTGAAGTTGTTTCGCCCACTCGAAAAAAAGAAAGCGGTTAGGCGTTTTACTGAAAAGGTTAGCCGGAACTGGTTAAAAAGGTTTTTTGCGAACGCGTCACTCGACGCGTACTCCCTTGATTCCGTAGAGCTTGGCTTTCCACGCGGCTTGCGCTGCCGAGCCTAGGCCTTGCAGGCGGATGGTCTTGAGCGTGTCAGTGCTGCCTTTAGCGTGCGGACCGAAGCTTGCTATCGCGTAGGCAGCAGAGACGAGTTCGTGCAGCGAGGGCTCGTCTTTGACGGCGGTGACGTGGAACGACTTGCCATTTCTTTTCGGCGGGTGTTCGCTTGGCGTGTGGATTACCATTGATGCTGGGGCTTGCGTGTCTGCGTTGGGTACGACGAGATGAGGGAGCGAGAATTGCAGGTTGAGTGGGCTCGCGCCCCGTCCAAGCGCGGCGATACCTTCTTCAGCTATTGCTTGGCTCGCCTCTGTTGGCACGCGGGCGTCACTGCATTGCGAGACGACGTATCCCGCGCCGGGCCGGTAGTGGGCGATGCCTTTGACGCCGACGACGCGTACTGAGCCATCCTCGTGGCCGTAAGTTACAAAGACAGCGGGCGAGCCTTCGGGGTGCTCGTTGAGCAATTGTTTGGCGCGCAGTCCGGCGTCGTTTGGTAGTTGCATAGATTGGACTAGGTTGGTTGCGCGTTCGAGTGGCATGCCGAAGAAATTTTCTGCGTCTAGTCCATGCGCTTCAAGGCCAGCGGCGAGTCCGTGCAGGGCGTGTTCTGCTTCAAGGGGGTTGAGGTGGCCGAGTGCGCCACAGCCGCTTGCTATTCCGGCGCGCGAGTGGTGGACGACGTAGACCCGCAGGGCCTTGCTCGTAGAGGCAATCGTACTATTTCCTGCCAGGTTGTGTACTTCGTGCATGTTAACATCAACTCCGGAATGGTTCATTGCAAAGCGTTTTGGGGGGAAAACCTTTAATTCTTCGCTCAATGAAACGCGGTAAAGACGGGCGCGGAAAGGGTGTTTTGGGTTGTTGAGGCCCCGAGTTTGCGGGCTGGATTGTGCCATTCCGGGGCTTTTTTTCGCGTGTTTTGCCCGAAGCCAATAAATATTAGTTTGGGGCAATAACGGGAGTAAGGGGAAAAGAGAGCTAACGGCTTTCTTTCGCTTTATACGTTGAAAGTGTGTAATTAATGGACTCTCACAAGCAGGAAGACGAAACGCAAGAATTTTCCAAGAGCGTGGCGGACATGGCGTCGGCCGAAGCGGCGGCGGCGCAACGCGCTGAAAAGGCGCGCGGCAAGGCAGCGGATATTGTCGCCGATGCGCGAGAGAAAGCAGTGCTTTTGGTTGAAGAAGGCCACAAGAAGGCCGCGGCTGAACGGGCCGAATTGTTGCGCAAGGCCGAGGAAAAGACGCAGGCCGAGTGCACTAAGATAGTTGACAAGGCGAAGGCCGATGCCAAAGACATTGAATCCAGCTCCAAGATAAAGGTAGAACGAGCGGCAACTAAGATTTACGCTGAATTCTTTGCAACCAAGCGCAAGAAGGCTTATTAGACCAATCAAGTGATGCGCGGTAACATGGTGCTCAAACTCGAACCGATGACGAAGGCGCGAGTGATATGCATGCAAGCCGACACTGCCCGCGTGGTTGACGCGCTCTACGATTTTGGTACCATTCACTTAACGCGGAGCCGGCAAGGCACGCCGGGAACGCCCCTGCAAGAGTTCAGGGAAATCAGCGAAGAACTCATTTTCCTGCGCGCTACCGAAAAGGCGCTCGGAATACGCCTGACTCCTGAAGCTGGAAACCTCGAGCCGAGAGAAAGGCTCGTCACTGAATCAAAGAAGGTTCGTGAAGAAATCGAGGAACTCAAACGCAACGAAGCACAACTAGCGGAATATCGAGCGCTGATGGCACAGCTCAAGGCGCGCATCGCTGAGCTCAAGCCGTTCGAGAACCTCTCCGTCCGCCCGACAACGTTTTCGCAGGCTAAAACATTGTCTTTACATTACTTCGAGCTCAAATCCAACCGCAAGGAGTTCGAGAAAGACCTTGCCAAGCTGCCGATAAAAACGCTTTTCGTCACTAGCGACCGACCCGAGTACGCACTCGTCGCGGTGGGCACAGCGAAAAAGGCATTGCTCTTGGAGAAAACGGCTAAGCACGCGGTAGAGCTCGCCATTCCCACGCTTACCGAGCGCGAGTCGTTCGCAAGTGCGTTGGCGGGCTCGACGGGCGAGTTGGAACGGGTTGAGCGCGATGCGGCCAAGCTCGCGGGACGGCAGGCGGCGTACTCGGTGAAGAACGCCTCGCGCATTGCGCGGCTACGGTGCCAGCTTGAAGAATATGGCAAAAAGGCAGAGTTGCCGAACCGTTTCGGCCGCACGCAGGCTCTCGAAATCATCGAGGGCTGGGTTACGTCAAGAAAGTTCAAGGAACTCGAACGCAAAATCCTTGAGGTGACGAAGAACAAGGCGACGGTCGAGGCACACGCCACGAAGAAGAATGCGCCAACCGTGCTGAAGAACCCTCCCCTCGTGCGGCGTTTCGAGTTCATGGTGCGCTTCTTTTCGCTCCCGAATCAGGCAGAGTACGACCCCACGCTCTTCATCTCGATTACTTTCCCAATAATCTTCGGAATGATCTTTGGGGATATAGGTTACGGGCTGCTTACTATGGCGCTTGCCTCGTTCCTTTACCTCAAGGCGCAGAAGGGGTTCTGGCGCCACTTGGCAGGAATGATGCTGCTATCCGGCTTCTTCACAACGGTGTGGGGCTTTGTTTTCGGCGAGTTCATGGGCGTTGAAGACATCTTCGGGTACGAGTTGCACGCAATCATCCACCGCACCGGCCACGGCGTGCCGATTCTAATGGTTGCCGCGCTGCTCGTTGGCGTAATCCATCTGGGCTTCGGTCTGGCTGTTGGCGCTTACACTAATTGGAGGCACGGCCACAAGAGCCACGCTTACGCAAAGATGAGCTGGATTGTGCTCGAAGCCGCGTTCCTCTTGGCGGGAATAAACTTGTTCGCACCCTACATATTCAACTCCCCCGCGATTATAATCGCGCTCGTTATCGCCAGCGTTGTCGCGTTGTACAAATTCGAGGGCGTTCCGGCAGTGGTCGAGATTCCCGGACTCTTGTCCAACCTCTTGTCCTATTTGCGTATCATGGCGCTCGGCCTCAGTGGAGTGATTCTCGCGCAAATCGTCAACCAGATTCCGTTTAAAAGCTCGCTTGAATCGATTATTACCTCTGCAACCGCAGGCGATCTTACGGGCGTGGCAATCGGAATCCTACCAGCGATATTCTTTGGTGTCGTGCTTATCTTGGGTCACGCGGTTGCGTTGGGCTTGGGGCTCTTCGAGGCCGGAATTCAATCGCTCAGGTTGCATTACGTAGAGTTCTTCTCAAAGTTCTACCACGGTGGTGGAATCCCGTTCGTCCCGTTGAGGGAAAAATAATCTAGAATAAAGAAAAATGAAATTAGGGGTGAAGTAGGAATGGTAGACATTTCGACAGCAGGCGTTGCATTGGGTGCGGCAGGCGCTCTAGCAGCAGGCGCACTCGCAACCGCGTGGGCGCAGTCGACGATTGGCGCAGCAGCAATGGGAATGATGGCTGAAAAGGACGGCAAGGAAGGACAGGTGCTCCTTTACTTGGCGCTCCCTGAAACGATGGTCATCCTCGGCTTCGTCGTGGCGTTCCTTATAATCTCGAGCCTCGGCGGCGCAGGAGCAAAATAAACCTTTGGGAGGCATACTCGCATGGGATTAGAAGAACTTAGGAAGGCCATTGAGGACCAGGCTGAAAAGGACGAAACGGCCGTGCTAGCAGACGGCAAGGCCGAAGCAAGCCGCATAATCGAAGAGGCCAAACAACAAGCCGAAGAGCTCGTAGTGAAAGCCCGGGTGGAAGCTGAGGCCGCAAAGAAGGATGAGGCAAGGAAGATTTCTTCGGCAAACCTTCGCGCGCGACGCATCGTGGCCGAAGCTGAAGAGGCAGTGATAGAGCGAACCCTTAGCGGGCTCTTGGCTCGATTGGGCAAGATGCACTCGACTCACAAAACGGAATACGCTAAAGCATTCGGTTTGCTTGCCAAGCAGGCGCTCACAGAAATGCCCGGCGCCAAGATTCGCTGCGCCAAGCGCGACGCCGCGTTGGCGAAGAAATTCGGCAAGTTGGGCGAACCAATCGAGACTGCGGGCGGGCTATTGGCAGAGTCAACGGACGGCCGCATCCGCATCGACAACACTTTCGAGTCGCTCATCGAGGAGAGGCGCGACGCGCTCAAGCAGGAGGCGCACGAGTTATTGTTCGGAGGAAAATAGATGGACCTAGCCTACGCTTATGCTAACGCACGCGTAAAGGCTATGCACAGCAAGCTCTTCGACAAGGACCGCATGCGCGACATCGTCGACGTGAAGTCCTTGACCGAGGTCATCGAACTGCTCGAAGAGAGCCCGTATAAAAGGTCGTTCGTATACTGTTCAACCAAGTACGAGGGCTTTGAATTATTCAAAAAAGCTCTCGACGACAACTTGGCGTGGACGATGCGGAAACTCCTTGAAATCTCGCCTGACAAGGCAAAGCCCTTGCTGAGCAAGCTGCTCAAGCAGTGGGAGATAAACAACTTGAAGAAAATCATCGCGCTAAAAGCGTTGGACAAGCCCGTTACCGTGAGCGACTTGCTGCCGGCCAGCGATGAAAGCGAAAAGTTCTTGGCAAAAGCGATTATCCAACCGGGCTTGGACGCTCTAGTGAAGTTCCTAAAGGATTCGGAGTACGCAAACGCGCTCGCTAAAGCCCTCCCCGAGTATGAGGTGTCAGGCGACTTCAGGCTGCTTCAAGCGGCCTTGGATGCTTACTATAACGAGCTGTTGGGCAGGGCGAGCCGCGAAGAGAAAGACCCTCTCGTACGCTCTTTTCTCACGCGCAGGATAGATTTCCTTAATGCCATGACCATTCTCCGCCTCAAAAAGACGAACGTTGCAAAGGAAAGGCTCAACGAATACGTTGTCGATGCGGGAAACTTGAATATAATAAAGAAAATGATTGAGGCCGACGCGGACGGGGTAATCGCCTTGCTGCGCAACCGGTTGCACGCCCGCGTGAGCGACGAGGCAGTGAAAGCGTTCAAGGAACGTGGACAATTGGCGGACATCGAGGAAGAGCTTGAACGCGAGCTCGTTGCTACGGCGCGTAAAACGCTGGCGCGAAGCATTCTGAGCCCGGGCGCGCTGCTTGGCTACGCTTACCTAAAGCAGGAAGAGGTCCACGCGCTGCGCAAGATTGCTTACGCGACGATGTTCGACGTCAAGCAGGACATACGGCAAAAAGTTTTGGCGAGGCTCTAAGAAATGGAAGCGAACGACAGGATTGCGGTTGTTGGAAGCGAGGATACGGTTACCGGGTTCTCGCTGGCCGGGGTGGCCGAACGCATCGTTGCCGACGGCGACGCGGACGCTGCAATTACAGGGCTGATGGAAAGGCACGACATCGGCATCATAATAATAGACGAGGAGACGATGGCGGGCTTAGGCTACAAGACGAAAAAGCTCTTGGCTGATTCGGCCAAGCCTGTTATCATCACGGTCCCCTCAAAGAAGGCCGCCGCGCAAGGCGAGGGCTCGATTCAAGAGCTCGTCAAGCGCGCGATTGGCATTGAATTAAAATAGCGGTGATGCATAATGGGCGTACTCTCAAAAATTTCTGGTCCGGTCATCCAAGCCGAAGAAATGCGCGGAAGCCAAATCAATGAGCTGGTAAAAGTCGGCGACATGGAGCTAACAGGCGAAATTATCGCGCTCAAGCAGAGCCGCGCCTCGATTCAAGTCTATGAGGAAACCTCTGGTTTAAGGCCCGGCGAGAAAGTCGTCGGCACTGGTTCCGCGTTGAGCGTTGAACTAGGGCCAGGATTGCTCGGCGGGGTCTTCGACGGAATCCAACGCCCCCTCGACAAAATCAAGGAGAAGTCTGGAAATTTCATCGCACGCGGAATCTCCGTACCCTCGCTCGACCGCAAGAAGGAGTGGGACTTCAACCCAACGGTAAAGAAGGGCGACACTGTTGAGCCCGGCGACGTGCTCGGCGAAGTAAAAGAGTACGACATAATACACAGAATCCTCGTTCCGGTTGGCGTGAAAGGCAAAATCACCGAGATAAAGAAAGGCAAATTTACCGTTACGGAAGACATTGCGGTAATAGGCGGAAAAAAAGTTCAAATGATGCAAAAGTGGCCAGTGCGCTCGCCGCGGCAGTACAAGGACAAGAAGCACTTCGAACCCCCGCTCGTCACGGGCAAACGCATCGTTGACTCTTTCTTCCCAATCGCCAAGGGCGGCACCGCGGCAATCCCGGGACCTTTTGGGAGCGGGAAAACTGTAACTCAAACGGACTTGGCAAAATATGCCGACGCGGACATAATAATTTACATAGGCTGCGGGGAAAGAGGAAATGAGCTCTCTGAAGTTCTCCAAGAATTCCCAAAGCTGAAAGACCCCCGCACGGGATTACCGCTGATGAATAGGACGGTTATGATCGCCAACACTTCAAACATGCCCGTCGCCGCTCGCGAGGCAAGCATCTATACTGGAATCACGATTGCCGAGTACTATCGTGATATGGGTTACGACGTCGCACTAATGGCCGACTCGACAAGCAGGTGGGCAGAGGCAATGCGCGAAATCTCCGGACGCATGGAAGAAATGCCTGGAGAAGAAGGCTACCCCGCTTATTTGGGCAAGAAGCTCGCCGAGTTCTATGAACGGAGTGGGCGAGTGAATTGCCTTGGGAGCGACAAGAAGGACGGCTCGATCAGCGTCATCGGCGCCGTCTCCCCACCCGGCGGGGACTTGTCCGAACCCGTTTCGCAAGCCACGCTGCGCGTTACCAAGGTGTTCTGGGCGCTTGACGCCAACCTTGCGCGGAGAAGGCATTATCCTGCAATCAACTGGCTGCGAAGCTACTCGTTGTACTTGAACGAGCTCAAGGAATGGTACGGCAAGAACGTTGCTGAAGATTTTCTCGACCTGCGCGGCCGTGCAATGGTCTTGCTGCAGAAAGAAGCCGAGTTGCAGAACATCGTCCAATTAATCGGGCCCGACGCTTTGCCCGACAAGGAGCGTCTGGTGCTCGAGGCGACGAAGATGATTCGTGAGGACTTCCTGCAGCAGAACAGTTACGACGAAGCCGACGCGTTCACTCCGCCGAAGAAACAGTACGAGATGCTCAAGACAATAATGCATTTCTACTACAAGGCGGCTGACGCGTTATCGCTCGACGTTCCGCTCTCAAAGATTCTTGAAGCCAAGGAAATCGACGAGATTGCGAAGATGAAGCGCGTGCCGCCTGAAGAGATGGCGAAGAAGGCCAAGGCGATCCGCGAGGGCATCGACCGCCACATGGCGAAATAACACTTTACGGGGTTGAACCAATAAAATGATGAAGGAATTCCAGACCGTCCGCGAAATATTCGGCCCAATAGTCTTTGTTGAAGACGTGCCAAACGCGGCCTACAACGAGCTCGTCGAGATCGTGATGCCCAGCGGCGAGAAGAAGAAAGGCCAAGTCCTCGAGTCGAGCCGCGGCCTCGCCGCAATACAAGTGTTCGGCGACACGAGCGGCCTTGACACTAAGAAGACGAGCGTGCGCTTCACCGGCGAGACGCTGAAACTGCCGGTGAGTGAAGACATGCTCGGACGCGTGTTCAACGGCGCTGGAGACCCCATAGACAAGGGTACTGCGATTATCGCCGAGGACAAGCTTGACGTCAACGGTAGCGCTATTAACCCGGTGGCGCGCGCCGAGCCCCACGACTTCATCCAAACAGGGATATCAACAATTGACGTCACTAACACGCTTGTTCGCGGACAAAAACTCCCCATCTTTTCGGGCAGTGGTTTGCCTCACAACGAGCTCGCCGTACAGATTGCGCGCCAAGCAGCAGTGGTGGGCGGCGGAAGCACGGGCGGCAAACACTCTGGCAAGGAGGACTTCGTCGTCGTCTTCGCCGCAATGGGTATCACTCACGCGGAAGCATCGTTCTTCATGCAAGACTTTGAGAGGACCGGCGCGCTTGAACGCGCAGTGTTGTTCTTGAATCTCGCCAACGACCCTTCAATCGAACGGCTCGTCACCCCGCGCCTTGCGCTGACCGCCGCGGAGTATTTGGCCTATGAGAAGGACATGCAGGTACTCGTTATTCTAACGGACATGACGAACTACGCGGACTCTCTGCGCGAGGTCGCCGCGGCGAGGCAGGAAGTGCCCGGACGCCGTGGTTACCCGGGTTACATGTATACGGACTTGGCGAACATTTACGAGCGCGCCGGACGCATCCACGGAAAGAAAGGAACAGTTACGCAGTTGCCCATTCTTTCTATGCCGGACGACGACATCACCCACCCCATACCCGACTTGACCGGATACATCACCGAGGGACAAATCGTTCTCTCGCGCGAGCTGCACCGCAAGAACATCTACCCGCCAATCGACGTTCTCCCCTCGCTATCGCGTTTGATGAACTTGGGCATCGGGGACGGCAGAACGCGGGAAGACCACTCGGGCGTCTCGTCGCAGTTGTACGCTTCGTACGCTGAAGGCCGCGACTTGCGAAACCTCGTTGCAGTCGTCGGCGAAGAGGCGCTTTCGGACAAGGACAAGAAGTTCCTTGCGTTCGCCAACGAGTTCGAGTCGCGCTTTGTACAGCAAGGCAAGTACGAGAACCGCACTATCGAGCAATCGCTCGACTTGGGCTGGGAGTTGCTCGCAAGCGTGCCTGAAACGGAGCTCAAGCGCGTCAAGCCCGAACACCTCGAGAAGTACGGGCGCAAGCACCGAAAGGAGGCAAAAGCTTGAAAAGCGTGGAAGTCGTCAACGGAGTCTTCGCGTTCAACGAACGCGACGAAGTCTTACTGGTCAAGGGGCCAAAGTTCGTCGAGTGGGTCATACCCGGCGGCCACGTTGAGCACGGCGAAACGCTACAGCGCGCAGTCGAACGCGAGCTCTTAGAGGAAGTCGGTGTGCGCGCCAAGCCCGTGTTTTTCGGCGTGGGAGAAGCCTTGAAGAAAAAAATCAACGGCAAGGAGCGGCACTTCGTCTTCCTCGACTACGCTTGTCGGCTCAAGTCTCCCAAGCTTCGCTTGCAGGCAAGCGAGCTCAACGAGGCTCTGTGGATTCCTTGGAAAAAAGCGTTGAAGCTCAAAGAAGTAAGCCAATCGGTGCGCTCGGCGCTGCCGGCGGCGTTCAAAGCATTAAAGGTAAAAAAGAATGGCTGACGACAACGTTAAACCGACGCGCATGGAGCTGCTGAACACCAAGTCTCGCCTAGTGATGGCTCAAAAAGGCCACAAGCTCCTCAAGCAGAAGCGTGACGCGCTCGTGCTCGCTTTCTTCAACGAAGTGAAGAAGGCGAAGAACTTGCGCCAGCAAGTCAACGAACGCGTGGTCGAGGCGCACAAGCTACTCGCCTTGGCGCGAAGCGTTCACGGCGATTTGTTCGTTGAAGCCAACGCGCTTTCTTCGCGCAACGCGCCCAACGTCACCGTGCGAACGAAGAACATTATGGGCGTGCAAATCCCGGAAATCGAATCAGTAAAAATCGAGCGTACGTTGTTGGATAGGGGTTACAGCGTGTACGGCAGCAGCGCGCAGTTCGACGACGCCGTGCAAGCCTTCGAAGACGCGTTGAATCTAGTGGTGCAACTCGCCGAAACCGAGACCGCGCTCAAGAAATTGTTGAAAGAGATTGAGAAGACGAACCGTCGAGTCAACGCGCTCGAGTTCAACATCCAGCCCCGCTTCAAGGAAACGATAAAGCACATCCAGGACCATTTGAACCGCTTAGAGAGCGAACGATTCTTCGCGTTAAAGGTCACGAAGAAACGTTTGCAGAAGACGGCAGAAGCCGAGGCGGCTTGAGCACGAAAGCCCGCGATGGGGAAACATTTTTATTCCCTCAAGAATAAGCACTGGTCAATCAACAAGATTTGAGGTAATGCCTAGTGCCCATTAGAACGCCAAGTAGACTACCCGCGTCGGGAGAGTCCCGCGAAGAACTGTTTGCGCGCGCGAGACAAGAGCTTCACGGCGCCCGCTTTGATATCGTTCCACCGTCGGCCCCGAGACGTCCCGCACCCAGCGCCAAGCCCGCGCAGCGCAGGGGCCTTTTTGGGCGTGCGAAACCGGTTGAAGAACCGGCGCCGGTTGCAGCGCACGAACCCGGTGAACCGTTGCGGTTAGAAGTCGCTGCCGCTGCGGCCGAGATTGGCGCGCGCAGCCACGGCTGGGGCGAATTCATCCACCGCGTGAAAGCCGGCGAGTCGGTTGGCAGGGTTTATCCTGCGATAAGGATCTTGAGCGACAAGAATCGTTTTAAACGAGGATTAGACGACAATAACCTGATTCGCGAGCTTGGCATCGGGCACGTGTCGCCGGAGCTATTGCACACGCTGGGGAGTAGGTATCCTTCAGGGGAATTAACGGGGAACCCTCGGACTCCCACAGGCCACCTGCTCTTGGCGCGCATCAACGGAATCATGTCGGATGCGTTCAATGCCCACGAGGCCGCGATAAGGGCCGCGTTACTGGAAAAGAGCCCGGCCTTGCGAACGCTCGCCGGGACGCACGGGCTGGAATTCTACGACGACGGCGGGGCGGTAACCGCGGTAGTGCACTCGATGAGCCCGAAGGAAAGCCGTGAGAACGCAAGGGCCGGCTTGAGGGAAGTCTTGGCCGCAAAGAAGCGCGCGTCCCAACGCATTCAAGATGCGCTGCGCCCGCGCCGCTAGAACGCCCTCTCTTCCAGCTCTCGCGGCCACCGGAAAGCCACACCCCCGCAAGGCTAATAAACGCCGTATAACTAAGTATAACTAGGTGATGCGGATGGAGACTATAATCGTTAAGACGAAACCTTGGGGCAACTCGCTGGGCATCATCCTGCCAAAACACCTAAAACTAAAGCCATACGAGGAAATAGCGGTCAACGTCAGCCGCCACACTAAGAATGGCACGGCCGAAGCGCTGTGGGGCGCGTTCAAGGGAGCCAAGCTTGACACCCAAAAGGTGCTGGACGAGCTGAACGAAGAATGAGCAATTACTTCTTCGACAGCTACGCCATTGTCGAGATGATGAAGGCCAACCCGGCCTACGAACGCTTCCGTAAAGAGCGTGTTTATACTACAATCGCGAACCTCGCCGAGGTTTACTATTACTCGCTGAGAGCCGCTCAAGTAAGCAGCTACCGCGCGATGGTTATGCGCCTGAAACCGGAATTCCTGCAGCCGTCACTAGCGGATTGGGAAGCGGCGGCGCAGTTCAAGTACGAAAACCGCGACAAACGCCTAAGTTACGTTGACTGCCTAGGCCACTCGCTGGCCGGAAAGCACGGCCTGACGTTCCTCACTGGCGACGCGGCGTTCAAGGGAATGCGCAACGTCGAGCACGTCAAATAACTAGAACGCTTTCTTTTCCAGTTCGCGCAAGGCGTCGGCCGCAATCCACTTCGCCGAACGCGTGCCCTGTTTTTGGATGCGTTTGGCGCACGCAATCGCCGCCTTGTTTAACGCCTTGTTGCGTTTGCCGATGTTGCGTAACGCCCAGTTGACCGCTTTTTTAACGAAGTTGCGGTCGTCCCAAGCTTCGCGCTCGATTATTGGTAAGAATGCGAGGAATTTTTCGTCGTGCGCTTGCTTGTCGTGCACGGCGAGGCCGGCGATTAATGCGAACG
>MNVH01000009.1 GCA_001871595.1 Candidatus Micrarchaeota archaeon CG1_02_55_22 | reverse complement strand
GTTGGATATATTTTTCGTAGACGGGAATCCCTGCGGCTTCAATTTTCTCGGCTAAATCATAGTACTTGTCTTCGACCCAGAAATAAGCTCTAGTAAATCCGTTACCCTTATCAGGCATAGTGTACCCAACCCCGCACTACTAACTCTCACTTACCTTAAAAACCTTGGGTGGATGCGCAAAGCGAAACGCAGATAAGCCTGCAGCACCCAATATTGTATTACCAATATTGTTTTAGGGTGGTTTGTTTGGAATTTAAAGAAATAGTGGAATCGCGTTACGCAACAAAAGAGTTCGACGGCCACAAAGTCGATGAAAAGACGTTCAACGAACTTCTGGAACTCGTGCGCCTCGCGCCCTCATCCTACAACCTGCAGCCGTGGAAAATCCGCGTTGTCAGCGACGAAGCGACCAAAAAAGCGCTCTCTCCGTTTGCCTACGACCAGAAGCAAATCTCGTCGTGCTCGCACTTGCTCGTTTTTTGCGCCGACACCGATGTTGGCGGACTGATTGACGGGCTTACCAAGCAAATGGCCGAATCGGGCGCGCCCGCCGAAAGCGTCAAAGGGCTCAAGGAGATGCTTACCGGTTTCTCCACTAGTTTGAACGAAGAGCAAAAGCTTGCGTGGGCGCAAAGACAAGTCTACCTCGCGCTCGGCAACTGCCTCAACGGCGCTAAATCGCTCGGCCTCGACTCGTGCCCGATGGAAGGCTTCGACCCTGCCGGCTTCGCCAAAACGCTAAACCTGCCTAAAAACCTCGTACCAACCGTGCTGTGCCCAATCGGCTACGCTGCCGACACGCCAAAACCAAAACAACGCTTCCCCTTGAAAGAAATACTGGCCTAGTCCCCCGCGGCTAGATCGAGCCCTTTGGCGCGGCCCTCGGTTTCTTGCAGCACTCGCTTTGCTGCATTCAAGTAACTCGTGGCAGTCTGCCGAGACCTGCCAAGTGCGTGGCCGATTGCCTTGGCCCCAAGCCCGTGGCTCTCTAGCAGGATTGCCATTACGTGTTTGGCTGAGAGACCGCGCGCCTCGTGCAATTCTAGCAGCCGCTTGACGCCTTCGAGCGCGGCCAGCCTCGCCTCGGTCTCGCGGAACTGCGGGTCTATCGTTCCTAATTTCTCGTGCAGTCCTTCTCTGAGCACATCAGTATCCAAGCTTATTTTCGGCTGGTTTTTCTTGCTAGTTAACGCGTTTCTAATAGTGCCTTCAACCGTTGGAACCGCGTAGGTACTAAACTTCAAACCGTACTCTGGCTTGAACCCTTCCGCAGCAAGGAGCAGGCCCGTGCGTCCCGCTTCCCTAATAACGTCTTGCCGGTCTGGAAACTCGGCCACAAATTTTCCAACAATTCTTTCCATGAGCGGTTGATTGTCTGCATAGATTCTTCCGAAAGCCCTCCCTTTAGGTTGCTTGTCGTCTGTTTTACTCATATTTACTTTGCTTGCATTACGAACCGGCGTCTGCTCGGAATGTTCTTCAGCAATCCTGGCGGCCAAAGCCAAGAGCTCTTCCGGGGAGTGTGCAGCCAATGGCTTGGGCAAATTCAAGCCCTTAACCGCACCGAATTCGCGAATCCTGCCGATTGTTGTGGCGTGAGTGTTTTCCAAGTATTTGCTCCATTCGCCGAAGCCAAAGAATGACTTGCCATTGACGTTCCTGCGGTTTGCCAGCCGGTGTAACGAGCTCCTGCTCCTACTTTGGCCCGGTAGAATTAGTCGGGATTGTTGCCATCTCCGTGCAGACAGTTCTTCTTCGAAGAATCCAAGCGGTAATGATTCCAACGCATTCTTGATTTCTTGGTGCAGTCTTTCTTCCGAAACCAGTCCGGTATCGCGAGAGTGCTCAGCGAGTACGCCGTGGAACTTCGTTAAGTACTTCCGCCAGCTGCCGCAACCAAAATAGCCCTTATCGTTGGCCTTTCGGTTTCTTACCATAAGGAACAACGCGTTACGGCTCCGCTGGTGCCCGGGTTCAATACGCGTGTCCTTCCATCGTTCCGAGGTAGTCCCCGCGCCAAGTCTAGTTTTAGGTATTCCTGCCAGTATCGCGCCCACCTGCCGGTGAATCTCCTCGTCAGGAACCCGTGGCGGCATTAATCAGAAATACGCTTGGGACTAGATATAGTTTTGGCTGGCCGACAAAAGAGTTAGCGCCGGGGATGGGCGCGGGAAGAAGCCGGGTTAAGGCGCCCCAACGAAACTCCCTTCGTTAACGGGGCATTACACAATTATTAGGCGGATGAAGGATATATGGGCTTCGGTTCCACGCGCGGCCCCGTAACCCTTGCATGACCTCGCATTACCCGCAGAGCAATTTACCTCTACAGAAAGGCTTCCGTAACTAATGCAAGCCCTCGCCTTCAGCGCTCGCATCGTTGAAGTAGTACTTGGAGCTATTCCGGTTACTGCTCCAGTTTTTGCTGTGCGGCGTCGGGCTTGGGCGGGTAGAAGAATCCGCCTATCAGCCACGTTCCGTATTGGAAGTGGGTTCCCATGACGAAGTAGACGTCGCGCGTCTTGAGCCAGTCGAGGAGCTTGTACCGCATTTTTGCAGCCACGTCCTTTTCCGGCGTGTTCTTGATGACGTGGCGCGCGAGCTCGTTGACTTCCCAGTCGATTACCGTAATGTCGTGCGGTTTCTTGGCGCACTTGCAGCTGCCATCGCTGCTGCAGCGGAAGACGTAGCTGACTTCAACTGGCAGTTTGACTTTCTCGCGGGCAGCCATGCCATTCTCGGACAAGGCGTTGAGATAGGTTTGCTCATCCATTAGCTTTGTAGAGTTGACCTTAATGCGGATGTCAAGCAGCTCCGGTTTGACTACGCCTAGCGTTAAGCCATTCGCTTCCAGCCGGGCGATGCTGGTAACCAGCGGCGTGAGCCTAGCAGCCACTTCCTCGTCTTCCGCCGTTCCGACTGTTTTCGTGCTTGAGACTTTGCGGCTCTCCGGGCGCGAGTCCTGCGGGTTCCTCTCGCACTCTACTTCAATCTTGTCACGCTTGCGGAAGCTTATTTTTGACAGCGGGAACGTGTAGAGCCGGCGCCACTCGTTTGCCTCTGTTATCCCGCCGACGCAGACGCGCCAGCCGTATTTGTGGCTTTCTTCGGGAATAGTGCGGGCCAGGACGGTTACGGTTTCCTTCACAGGTCGCTCACTTCCAGGTCGCGTTCGCGCAGTGCCTTGGCGATAACGCCGCGGTGGCAGTTGCAGGCGTCGTGCTCGAAGCACATGAGCGCTATGCGTTCCTTGCCGCCCAAGGCGACTATCTTGTCCAGCGCGGCCCGGTTGGCTGGAAGCGTTATCGACTCGTACTCGCTGAACACGCGCGCGTAGTCCTCAGGGGATTCAAGGTTCTTGCGTTTGGCGCTCTCGACACCCAGTTCTGGAACGTGCAAGTATCCTATGCCGGCCTGCTTGAGGTAGCCGGCGAGCTTGCTCTTTATGAATGAAAAATTCATGCTGAACGGGTTGTTGCGCACGTCGACGAGCACGGTGACTTCATTTTGAACGAGTTGGTCAAGGAACGCATCAATGTCGCGGCCCTCGTAGCCAATCGTGAATATCGCGGGCGCCGGCTTGCGCTGCGCGTGCGGCTTGAGTTCGCTCTTTATCGTGTAATCAGGGTACGTGGCGTAGACGTAGTCGACGAGGGTCTCCTTGTTCTTGAAGCGTTCGACGCACTGGGCAACCGCCGCGGCTACTGTGGGCTTGATTGCTTCGGCTTCCGCCGCGCCGTTGGGCGTGAGGTTCTCGCCGGTGTCCATCAAGCCGTGGTTTTCAGCGTACCGCAAGTCTGCGAAGGCCACGTTGGAGAACGGGCCGAAGCGGTACGGGAAGAACGAGTATTGCTTGATTCCAGGCAGGTCGGCTTCACGCGAGAGCACGAACAGCGTCTTGACGAGCGCGGTGCGACCGTACTT
>MNVH01000035.1 GCA_001871595.1 Candidatus Micrarchaeota archaeon CG1_02_55_22 | reverse complement strand
CGCGGCGTCCGTTTCCAACCGGGTTTTCATGACGCTGACGCCAGTTGACGGCCGCTCGACTTGGTACTCTATATTTGAGAGCATCGAACCGCTCAGCATTGCCATGCGCGTGCCGCTTGAATCCCGCCCGGCCGCGGCGTCCTGGTATACCTGATAAAAGTAGAAGAGCACGCCGTCGCGGGGTAGGTGCACTACCTTGACTTCTTTTGCGCCTGCGGAACGCAGGTCTTCGGCGAGCAATTCGGAGAGCTCCACGGTGCCTTGCAGTCTTGGCATGATATTGCGTGCGGACTGGAATAAACCGCTGACAACCTCGGGATGCAGGGGCGCGGTTTTTGCAGTGCCTGTAGCCTCGGGGCTGAAGGAGGCTTCGGCGAGCTTTTCCAAGTATGCTCTCTCGGCGCCCGTGACTCCGCCGCGTTCGCCGAGGCGTTGGGCGAAGTTGCGCAGAAGGGGCTCGAACGCGGCCCAGTGGCCGTAGTCCACGGCGAGCGCGAAATCCGCCAACGGGCGGTCGGCGCCATCGAGGGCCAGGGTGGATGGCTTTGCGGGGTCTGCGCCGAGCTGGGTGAGCAGGCGCGAGACGAGCGCGGCGTCCTCGCCGGGCAATGGAGCTATATAGCGTCTGGCTTGGAAGAAAGGCTGGTAGGCGTCGAGCAATGGCGCCTCGGCAGTGGCCTTGGCGGCCAGTTCCTGAAGGGCTTCGTCTTTGGGCAGGCTCCGGCCGAGCACTTCGAACTCGCTGCCGCGGAATGGGCTGTAGCCACCGGTCGAGGTGACGAGGGTGCGGCTTACCGTGGCGGATTGCGCTTCGCGCACGACTTCGCGGAGGTTGTCCAAGCCGTAGTCGGCGACTAACGCCTTGCGCAGTGAAGACGCGCGGCTTTGGAGTAGGTTGGCGGCCGAGTAGCTGTCGTGCGTCAGGCGCGCGAACTCCGGGTCTGCGTCGAGCCACCCATTAACCTGCGGGATGGACGCGTCCATTTCCAGAGCAGCGATGGCGAGCGCGGCCTTGTCGCCGCGCACTCCGTCGAAAAGCACGTTGCGGTCCGGGGGGCGCGGCATTTGGGCGACGTCATCCAAGGTTAGTTCGGGCGGGAAGTTGTCGCGTACGCCTCCGGCGGCGCGCGTGGAAAGCGTGCCCGAAAGGTCGATTACGTAGAGCTTACCGTCGGCGACTAGGATGTTTGCGTCTCTCGCGTCGTAGTTGCCTAGTATAGTTGATGCGATTAGGAGGCGCGCGTCGCGCACGGGGTCTGCTTCGGGCAGGTTTGCGCGCGAGAGTTGGCTGGAGCCTTCGATGAACCGCGTGACTTCGTAGGGCGTGCCGTCGCGCACGACGTAGGTTGATTCTGGAACGTTGAACCCGAGGCGGGCCAACACCACCTGTGATACGCGGGCGTTGACAAAGCTGTCCAGGGTGGCGGCCCGCCCGCTGGCGGCGTAAAGGGGTTTGACGAGGAACCGTTCACCGGGCAGGACTGCGAACCCGGTATCCGTGGTGTAGCCCTCTGTCGCGGTGAATATCTTTACGTCGGGCGTGACGCCGGATGGCACGCCTGACTCGACGAGCGTGCGGCCTGCGTCGAAGGCGCCGAAGATTTGGCTTGTTGCCGCGCGCATCGAGACGAACTCGGCCGTGGTTGAAGGCACGGGAACGTTCTTGGCGGGAGTGGCGGGATTGGTGTAGGGCGCGTTCTTGGCGGCTTGCGCGGCGCTTATAGCGTCGGCGACTTTGGTTCTTGCTGCATCCAGCATTGCGGCTACCGAGGGTTGTGCTGCGAGGTCGCCGCCGTAAACTATTTTTATCGCGTCTATTCCCTGCAGGAACTGTTGGGCCGCCGCGAGGTCCGCATTGGAATTGTGGACGGCCAGCTGGTGGATTATCCCGATGACGTTTGGATTAAGGTTAACGATGAAAGCGTTGAGTTGCACGCCGACTTGCGCTGCGGCCATTGGATTGAGCGAAGCCGACTTGTCTTTGAGGGAAGCGACGAGTGCCTTGTATTCCGCGTAGTCTGCAGGAAGTGTGCCGGCGAGTTTTTCGCTCTGCGCGCGGAGTTCTGCGGCCTTGTGGGACTGGTCGTATGGCGCTTCGCCGCTGGCTACTGTGCCTTCAAGGCCGATTGCCTGCCCGGCCAGGCGGGCGGCTTCGGCGTCGGTCGCTTGATAGCCCGCGAGCTTGTCGCCCAGCCTTGCCTTGAGCGCTTGCAGCTGGGTTGTTGCTTCGTCGAGTTCCGCGACTGCGGTCTTGACGCTTGAGAGCTCAAGGCTCGCTCCGGGGACGCCGGCCGAGTGCCACCCTGCGTAAGCGGTGTCGAGTCTGGCGATTGAGTCACCCAATTGGCCCGAGTATGCGTACAGGCTATTGATGTAACCGTTTTCCTCGGGCGTGCCAGTGCCGGATTCTTTGAGCCGCTGCGAATATTCACCGGCAAGGGCACGCTCGCGTTCGAGTTGTAGGCGGAGCTCGAAGAAATCGCGTTCTATCGGGACCGACGCGGAGTACTTGTCGCCGGATGCGGCGAGGGTTGCCTTTATTCTGCCGAACAGGCTCGCGGTCTTAAAGTCGAATGAGTCGAGACGCGCGGGCATTAGGTCAGAGAACTTGCGTGCTTCGGTGAGCGCGGCGGTCAGCCGTGACTTGCGGGCGTCTATGAACTTGCCGGACAATATTCGGTCGAACCAGCTTTTCTTCGAGGCGCGCTTGAGCGCGTCCTGCAGGTCGCGGCCGGCTTGGGCCTCGCGTTCGACGGTGATGTCGAGTCGCATGCCGTTCTCCATCGGGACGGTAGTTTGCTTTATTTTTAGCTGTTGGACTGCGGACTTTAGTTCGGAAACGCTCGTCACGGCGTGGGTTCCGAGCATGGAGATGACGCCGGCGTTGCAGGCGGCGTTGCACGCCTCCTTGTAGCCGACGGAGTTGCTGTGGGATATTGAGGAGAGCCCCTTGGCGCCTTGGTACGTGAAGTAAATACTTTGTGCTGCGCTCGATGCGATTATCGTGATGGCGCCGCCGGATTCCTTGACTAGGCTATTGGCGCCCATTATAACGACGTTTTCAACGGTGGCGAAGCCCTTGATGCAGTCTAGCGCGCCGAGAAGGCATTGCTGGGTGAAGCCGCTGTTCAGGCGCGTGGCGAGGATGCTGTCGGACTCGCGCAGCGCGTCTGTTGCCAGGCCGCGTGCGCGCGAGTCGCTTGATGATGAGAAACGGGAGTGAAGGCGCGAGAATAGGTTGAACGCGGCCTGCCAGTCGTTTCCTTCCTCCCATCTTGCCGCCGCGTAGTATGCGGTGGCGACCTCGTAGTCGGTGTAGTAAACGCCGTTGTCGGCGAGGTCGATTAGCACTTTTATTTCCGGGTCCTTGCAGGCGGTTCGGACGGCGGCGGGGCGATTCGTATATTCTGGAACCGCGCTCATCGTGGTGAACTGCAGGTCGTTTGCGGCGTCTTGCGGGCGAGTATCGGAGTACCGTTCGACGCACTTGAAGGGGTAGCTGCAGGATTCCTCCACAGTCATCCCGCCGTCGAAGCAGGTAAGCAGGGTATCAAAGCCAGTGGCCAGCGTCTTGTACTTGGACAGCCCGGTGTCCTGCAGGACGGCGATGCTGTCGGCGAGCTTGTCGACCAGTATGCCACGGTGGCTGGAGCTGTAGTATAGGCGCGTGACGTCGGAGGCGGCTTGCGCGGCGAGGGCGTGGGACTGCGCGTCGCCAAGCACCGACGCGGCGAACTGGCTTTCGCGCTGTTTCCTAAATTCTGCGGGCGTCAAGAGGCTGCCTGATGTTGCGCTGTCTTTCGGGGCGGCGGCCTTCCAATCGGTTATCAATACGGTGCCGGTTCGCGGTTCGGGGGCGTACTCCGGGCGATTGTAGCGACGGGCGTATATCTCGCCGGTGAAGCGGTTGAATGCGA
>MNVH01000036.1 GCA_001871595.1 Candidatus Micrarchaeota archaeon CG1_02_55_22 | reverse complement strand
TAAACGTTAGCGGTGGCTCGGGGGGTAGTTCGGGGCCGGGTGGTAATGGCGCTGGCGGACGAGTCACAGTCAACGCGTCAAGCAACCCCGTTGTTTTCGGTACATTGAACGCGTCTTTCGGTAATCCGGGCACGTTGTACTCTAATCAGCCCACGGTTGGTGGAGGGGATTGTTATTCCCGAAACTATGCGTCGTGCGTTCCCGGCGGCGAGTGCACTATTAGTAACACTTGCACGTGGTTCGGTGGCCACCAATTTACCTCCCTCTTGTTAGATGCTACTGCCGTAGTCGAGTTCTACGACAATTCCAGCTACAGTTGGTCCACTAATTCAACCACGCCTTCCTCGGGCTATACTTTGAGGGGTATGCTGGGCATTAACGCGACAAACATTTCCTTGACCAGCAGCGGTTTGATTCGAGCAAATGGTTCGGGGTATCCTGGCGGAAACAGTTCGTCCATAAACGGCCAAGGGCGTGGCGGTGGCACTTATTGTAACGGCAATTCTGGTGGTGGCGGCGGTTATGGCGGCGCTGGTTCGAATGGTTGGTGCGGGGTAGGCGGTCCAGCCTACGGTGACCTTACGCACGGTGGTGCGGATATGGGTAGTGGGGGCGGTTACGGAAGCACCGGCGCAGGCGGTAGTGGTGGTGGTGCAGTAATTCTTAATGCAACTAACTTGATTGAATCAAATGGCACTATTCTTGCTAACGGACAGTTTGCACAAGGCGATCGCAGTGGTGGTGGTAGTGGTGGCGGTGTCACGCTCGTTGCGGGCGTGCTGCATTGGTTTGGGGGAATCAATGTCAGCGGTGGCGCAGGCGGCGCTTCCGGGCCGGGTGGCAATGGTTCTGGTGGCCGTATCACGCTCAACGTTTCTACTGGGCCGGTGGTATACGGTTCGGTAAACGTTTCCACTAGGAATGCGGGAACGTTGTATGCAAACCAAGCGGCTGCGGGCGGTGGAGATTGTTACTTGCGGAACTATGCTTCTTGCGTTCCTGGCGGCGCTTGTACACTCAGTAATACGTGTACTATGTACGGAAGTCATCAGTTTACTGCGTTAAATATTCAAACAACGGTTCTAGTGTCACCTTACGACAACTCGAGTTATTCTTGGGCAACTAATATCACTAGTACCTACGGTGGTTATACCCGAACGGGCCGGTTTGAGGTTAACGCTACCAACATCACGCTTTCGAATGCTAGTGTAATCAACGCTGTGGGCGCAGGATATCTCGGCGGAAGTTACCTTTCCACGATGGGCGAAGGCCGCGGTGGAGGTAACAACTGTTCCACCACTTCGGGCGGCGGAGGAAGCTACGGCGGCGCAGGTACGGCGGGTTGGTGTAGTGCTGCCGGCCCCGCATACGGAAACCTCACACACGGTGGTGCGGATATGGGTAGTGGCGGCGGTTTCGTGACCAACTCGGGGGGTAGTGGCGGCGGCGCAATCGTCCTCAACGCTACTGGTCGGTTGGAATCAAACGGGACAATTCTTGCCAACGGACAGAATGCATTGAGCGATCGTAGTGGCGGTGGTAGTGGCGGCGGCGTCACACTGATAGCCGGAACGCTTTATTGGCTCGGGGGAATAAACGTTAGCGGAGGCGCTGGCGGCGATTCGGGCCCGGCGGGTAACGGTGGCGGTGGGCGTATTAGCGCGTGGTTTGACTCCAACCAGTCCGCGATAATGGTGAACGTTTCCGGTGCCACTAACATTGCAGACACTGCCGCGGTTGGTTCGACGTACTCGAACAACAGGCCGTTCGTTAACTTGACTAGTCCGTTGAATTCTAGTTACGGCACGACTCTCGCGTTGAATTTCACGCCGTCGTACTTTAATGGTACTACGGTTACTTGCGGGTACGCGCTTGACGGGGTGGATTCCGAGATTGGTTCAGTTGAAAACAATTCTTTGAATTCTTCTAGTTTGTCGGGTTTGGCTGACGGGCTTCATTCGGTGAGCGTGAACTGCACCAATGTTACTGCATTGTTCGCCGTTGAAACGACGCGCGTAGCGGGGCCAATATTCTTTACCGTTGACGCAACCGCGCCGTACTATCAGGATAATTCTACCACGTATCCCGCGGTTTATACGGACTCGCCCTCAACAGTCTGGCTAAACACGTCTTGGGCGGACGGCGTATCCTTGGACGCCGTCCTTTTCGAGGTTGACGGGGCCAACTACACGCCGCTGGCCGACCCTTCTGATTCTTCAATACGCTTCCTTTCTTGGGCCGCGATGGCTGCGGGAGACCATTACTGGGTCTCGTACGCCAACGACACGGCCGGCAACTTTAACGCTACCGGCAACATGACTTTTTCGATAGCGCAGGCGCCGGTGGGCGTGACGCTTAAGGCTAACGATTCCACCGCATCGGACCAGCGGTTCAACGCGCCCAACATAACTAACATTACCGCAGCGTTCAACGTCTCCGCGTCCGGCGTCACCTACGAGCTGCTCTACAACGGCAGCGCTTCGAACGAGACGCTGAACTCCACCGGCGGCCCGACTATCGTGTTTGTCTGGTCGCAGCTGAACGCCACCGTGCTGAACTTCTCGGCGCGGCTCAACGCCACGCAGAACTACTCCGGCGCGTCGGCGTCCTTCCGCGTGTCCTTCCCGGACGTGATTGCGTCGCAGTACTCCGACGTCGCGGCGGCCGTACCAGAGGTATACGACCCGGAGTCGGTTGTCTGGCTGAACGCCTCGTGGACGGACAACATCGGCGTCACGCAGGTTCTCGTCGAACTCGACGGCACCAACTATTCGGCGACGCAGGACGGAAGCGTGTATTTCCTGCGGCTGGACAGCCTCGCGGCCGGAGACCACTTCTGGCGCGAGCACGCGAACGATGCGTTCGACAACTACAACCTCACGGCCAACACGACGTTCACGATTGCGCGCGCGCCGGTGAACGCGACGGTTTACACGAACGGCTCGCCGTCGAACTCGACGCAGACGCTGATTCCCAACGTGTTCAACTTCACCGCGACGAAGAACGTGAGCGAAGGCGTGATAGAGCTTATAACGAATTACACGGGCAGCGACATCCGTCTCTCCAGCACTACTGGGGCCAGCACGAGTTTCTTATGGAACCAGTCGAACAATTCCGGCGTTCTGGTCACGGCGCGGTACAATCAGACCGAGAACTACTCGGCCGCCGGCACTTCGATGCAGGTCACGTTCCTCACGCACGCGCCCAACTACACGGCGAACACAAGCCTCACACCCGGCGTGTTCCAGGATGGCTTCCAGCACTGGTTCAACGCGACGTGGACCGACGACGTTGCGGTAGCCATCGTCCTGTTCGACATCGACGGCGTCAACCAGACGCCGCTCCAGGACCCGTCCGACGCGAGCAAGTACTTTGTTCGCCTCGGCGCCCTGCCCTCCGGGTTGCATTGGTGGCAGGCGTACGCCAATGACACGGCGGGCGCGATGAACGCCACCGGCAACGTGACCTTCACCACGCTGCAGGCGCCGGTCAACGCCTCGGTCTACGTCAACGACAGCCCGGCCAACCGTTCCACCGAGGCGTTGATACTGAACTTCACGGCGACGAAGAACGTGAGCGAGGGCATCATCGAGCTGCTGTACAACGAAACCGGCTCCACCCTAGCCGCCGGCAGCAGCCAGCAGGTTTACCTGATTTGGCTGCAGGGCAACCTGTCCAGCTACCAGCTGATCGCGAGGTACAACGCCACGCAGAATTATTCGTTGTCGAACTCCTCCCTCAACATAACGATTTACGACGTCACGAGTCCGGTTGTCAACAACGCCTCGGTGAACGAGTCCGTCGCCTACCGCAACAACTCGCTGCTCTTCGCCGCCAACGCCACCGACCTCTGGCTCGGCGCGGTATGGATTGAAACAAACCACTCCGGCGCGTGGGCCAATTACACTATCGACACGGGCTTCAACTCCATCTACAACTATACCATTCCCGGCCTGAACTACTCCGACCACGAAATCATCGGCTACCGGTTCTGGGCAAACGACTCGAGCGGCAACAACGCGTCCACGTCAATCGCCGTGTTCAAGATAAGCAACCTCGGTGCGCCCAACGGTTCGCTCTTGGCCTCGCCCGCCAACAATTCAATCATCGTCTACAACAACGCAACCTTGAACTGGACTGCGGCTACTGATATTGATAACGATACGATAACCTATTTGGTCCAGTCGAGTAACGACAGCGGTTTCAGCGTGGTCTCGCTCAACTTATCGTTCGTTTCTACCAACGGGTTCATCAACCTTAACCAGCCCGGTAGTGCAATCAACATCTCTACGCCCCTGCAAGCGCAGTACTGGCGCGTAGCGGCCTTCGACGGCGTCGCCTACAGTGAGTGGAGTGACATAAACAACGCAACCGTCGTCTTCGCCGTGATATCCTCCGGCATAGCCAACAATTCGGTTGTCCGCAACGCCACCGCATTCAATCTGACCGTCACCGAAGTACAGGGCGAGGCGTGGATAAACAACGTTACTGCAACCATCTCCTCTACTCAGTACCAGTTGTCTGACGATGGGAACTGGAACTACGCTTGGACGCCGTCGTACGCATCGCCCCAAGTCCTTCACATCGCGTTCAACGCCTATAACCAGACGATGGAAGACCCATCGGTTTACGTGACTGATGCAATCGACGTGCGCCTCGGCCGCGCGGCAGGCCTGACGCAGTCGCCCATAGTCTCGTCGCTGTGCCCCAACGCCACGTATGCGACCAACGGTTCGAATGTCACCATTCAACTAAACTATTACGTTGACACGCTCAGTGAACTCGATTACCTAACGCTCTCGGCGCCCTCCAGCTACGATTACAACCTCACACCCTACGTTTCCAGTCTGTCCGGGTTGAACCTCTCGCGAAACTATTCCTTCATCGCCAACGAATCCGGCAACTATACCTTGACCGCGTACTTGACGGACTTGGAGAACCAGTCCGTTACCGGCGTTTCGTGGTTCTATGCCGATACCGCCTTCATAATGGCGAACTTTTCAGTCAACGGTTTCAACCTTGCGGCCGAGCGCGACGCGTGCGGCAACCCGCTCAACGCCGCTTCCAATTATACTTACGTCCGTCCGCCCGGCCCTGTCGACGTGGAAGCCAATACTTCGGCGCTGAGCGTTCTCTTCAAGTCCCTCAACCTCTCGTCTAACACCTCTTTCGGCCAAGCCTTGAATCTTTCCGACCTGCTTAACACTGCATACAACGTTTCGGTGCCGTCCGGCTACCGCCGCGTCGCCCAGTTCGAGCTAAACTCCTCGCTCGAGAACTATTCTTACGCGCTCATCGTCTACAACTATTCCTCCATCGCCGGCTCGCTTGACAACGAGTCTTCGTTGCACGTCTTCAAATGTTCCAATCACTCTGGTTGCAGCAATACTACGATGACCAACGTCACGGCTACCGTCTTTACCAACAACCAGACTTTAGTCTTCAACACTACGACTTTCAGTATCTACACTGTGGCCGAAGCTTCGTCTTCGGTCGTTGTAACGGTTACGCCCACTCCCGCCCCCACTCCAACGCCCCAAGTTATTACCAACACAGTCTATTCGGGCGGTGGTGGAGCCTACCGCGAAGTATCCGTCGAAAAGCAGGTTCTCAAGAGCGTTGAAATCATCAGCCCGCCCCTACAGCTTTCAACGTACTCGAACGACACCATCCTTGCGCCAATCGTACTGACCAATGCGGAAGACGTAGATTTCCACAACGTCTCGCTCACCGCGTCAAGCGACTCGCCCGAACACATCACGTTAGAGTTCGATAAGGCCTACTATGACATAATCCCTGTTGGTGAACACCGGATCAGCAATCTTTCCATAAGCACGCATTCGCCGCTCGGAGTATATAACGTGACCGTTACTGCGCGCGTCGGGAGCCCGAATATAACCCAATCGACGCGCATATTCGTCGACCTCGTCGAACGCGGCGGGCAAATTAGCGTCAACGTTGCGGAAACGCTGCAATTCGCTCGCGACTTGTTCAAACAGAACCCCGAGTGCCTTGAATTAAGCGAGTTCCTTACCTTGGCGCAGGACGAGCTTGAAAAAGGCAATTACGAGAAAGCCAAGTCTTACGTTGACTTGAGCGTGGATTCGTGCCGCGATTTGCTGGCCCGCAAGCCGGGCCAGATGCAAATCGCGTCCAACGAGCCGCCGCTGGTTGCCGGAGGGTACTCGTGGCAGGATTACGCCATCGTTGCGGGGGCGGCGCTGGTCTTGTTGGCCACCGCCTTCCTGTATTTGCGCTCACGCCGCGGCAAAGGCCCCAAGCACCGGGAGCACGCCGTGGCCAAGCCGAGCGCGCCCGAGGAACGCCGCGAGCGCTACCACCCTCACTCTCGCCGCTAGCCCTTTATTCGCGTCCGAGCACGTGCTTCTGATACGTCCTGTCGCGCAGCGCCTTGTCGGGGTCGGTGAGGTAGTGCTCGTTGACGGCCACCTCCCAACTTGGGAAGAGGTTGTTGCGGTGGACCGCGACGAAGGCGTTGCGCAGGCTCAGTTCGATTGTTTGGATTTCCCGGTCAGGGTTTTCTTTGTCACGCTTGCGCGGGTCGGTGACTAAGGTGGAGCGCAGGTTTTCCTCCCCTAGCTCGATGCGCGCCTGCCTTATCATTTCGAGGACGCCTTGCCGCGTCCACGCGGTCTTTCTGCTTTTGCCGGTTCCGCGGTTGGGCGTGGCGGGCCCGGTTTTTTGGGGTTTGCCCCACTTGCTCTTGGTCCGCGCCTTGAGCGCGTCGAGGACTTCTTGTCCGGTCTCGTATCCGGTGTAGTAGTGCGTGACGCTGCCGGTGGGCCTGCCGTCGCGCGTCTTGAACGATTGCACCAGCGTCTCGGGCGTGGTCCCGGCGGTCACGGTGAACACGTGGAGGCCGATGATTCGGCCGTTGCGGGAGACGACTTTCCTGCAGGGCTCCTTTCCAGTCGCTTCTTCGTAGAACGGGTTGTTGAGGAGGGCGACGCCTCGTGCGGGTATCGACCCGTGCAGTTTTTCTTCGAGCCTGCCGAACGACCCCGCGGGGTCGTAGTAGTGGCGTTTGCCGTCCGACTCGGCGTGCTGCAGGGATATGTGTCCGTTGATGCTAGCGAGGACGCGTCTTTGTTCTGGTGGGTTTACAACCAGATTTCTTGCCCGCAGGCTTTATTTGTTTCGTTTGGCTTGTTCGGGTTCGGCGCGCCGTCGGCCCGTTGTTTTTGAGGCGCTGCGGTACGAGTAGTTCTTATCTGCGCCCGAGCTTTTTGAGGCCGTCTGGTATGTGGGCGTTGGCTAGGTGCTTGAGCATGCCGTGCACTTTATCCCACTCGGAGTCGTCGCGGTGCGGCACTATTCTTTCGAGGAGTTCGCGTGCTTGGGCGCGGAGCGTTTTGAGGCTATCGGCAACGGAGTCGGCATGCCTTGGTAAGAGTTCCACGCGCGCTTCGTGGCCGGGCACGGTCACCTTGCCCGCGTCGCGTTCGAGCAGTCCCAAGCCCGCGCGCAATTCTTGTACCGCGTCGGCGAGTCCTTCGGGAGGGTTTTGCCTGCGTTTCGCCGCCGTGGCGGTTTTGCGGAGTATTTGCCGGAGCATGTTTGAGGGTCGGATTATTGCGGTGAGCGCGGCTTGCCGGGCTTCGTGTTCCTCGCCAGTCGGCATCGCTTGCAGGCTCGTGAGCGCGTTGCGCCAGTGGTTTGCCGCCGACGCGCGGTCTATGCTTATCGCGTCCGCGACTTCGCCGATGTCGTGGTAGTGGGCGTAGAGGCGGATGATTTCTTGTTCTCTCGGGCTGAGGCTTGCGACGCGCCGCGGCAGGACGCGTTCGGCGTGCGCGTAGTGCTCTTTGGTTGGGGAGAACCATTTGGGGTCTAGTGAGTGTGCCCGCCATTCTTCGCCGTGAGCGGCTGCGAGGAGTTGCGCAAAAACCGGGGTGTTGCCGTGTCGGGGCTGGCGGGAGAGCGCTATTGCTTCGGCTGAAGGCGACGCTGTTCTTCTCGTGGTCATGCTAAGCTTTATGCGTATCGGGTTTATAGTTGTTTTCCGGGCTAGACCGTGAGTTTCGGGAAGCCGTTCTTGACTTCTTTCGAGAATGCGCGTTGGGCTTGCTCGGAGAGGTTGCCGTCCTTCAAGTCGGTAAGGAAGCGCTTGACTTTCTTGCGGAATTCCTCGGTTTTGTCGCGGCCGTACAGCACTGTCGCTTCGGGTTTTGAGAGTTCGAGTTGGAGGAAGACTGCTTTCCTTATCGAGGGCGTGGCAAAGTCCTTATAGTTTAGTTCGCCCGCGTTGACGATTCCTTCGGCTACGGAAAAAATCTCTTGTAGTCGCTTGCCGTCCTTAGCAACCGCATCGGAAACAGTGTTCACGCTAATATCATGCACTGCGCGGCATATACTTGTATGCTTTGGCGGCTAACGGCATACGCCGGGATGCCGTAGGTAGTATTTCTGGTGGTAGCTTTCGGCCTCAAAGAACTCTTTAGCCGGAGTTATTTCTGTTATTATCGGGCTGTTGAATGCATTGGATTCCTCGAGAAACTTCTTCGCGTGTTCGACTGCCTTGCGCTGTTCTTCGTTGAGGTAGAATATTGCCGAGCGGTACTGTGAGCCAATGTCGGGGCCCTGACGGTTCGGCGTTGTTGGGTCGTGTATCGAGAAGAACGCGGCCAAAAGCGTCTCAAAACTCGTCTTTTCGGGGTCGAAAATCACTTCTACGGCCTCTGCGTGACCCGTTGTGTTACCGCAAACGTCTTCGTAAGAAGGGTTCTTGGTGTGCCCGCCGGTATAGCCGACGCGCGTTGCAACCACGCCACCTATCTTCGCAAATTTTCCTTCGACGCCCCAGAAACACCCTGCGGCAAAGATTGCTTTCTCGGTCTTCATTTCCTCACTTCCGCAAAATCTAGGGCTACCGAGTTGATGCAGTAGCGCTTGCCTGTCGGGTTAGGGCCGTCGTCAAACACGTGGCCAAGATGCGAGCCGCATTTGCTGCACGTGACTTCGGTGCGGTTCGTTCCGTAGGCCGAATCTTGCTTGAATTTCACGCTTTTTGGTACTGCGTCGTAAAAGCTTGGCCACCCGCTTTTCGAGTCGAACTTTGTTCCAGACTCGAATAATTTGTTTCCACAAGCCTTGCACTTAAACTCTCCTGAACGTTCCTCGTGCAAGAGCGCTCCGCTGAACGGCGTTTCCGTGCCGCATTGGCGTAGTACGTGGTACTCTGTCGGTGAGAGCTTTTTCTTTAGTTTGTTGTCTGAATCCATTTGTTTTGTTTATAGCTAGGTTGTGTGGGTCTTGGTTGATAAGTGTTGCAGTGCGCAAGATGCTTTCAAGTATGCGCTGCTTTCTAGCAGGTACTTTTTTGCGGTTAGTAAGCCGCGCCCGTTTATACTTGGATTGCCAATATTTCTAACTGGTTTCGAGCTTTCGGGGTCTTAATCGAAAGGTGATTTGTATGGGTTGTGGCGGTAGTTGTGGTTGTGGTGGAGTGCAACGCAAATATTATACGAAGGACGAGCAGCTCGAATGGCTCAAGGAGTATGAGAAGACGCTTGAGTGCGAGCTTAAGGGCGTCAAGGAGAAGCTTGCTTGGCTTGAGAAAATGAAGTAGATTTTTTCGTGGGGGCGGGCAATCGCCCGTTCTATTTTTCTTTTCAGTACTCTTGTTCAATCTTGCGCCGCAAGCGGTTGTATTTTAGCGCGAAGCGGTGCGCTTCGTCCCGGCAGCGCATTAAAAGCTTCAGGCCAGCGTGGCTTTTCGGTAGTCTTCGGGGTTCCATTAGTTCGGGCAAGTAGATTTCTTCATCTTTCTTAGCAAGCGCTGCGGTGGGAATGTCTATTGACAACTCGCTTAATGCCGAGAGTGCGGCGTTAAGTTGCCCTGGCCCGCCGTCGATAAGGATTAAGTCGGGCGGCGCTTCTCCTTTTTCAAGCATGCTTCGGTAACGGCGGTAGACTATCTCGTGCATTGCCGCGAAATCGTCTTGTCCTGCGAACGAGCGTATCTTGAATCGCCGGTAGTGGTTCTTAACTGGTTTTCCGTCGTCAAACCGTACGCAGCTGCCGACGACTTGTTTTCCGGCCAAGTTGCTCGCGTCGAAGCAGTCAATCGTTGCAGGCGGCTTGTATAAGCCCAATGCTTTTTGCAGCGCTACTGCTTCCGTGCTGGAGCCTGAGACGCCTGTTTGCAGCGCGGCGTTCTTTTCCGCTAGGCGTACGAGTTCTAGCGCGTCACCTTTTTTCGGCGTAATAATTTTTCCGTTCATTTTGAAGATTATTTCGGCGAGCGCTGCTTCTTCTTCTAGTGAGCCCAGCCGGGTGTAGGTGCGGTTCGGGATTGCATGGGTTTCGTAGTAGCGTAATATGACTTCGGCTTGTGGAGAGTCTCCTATGACGTCGAGTGCGAACACGTCGCGGTCGAGTATCAGCCCGTCGCGGCTTTTCAACACGCAGCAGCGCAGCTTTTCGCCGTCACGCACGAAGCCGAAGTAGTCGTCGTTGCCTTCGCGCCGCGATTCCATCAGCTGTTTCTGTTCTATGCGGTGTAATGCCGAAAGGCGGTCGCGCAGCTGCATTGCGCGTTCGAATTCCTGCTTGGCGGAAGCCGCGCGCATTTCGGATTCCATCGCTTGTGCTATTTCCCCGGTTTTTCCGGCCAAGACTTTCTCGGCGCGAGAAACATTCTGCGAATATTCTTCTTCGGTGGTGTTGTTTATGCAGGGCGCGCTGCAGTATCCCAAGTGGTATTGTAGGCAGGCTTGTTTTGGTAGTTTGTTGCATATTCTCAGGCCGAAAGTGCGGGTGGCTGCGTGCAATGCAACCGTGCGCCCTTGCGCGCTCAAGTAAGGGCCTAGGACTTTCTCGTTCTTTCCCGCCTTTCGGGTGCGCGATACGAGTATGCGGGGGTATTTCTCGTTAGTGACCTTTAGGTATGCATAGTGGACGCCGTCTTTCAGGTCTACATTGTACTTTGGGCGGTGTTGTTTGATGAGCGTGTTTTCTAGTACTAGCGCTTCGGCTTCGTTGCGGCACGTAATCCAGTCGAGTCCGTGGGCGTTTCGGACCATTTCAGCGGTCTTGCCTGCCGGTGGGTTGCGGTAGCTCTGCAGCCGTGCGTATAAGTCTTTGGCCTTGCCGATGTAGATTGTTCGGCTTGCCGCGTCCTTGAACAAATAAACGCCGGGTTGGTGCGGCGCTTCTAACGCAATCATTTCTTTGTGTCTTTCTCCATTACTGGTTTTAGGTATCTGCCGGTTTCGCTCTTATTGTTCTGTGCGACTTGTTCGGGCGTTCCTGTTGCGACAACTTGGCCGCCGGCGTTGCCTCCTGCTGGGCCGAGGTCTACTATCCAGTCGGTGGCTTTTATCAAGTCTAGGTTGTGTTCGATGACTATTACGGTGTTGCGCCGCTGCACTAGCTTTTGCAGCACGTCTAGGAGTTTTTTTACGTCGTCGAAGTGCAGTCCAGTGGTCGGCTCGTCTAGCACGTATACGGTTCTGCCGGTGTCGCGCTTGCAAAGCTCTGAGGCGAGCTTGATTCTTTGCGCCTCGCCGCCTGAGAGCGTGTTTGACGGCTGGCCGAGCTTAATGTAACCCAGCCCCACGTCATTAATCGTCTGTAGCTTCCGTCTTATTTGGGGAATGTTTTTGAAGAACTCGAGCGATTCGGCGACGCTCATTGCTAGTACGTCAGCAATGTTCTTTCCGCGGTACCGGATTGATAGCGTCTGGGGTTCGTAGCGTTTGCCCTTGCATTCCTCGCATTCTACGTAGACGTCGGGCAAAAAGTGCATTTCTATCTTTATCACTCCGTCGCCGGAACAGTTTCCGCACCGTCCGCCTTCCACGTTGAATGAGAATCGTCCGGGTTTGAAGCCGCGTGCGCGTGATTCGGGCGTTGAGGCGAACAGCTCGCGTATTGGGGAGAATGCGCCGATGTAGGTTGCGGGGTTGCTTCTCGGCGTTCGGCCTATTGGCGACTGGTCGACGCACACCACGTGGTCTACGCCGGCATCGCCTTCGATTTCCTTGAATGGCAACGGCTTGTCCTTGCTTCCGTACTTGCGTTCGAACAGCGCCGCCTGCAGCGTGTCGACAACGAGCGTACTTTTTCCGCTGCCAGAAACGCCGGTTACGGTGGTAAGTGCGTGCAACGGGAACCGCGCGTCAATGTTTTTCAAGTTGTTTCCGGTGCATCCGCGAATAGTCAGGTATTCGTAGGGCGTGCGGCGTTTTTCCGGCGTTGCAATTTGTTCGTCGCCCCTCAAGTATGCTGCTGTTAGCGAGTCTTTTGATTTTATGAAGTCTTTGGGTGCGCCCGTTGCCACTATGCGCCCGCCTTTCTCTCCCGCGCCAGGACCCAAGTCCACGATGTTGTCGGCGGCTAGCATCGTGTCGCGGTCGTGTTCTACCACGATGAGCGTGTTGCCCAAGTCCCGCAATTTCTTGAGTGTAGCGAGCAGTTTGTCGTTGTCTTTTTGGTGTAGCCCGATTGATGGCTCGTCAAGTACATACAATACCCCAGTCAGGCCGGAGCCTATTTGCGTGGCGAGGCGTATTCTTTGTGCTTCCCCTCCTGATAGTGTTGCTGCTGAGCGGCCGAGCGAGACGTAGCCTAGTCCCACGTCGCACAGGAAAGAAAGGCGCGCCTCAAGCTCTTTCATTATCAGCCGGCTAATCTCCTTGTGCGTGTCGGAAAGCTTAAGTTTGCGCAGCCTCTCGCGCGTTGTCTCGACGTCGAGGTCGCATAGTTCGGCTATGCTGAGCTTGTCGATTTTCACCGCTAACGCTTCGGGTTTCAGGCGCCTTCCTTGGCAGGCTGGGCAGGTTGAAGTAATCATGTATTTGGAGATTTCTTCACGCCGGTAGTTGGATTCGGTCTGCGATAGCAATCGGGTTAAGTTGGGGATTACCCCTTCAAACCCGCCTTCGTGCGCGAAGAGCGAGGTCTTGTCGCGCGAGACGTGTCGGTACTTTATCTTGCGGTCCGAGCCGTAAAGCACGGCCTTGAGCTGTTCTTTGTTTAGGGAGCTTATTGGGTCTTTAACGGAAAAGCCGTACTCGTGGCCGAGCGCTTCAAGCGATTGTATTCGGAAGGACTTGAACATGCCGCCCCAAGGCGCTACCGCGCCGTCCTCTATGGCCTTGTTCTTGTCAGGAATAATGAGTCCCTCGTCGAACTCGCTTTTCACACCAAGCCCGTGGCACGTCGTGCACGCGCCGAAGGGGGAGTTGAACGAGAACAGTCTTGGTTGAAGTTCTTCAAAGCTGGTGCCGCAGTCTGGGCAGCTGCTCTGCTGATTGAAAAGCTCCTCGCCACCGTCTTCGCCTGCAACTACGGCTAGACCTCCTGCCGCTGCGCATGCCGATTCAAGCGCTTCCGCAAGGCGTGGCTCGTTCTCGCGCGTGCAGTCGAACCGGTCGGCTTGGACCCATATTTCGTGTTTCTCGTAACGTGCGAGTTTAGGTGTCCGTTGGGATTCATCCATTACGAATTCCTTGCCGTCAACCCGGAACGCGACGAAGCCCTTGTTATAGTATTCTGAGAAGAGCGCTTCGTAAGTGCCTTTCTTGCCTCTTACAATGGGCGCGTAAACGTGGATCTTCTTGCCGTCAAAAGTGTTTGCTGCTGCTTGAGCCATCGTCTGCACGCTTGATGCGGAGATTACCGTGTTGCATTTTGGGCAGTGCGGAGTGCCTACGCGCGCATAAAGTAGGCGTAAATAGTCGTATATTTCGGTTACCGTGCCAACCGTAGAGCGCGGGTTGTGCCCCGCGCCTTTCTGGTCTATGGATATTGCGGGGGAGAGGCCTTCAATCGAGTCCACGTCTGGCTTGTCCATCACGCCCAAGAACTGCCGCGCGTAAGAGGAGAGGCTCTCGACGTACCTTCGTTGGCCTTCCGCGTAGATGGTGTCGAAAGCGAGCGTGCTCTTGCCGCTGCCGGATAGGCCGGTGAATACGGTGAGCGAGTTTTTCGGTATGACTAGGTCTATGTTCTTCAAGTTGTGTTCGCGTGCGCCGCGTACAGTAATGTTTTCGAGAACCATTCAATGCCAACTCCGCTTATTTTCTTCCGCTTTTCTTGTCTTTGGTTGCACGCCGGTATCGGGCCAGTTCCTCGCGCAATTCTATTGCACGTTCGAAGTCGAGCGATTCGGCGGCACGCATCATCGCCGATTCTATTTCGATGAGCTTGCGCCGCGGCGCTGCCCGCACTGTGGTTGGCTCTTCCTTTCCTCCGGCGACTTTCTTGATTATCGTGGCTGGAGTGATTCCGTGCCTTGTGTTGTAAGCCTTTTGGTAGGCGCGTCGCCGCGTCATCTCGCTCAATGCGGCGTCTATTGATTTCGTTCTTGTTTCTGCATAGAGTATTGCCCGGCTTGATGCGTTGCGGCACGCCCTGCCGACTGTTTGTATTAGGCTTGTCGCGTTGCGCAGAAACCCTTCTTTGTCCGCGTCGAGCACGGCAACGAGGCCGACTTCCGGCAAATCCAATCCTTCGCGGAGTAGGTTGATTCCGACGAGGCAGTCGAACTCGCCCAAGCGCAGCCGACGGATGATGTCCGTTCTTTCAAGCGCGTCTATCTCGGAGTGCAGGTAACGCGCCTTGATTCCGTGTTTGAGCAGGTATTCGGTGAGGTCTTCGGCCTGCCGTTTGGTGAGGGTTGTTACTAGCGTGCGCATGCCTGCCTTGGCGGTTGCGCCAACCTCGTTGAGCAAGTCGTCTACCACGCCGTTGGTTGGCCGGACAATCACTTCCGGGTCGGTTATTCCGGTTGGCCGTACGAGTTGTTCGACTACTTTTGCCGAAATGTTCTTCTCGTACTCGCCGGGGGTTGCCGAGACGAATACGCCGGGCCGTTTAAGGAGTATTTCCTCGAATTCATCGTATTTGAGTGGGCGGTTATCGAAAGCGCTTGGAAGGCGGAACCCGTAATCTATCAAGTTCTTCTTTCTTGCGTAGTCTCCCTTGTACATTCCGTGCAGTTGTGGAAGGGTGACGTGGCTCTCGTCGATTACAATCAAGTCGTCGTCTGAAAAGAAGTCCAGGAGGCAGAAAGGTCGTTCGCCTTCTTTGCGTCCGTCGAAGTACCTTGAGTAGTTTTCAACGCCTTTGCAGAAGCCCGTGTTCTCAATCATTTCCGCGTCGTAGTTGATTCTAGTCTTGAGCCGGTATGACTCCATTTCGCCTAATTCGGGCAGGCGTTTTCTTAGTTCGGCTCGTATGCCCTTAACCGCGTCTTTGACGCGTTCTTGGGGGACGACGAAGTGGCGGGCGGGGAATATGCGTAACTCGGCTCGTTTGCCTAACGGTTTGTTGTTCTCCGTTGATGTTAGTGTGATTGAGTCGATTGCGTCGTCGGTGAGCACGATTCGGTAGTATTGCTTGCGGTACGGCGGGTGGACATCGATTACGTTGCCGCGCGAGCGGAAGTCGCCGGGGCCCGGCGCCGTGTCATTGCGTTCGTACTGTATTGATGCGAGCTTTGCGAGCAGGTCTATCCTTCTAGTCTTCATTCCTGTCGAGATGTCTAGCGATAACTCGGCGTAGTCCTTGGGCGAGCCAAGGCCGTAAATGGCCGAGACGCTGGCCACGACTATTGTGGGTTCGCCGCTCATGAGAGAGGCAGTTGTCGAGAAGCGCATCTGTTCTATCTTCTCGTTCACCATTGCCGTCTTTTCGATGTACTGGTCGGTTGACGGCAAATAGCTCTCCGGCAGGTAGTAGTCGTAGTACGAGACGAAGTACTCGACGTTGTTGTCAGGAAAGAATTCCTTGAATTCCGAGTAGAGTTGCGCGGCGAGCGTTTTATTGTGGCTTAAAACCAGGGTGTTCTTGCCGGATTGGGCGATTGCGTTGGCTATAGTGAACGTGTTGTGCACGAATAGGCCGCCCCGGCCGGCAAGGAACGTTTCATTGTCCGCAACCGCAAAGTCGTAGACGTAGCGTTCCGCAGTGACTTCTCGAATGCTTTTGACGGGCGTCCAAAAGACGTGGCGCAATGCGGATAGTCGGTCTACTTCTTCGCAAACGGCGTGTAATTGCTGCGTTTCCGCATGGGCACGAAGAGTGTTGATGATGCTTTCGAAGAGCGATTTGGAGGGCCTTCGTTTGTCCGATTCGACGAGTGAAATGCACGAGCGGGAGGTGTGTGTATCGGTTGCCACTTGGTATTGTGTTAGGCCAAGCGTGCCGCGAAGGGTACGCAACCGCGAGCCAAGCGGGATGAGGTCCACATTGGTATTCTCTTGCTTGTGCAGGATTTTTTGGAGGGCTTCCCTCTTTCGCGCTAGCGTAAAACCAATGCTGTGTTCGAATTGCCGCAGGAATGGCTGCCCGGAGACGTGGATTTCCCAGTATGTTTGTCGTACTTCTTTGTGCGGGAGTTTGATGCTTCTCTCCCGCAGGCGCGCCACGATGCCAAAGCGAAGCAAGGCGAGCATGATATCTTCGGCTAGCGTCGGGCTTGCAGTTGCACAGGAAATCGTTGTTCCGTTCACTCCGCCGTCAGAGGAAAAGTATGCAGCAAGGACGTGCCGAAGTTGCTCGTTTGAAAGCTGTGGCCAGAACGGCGGCAATTGCTTCGTTTGCGCTCGCTTTCCACACATGCGGGCGAGGATGGTGGACCAGATTGTAGAATTGGTTTGGTAGTCGTATGTTTCAGGCCGTAATCGTGACGTGAGGCCGAGCAAGTCTATGGCGGATGAAAAATCGCTTGCAATCTCCGTGTCTCGGGAGGAGATTATGAAGTATTGTTTTTCAGCGTGGCCTTCCGCGACATAATAGCCAAGCAATCGCAGGAATGCGGGAGAAAGCTCTTGCGACGGTGCGAATTGCAGCGTTTTTCGTTTCGAGCCTATGCGTGCCCCAGTACAAAGCGCGGGGAGGATCTCGATTGCGTGTGCATATTGTTCGAGTGAAATTCTTTCCTGCTTAAAAACAACGTGATAACTCTTGGCGCGTCCAATTGCTTTCTCCAGCAATTCCTTGTTTGATTGCCGCAGTTCATCGGCCTTAGGCACTGCCATGTAGGCCTGCGTGTTTTCTCCCAGCCAGTCTTGCAGTCGGATGGGCGGAAGGGGTTGCTCCGGTTCGGGGAGTGTACGCGGGACTGGCAGCAAGTCTCCTTTTCTAAGCTCGGCGGTCGTAGTGAGCGTTAGTTCGCTGTTTCTGAGCACAAAGAAATTATGGTCACTGGTGACCGTCACGGACCTCCCGCACCTAGTGTTGACTTTTAATAGGTGGGGGGGTGAGGAGTGCCGAACAAATTGAAGAATTGGTTTCCACGATGATTTCTTTCCTTCCGGGTCGAGGCTATACGCTTCGTAGCGCATGGTCGGGAGCAGCGCTGAGGCTTCAAGGATCTCGGTACCGTTGCTTAGTTGGATTTCGTGGGCGTGTTTATTCAGCAGTCCGTCGATAATGGCGCCGATGGGCTGCTTGAGGATCACGCCGTTTTTGCGTACAAGTACTGTTGCGTCTCCCGTCGTGCTTTTGCCGCTGCCAGTCACGCCTAATAGGGTTTGGCGTTTCTTGGCGGCTATGCCCGTGGTTAGCGCGGCTATCGCTTGGGGCTGGTCGCCTGTGGGCGAGAAGTCTGAGACTAGTTTGAACTGCATTTAGGAAAGAACCCGTACTTTGTTGTCCCGCAAGCTATATCTTGCTTGTGAGGGCGCGTTGCCGTTACCCCTAGTGACGCGCTAAAGCGGAGCCTGTGCGGTGGGACGCCGTTCGGCTAAAGGTAGCTTTTTCTTGTTTTGCGTGCAAGGTTTTGTATGGATTTGAAGGCACTTCAACGCCGCGCTGCGGCGTGCACAGCGGATTTAGACGACGTCGCGTTCCGTTACACGGTGTTTGCGTCGCAGTCTGGCGACTTGGCGCGTTACATTTACCACGATCCCAAGCTAAACCCAAAAGACCGCCTTCACGGCAGTCCCGCTGACGAGGCGCTTTCTTACGGCCACGCGTTTCTTTGGCTTTCGTCGCTTGCCAGCGCGCGGGGCGTCGAGCTCGACGGGGCGGTAGAGGCTGCGTTGAAGGCGGTGGAGTCGCGGGAGTACGCGCGGCACCACAACGATTCTGATGAGGTTAAGGGCGTGACTGCTTTTCTGGGTGAGGCTGAGGGACCGGCGTTCGTGTTTGTCGGTTCGAACATCGAGCTTCCGGTTGTTCCCAAGGGCGCGGTTCTCGTGGTGCGGCACGGTGGTCCCGAGCTCATCAGCTTGTTTGATAATGTCGCTGGCATTGTTGCCGACGAGGGCGGTTTGTATTCGCACCTAGCTGTGTTGTGTCGCGAGCGCAAGATTCCTTGCGTGGTTGGCACGGGCAACGCCACGCGGCTCATTTCCCACGGCCAGCGGATAAGGCTTTCCGCCAGCGATATTATCGGTAAAGTAGAACTCGTTTAGCTTCTTGTTTTGAACGTCTCGCGGGGGTGAGTCTAGTTGTTAATAGTATTTGTCGTGGCTTCGCGGTTAGTCACTGTTAGTCAGCTTCTTTGCAAGTAGGTAGCGTTGGTATGCGACTTCGAACGCGGAGTACATGTCGCTCCTTGTCTTGAACATTTTTTCGGTCGAGTAGTCTTGGATGTTGGCGTCGTTGGAGCTTATCGATGCCTTGTCCTGTATGGCTCTCGATGAAATGTATTCTTTTATGTCTGCTTCGAACTCGACTTGGGCGCCCCTTTGTGCTAAGAGTTTTATTGAAGTTGCCGGCATCGTTATTCCCTTGGCTGCCGGACCAACTAGCAGTTTGGCCCCGGTGGTAACGCCGGTTTCTATGGCTTTGGTTGCAATCTTTTGTTCGGTGTCGCTTTCTTTTATCTCTTTGAGCATGGCGTCGGCGACTTCTTCTTTCAGCTTCTCGTTTGCGTCAAGGTTTTTTCCGCCAAAAGCGAACCAGTTCGATACTGCGTTGGCCGCGTCGGACAGGCTCTTACCGATTCCTGCGAAGAAGCCGGGGTTCAAAGCTTCTTGCGGTGTTTTGTAATAGTTTTTTCCGTTCGCCGTGTAGACTACTGCGCCGTTCTCGTGTTTTATCACGCCGAGTTTTCCGTTAGGCGTTTGAATTATCTTGTTAGTGTTGGGCTGCATTGCGTTGACGCCGTACTCGTCTCCTTCAGCAACGCATTCGTTACCATTCCATAACTGGTCGAACTCGCAGCGGTCCTCGCATTTGCCTCCATCCCAGTACTCGTAGTCAAAGCACTCGGTCTCGGCACGCGTGACGCAGTCTTTTCCAGTCCATTTCTCGTAGTAAGCGCAATCTTCCTCGTTTTTTGCCTTGCCGGTCGGTGCAATGGCTTTCTGGGTGCTAGTAGATGCGGGTGTTGCCGTGGCCTTTAGGGTTGGCGTAGCTTTGCCTAGTTCGCTTAGTTTCACCGAGTGTATTGCGGGTGTCGAGCCCAGCGCGTCGGTTTCCTTAGACGATTTTGCTACTTCAATGTTTATGCATGACGCGTCGTACTCTGTCTTGACTCCGCTGCGGTCGAGACAAAAGCCAGTACAAAAGTCGGGTATGCCTGACGTCGGGTCGTATCTGTCGTAGATTTGGCAGAGGTGGCTCTTGCCGCCGACAAAATCGCAGGGAGCAGAGCCGGTTGGGAAGACGTTTATTCGGCACTCGTACTCTGGCGTCGAGCCACCGCCAAAGAGCGAGTTGAACAAGTCGGTCAACGGATCCGCGGCAATAAACGGCGAGGCCAATAACACTAGCAATAGAATAGTAATTGTTTTATTCAAGATTGATCTCCCGACTTATTCTCGGGTTGATTGCATAAAAAGGTTTAGGGGAAACGGGCTTTGTGTACCAAGTAAATGAAAAGTTTGCTTCTTGCACAGACTGCCCACTTTTTGCACAAGCGTTTAGAGGATTGTGGTTACTTTTTCGTAAAGCATGGGCCAGCATTCTTGACGCATTCTAAATTTTGTGCCGTGGTTGTGTCCCGTGCGGGCATCGAAATCTATCAGAATTATTCCTTTTTCCAAGG
>MNVH01000067.1:5972-7524 GCA_001871595.1 Candidatus Micrarchaeota archaeon CG1_02_55_22 | reverse complement strand
TCAAGGGCGCGTCGGCACGCGCCCTATTCGAGGCGGAACCGAAGTTCCGCCTACGCTACCCGCGCGGCGAATTCTGGTCGCCCGGCAAATTCTACCGCACCGTCGGCGACATAGACCTAGCAACCACACGCGCATACGTACGCGCCCAAGACCACCGCCAGCAGCAGCTGGCGGATTATCAAACAGCGCAGGCCGCGTAGAAGCCCCGCCTTTCAAGGCGGGGAGTAGCGGCCTGCAAGACGCGGGGTCATAGGGGCAAAGCCCCTATCTCACATTTTCTTCTATTTCGGTAAAAACGCGTAAGTAGAACACTGCCGATTACCACTCTTGTTCGATTGCCGTTTGGTTTATTATTCCTATCTAGCATTGTTCTAATTACTTAATGGATTTTGCAGTCAGGGATTACCGGCACTTGTCAATAGAACAGCAGGCCGCTGCTGCGAAAATTCTTTCCCGCGCCTGTCATGCGCCAGAACGCGTCATGGCCCAACCGGTAAACCGGACGCTAGTTGTCTTGGCCGGCGACGCGCCGCTGGCCGTGCTGGTGCACCGCGGCAATTACTTGAGCCGCATCGCCTCCCGCCAGTCGCGGGATTTGGCCGCGTTCAAGGCCGCCCAAGGTCATGGCCCAGTCCACGAGCTTTTGTACCATTTCCTGCACAGCCTCGAAGGCGATGAATTCAAGCACGGCGTCCAGAGTCAAGCCGGAAGAAAGTTTTTTGAACGCCGCGTCACACCCCTAGCCGTTCTAGAGAAAACGAGCGGGAAAATGAGCAGCTGGCGGATTATCAAACAGCGCAGGCCGCGTAGAAGCCCCGCCTTTCAAGGCGGGGAGTAGCGGCCTGCAAGACGCGGGGTCATAGGGGCAAAGCCCCTATCTCACATTTTCTTCTATTTCGGTAAAAACGCGTAAGTAGAACACTGCCGATTACCACTCTTGTTCGATTGCCGTTTGGTTTATTATTCCTATCTAGCATTGTTCTAATTACTTAATGGATTTTGCAGTCAGGGATTACCGGCACTTGTCAATAGAACAGCAGGCCGCTGCTGCGAAAATTCTTTCCCGCGCCTGTCATGCGCCAGAACGCGTCATGGCCCAACCGGTAAACCGGACGCTAGTTGTCTTGGCCGGCGACGCGCCGCTGGCCGTGCTGGTGCACCGCGGCAATTACTTGAGCCGCATCGCCTCCCGCCAGTCGCGGGATTTGGCCGCGTTCAAGGCCGCCCAAGGTCATGGCCCAGTCCACGAGCTTTTGTACCATTTCCTGCACAGCCTCGAAGGCGATGAATTCAAGCACGGCGTCCAGAGTCAAGCCGGAAGAAAGTTTTTTGAACGCCGCGTCACACCCCTAGCCGTTCTAGAGAAAACGAGCGGGAAAATGAAGTACTGGCGGATTAAGCCCGGCGTTCGTGATACATATAGGCCTGCACTCCGCATCGTGTAATGCCTAAACGTTGTTCGTATGAGCATAACTAACGCGTAGTTCTTTGTCGGCTTGTAGTCAACACAAAATACGTCGCACCGTGTTCGTGCCTTGTCTTAGTAATCGTA
>MNVH01000067.1:0-5963 GCA_001871595.1 Candidatus Micrarchaeota archaeon CG1_02_55_22 | reverse complement strand
CTTTGCAAGTGTTCCCGAATCGGGTCAAAGTCGACTTGTTCCAAGAGTTTTTCCTCTGCAAGCCGCCTCGCGTTCTGTGGCGTGGCCGGAATCTCTTGTTCAGGGTCTTCCGGATTTTGGTGTTTCAATTCGCGCAAAATCTTTTTAGCTAACTCTTCAACCGAGCCGCGCGGTCGGTCGACAATCATCAAGCGGTCGGTCGCGCCAGCGAACTTACGCACAACCCGTAGCCTTTCACTTTCCCGCAAATGCGTCAACAACTCGGGCAGCACAATTACGCCGTAACGCTCTTGCGGTTCGTGAGTGCGCGCGTCACCAACGACAATACTGTGGCGTGTACGGCTGTTTTGCAACGTTCTTTCAAGGGCGCTAGCAAGCGCCGGGCTTGCCTCGAGGAAAGTAGCGTGGTGAAAGTCGAGTGCGTGAATCAAGGGTGCGTCGCCCGGGCCGACTTCCAGCGCAGTGTGCTCAGCAGGATTGCCGACGAGTTTTCTCAAGTGTTTCCGAATCGCCCTAGAACCGCCCCAAGTGCGCGCTAAGGTCTGGAAAGGCTGTATCTCGCGGAAGCGCTCGCCAGTAAACCATTCTTCAGCCATATTGCCAACTAATCTCGTCGAGCGTTTATCTTGGTTTCTATGAAAAGGTTACTTGCTAGTATGTGTGTTCAACCAAATGAGGTTAGCCCGAAGCCCGCGATTAGCAGGCCGATAACGATTGCTGCGGCGCCGCCGTACTTGAGCCACTTGCCGCCCTGCTTTATTGAGTTCAAGTACTCTGTTTCGGTCTTGTGGCTGCATACAAGCCGGTAGTTAGCGTCGTTGGCGACTTCGAAACCGTTGGCCGAACGCCTGCTGCGGCCTATTACGAGCGCGTTGTCGCCGTCGGCAATAACCCACTCCTCGATTTTGACGCGCCGCCCGCCGAGAGAGCCGGAGAATGGGCCGAGGTTGACGTTGAGCCCGCCCTGAGTATCTATTCCAGAAAACGCTTTCTCCGCATCAACGTCAGCACCGTCAAGCACTACGCGCACCGAGCCGGTTTCGTCCTCCAAAAGAAAGGGCGCCGTGTTCTCAGTATCGCCCGCGTGGCTCCACGACGTGCTCGTGTGGCCTTTCGAGTCGGTAGAGCGAGTTTCAACCCACGTAATAGTCTTCAAGTAAGCGCAACTACGCCCGGATTTTGGTGCATTAATCGGTTTGGCGCACTTGACGTGGCCGTACAACTTCAATAGTGCCCCGTCGGTTGCCTCGCGCGCCTTGCACGGCGGTATCTTGCCTAACTCAAAGGCTTTACTGTCGGACTGCCCCGACTGTCGAACAAGCAATCCGCCTATTGCTGCGGCAACAACGCCTACTCCGGTTAGTATAGGATTCATCAAAAACCACCTTTAATTTAGATAGAATAGACTCGCTTTTTTAAACTGTTCCCTGACTTTGGTTGTTCTTGGCGTTAGAACCAGTCTTTCTTCTTCATGTAGTAATAGGTTGCCAGCATGAGTATCGCGCTTGCGCCGATTGCGGCGTACTCGCCGTACGGCGTGTTCCACGGTATTATCATTTGTTGGAAGTTCATGCCGAAGTGTCCCGCCACGACGTTCGGAATCATTAGTATAATCGTTATCGCGGTGAGGCGCTTGACTGCCACGTTGAGCGATTCGAGTCTTTTGTTTACGTCGCGCGTGCTTCTCACTTCCAAATCGTTCCTAATGTTTTGTATTTCTTGCCGGTGGTTCTGGCTGCGGTCAATCAAGTACCGCACTTTTGCAGTCAAGACGTCGTAATCGTAGCTCACGTAGGATGTGTTAACCTGCCTGATTTTGCGGTCTTCTAGCCAAATCATGACGTCGAGCAAGTCTTCCACGCGGTTGATAAGCCGCCTTAAGTGTTTGGCCTTGCTTTCAAGCGCGTCAACGTCCGGGTTGGCGTCGTTAAAGTCGTCGATGAACTTGTTTATTGAGTCGAACTGGCGCTGGTACGTTGCAAGCGTGTACTTGAACGTCAACAGCGTTGCAACAGTGCTCTCGCCGTACTCTTTCTGCATTGTATGCTTGAAGAGCTTGTAATCGTTGTCGTTGAACTGGTACTTGGTGTAAACAAGCGTGTTGTCCTTGAACATGATTAGGACGTTGTTGCAGTTGTCCGGCCCCTCGTCGTATCCTTTCATGCTGATGATGACGTGGTCTTCGTACTGCTCGTAGAACGTGAGTTGCAGTGCGAGTAATGCTTTTAGATCTACGGAAATGCCTTTGGCTTTCGCTGCGGCCTCGAATTCTTCAAAGTCCTGGAAGGTTTGAATAGCCAAAACTTGACACCCTTTCTAGTCGGTAAGCTAGCCTCTCGCAGTTAACCTATCGCGTCCGCCATTTAAATACCTGTTGAGCTCGTGTCAGCACGTTTGCAGGCAGCCGCCGGACGGATTGCACATTGCTGCATCGCTCGGGTAGCACCGGTTGGCTTGGCACTTGTTCGTGTTGGTTCCCACTTGCGGCACTATCTTCGCGTTGATGTCCGCGTTGGTATTGCTGCACGCCACGTTGTTGCTAACCGTGTTGCTCGGACTCTGTAATACTATGCCACCCTCGCGGTTGCCCCAAGCACTATTAGAATCAACTATTGAACTCGCGCCGTTGACTATGATGCCCAAGTTGTTGAAAGACGCGTCGTTACGCCTTATCTCGGTGTTCGCGCCCGCAGAGTAGATTCCACGTTCGCTAGAGAGCGCCTTGTTGTCCTCGATTACTGAGTTAACTCCGTCGCACTCTATTGCATTCTTCTGCCCTTCAACAACGTTGCGTTGAATCGTTGTTGTCGAACCACTGGCGCTAATACCTGACGCCGGCAAAGCGAAGGCCGCGAAACTGCTCTGTTTTATCGTGTTCGCCGTGATTTTGGCGTTATCGGAATGGAATACTAGCAGTCCTGAAACGGCCTTGCGTACTGAATTGCCGTTTACTACTATGTTTGCAGTACGGTCGGCGAACACGCCGGTTAAACCGCTTTCAATCGTGTTACCCGAAATCTCGGCGCCAGCGCTGTCGGTAACATTTATGCCTACCGCAGTCGGCGTCGAACCCTCGGTAATGGTAATGGTATTGCCGCTAACGTTGACGCCCTTGCTTGCCAGCGCGAGCACGCCCGTGCCAGCCGAAAAGTCGGATACCGTGTTGCCTGTTGCAAACGCGTTTTCAGCGTTGGAGAACTTTATGCCCACGGCAAAACGCTGTAACGCGCAATTCTTCACCACAACGTTCTTGTAGCCGTTGACGAACACGCCCGTGCCCGTTCCAGCAAGCACTGGTGATAGAACGCGCCCGCCGCAATCAATCGTTACGCCGTCCTTTGCAACAACTAGGCATGCATCATCCGACGAAGGCATTATCACATCGCCTGCAAGGACGAGGTTTGAAGACACGAGCCCGCAAGCGATTGCCGTTGCCGCCTTGCCCTTGGGTGCAGTGGTTGCTTTAGGCGTTGCGGTTGCCACGGGCGTCGAAGATGCTGCGGGTGTAGCAGTCGCGCTAGTCGTCGTAGTTGGTGCCGCAGTGGGTGCCACTGTCGGCGAGGGAACCGTCAAGCTAGTAGGCAGCTTTACCAAGCCGCTGCCCGTAGCCTGCCCGCTTAACGGGCTCGGTGTTTGAGTGGTATTTGCAGGCGGCTCTTCGAGGCACCCGACAACAAGAAAAGACAACAACAGTACTGCTAGGATTGCGTGGCGGTGGTTCATAGCTAAACAATTGCGCTAACTCTTAAAAAACGTTTCCCGGAGACGGTTTACAAAGACTTAAAATGCGCCGCGCGGTTATCTTCGCATGGAATTGAAGCATTTGCTTGCCAGTGTGGTAACATTCGTCCTTTTTCTTGAAGCCGGTGTGTTTTACGCCATATTATTGGTGTTATGTGGGCTGGTTTTTGCGTTGTCTACCGCATTTCTGGCCCGTTTCCTATTCACCAGTGATGTCAAACTGGCATTTCTTGCTGCCGTGGAATCATTTATTGTCGCCGCGTTCTTTGCCAGCGCCGTCCTCGTCGTGCTGAGCCTACTGCCCTTCGAGTTAGTCCTAGGCGTCTCGATGCCGCTTACGGGCATCGCGGTGTTCGCGTTGGGTGCAATCTGGTCGAATTCATACTTAAACAAGCTCGGCAAGCTAGCTAAGAACGCGGGGTGGCGAGTACACGCTGCTTTCGTCATTTCCTTAATCGTATTGTGCCTAGTCTTTATTGGGGCAGTGAACCCGTTGTACCAGCTTATAACGTTCGGCAGGGTTTTCTAATGGTTCGACTTGACTCTCTCGCTTTCGGCCTTCTTTTTGCTCTAGCTTTCACCGCCTCGCTTTTCTATACTTACGGATTGATTGCATCGGGCATTGTCATTTCCTCGAATGATCCTGAGTTCATGAAAGCATTCGAATCGGCTTATCCAGATGGCACCGCCACTGGAACCGACAACAGCATATACTCAGTGTACGTTTATTCCATGCAATTCTTGTCACGCGTTCAAGCAGAAACCGGGTACTACTACAATCCGCCAATCAATCTCTCGGGTGCGCTCTCAATAAGCCACGCGCGAGACTATTACGCTGAAGAGTTCCGCCCTGACCCGTACGGCAGCGTGAAATTCGAGTGCGGAACCAGTAAATGTACTGCCGAACGCGATAAAGTTATCTTGCAGCCCGGCTGGTTTTCAGCACGCGTCTCTTGCGCTTCCGGCGACTGTACAATCCGCTTAACCGAAACTACTCCGCAACCCGCTTCTTTCAACATCGTGTCCAGCGGCTCGGAATTCGTCGACTTAGCTAGAACAATAATCGAACGCGACAAGCGCGAAATCTTGCAAGCAAGGCAAGAACTCAACTGGTACGAAAGCCCCATGTCTGTAGCCAGAACGTTTTATACCATACTCGGCAAGCTCCCCGTATTATCAAAGCCGGCGTCCGCGAGCGGTCTAAACTGGTATTCATTCAAGCGCGCGGCCGACAAGTACGGCCTAATCTACCCTGACGGCAGCGCGTCCTCTGCGGAATTCGTGTATAACATGCGCGCCCAACTTGCAAAATTACCCAAGCCGCGTCCGGCAGGATCTTGCGAGCCTGTTTCGGGAGGTATTCTGGCGCGCGGCGTCCAGCGCGCAGCGCCTTTGTCTCAAGCCTTGATAATAATGTGTGAGATAAGCGCGGAAAACAATCGCACTGCCGCGCTAGACTTTCCAGAGTTCCGCGAACTCCATACAACCACTTTTACTTCAGAGTCCGACCAAGTCGCCCAAGCCATGTCGATATTCTTCAGCGTGCGAGACGCTGCAGTCAAACCCGACAATTACTTGCAGGTTTCAATCGCCAACCAAGCCAAGTGGCTTAACGCGACTGGTCGCGAGTATTCCGCCGAACGTATTAACTTGCCTTCTGGTACTCGGATAAACGAGTGGGATTTGGGATCCAACTACGAGTTCCATGTCGCGGAGGGTTTGCTGGGCGTTTACGAAGCGTGCGACGAACTCGTTTACTACGGCCGGCGGTACTGCACTCGCGAAGTCGAAAACGCGCGTTCAAATGCAGACGCGTCGTTCGACGGTTCTACGTTCATAGCACGGAAGCCGGGCGTTCCAACAATCGACGGTGCGCCTTCAGCCGCCAGCTTCGACGTTCTTGTCGCGGCCAACTGCACTACCACCTGCAAGTACGACGTCTACATAACCTAGTTTTAAATAAGTGGAACGCGTTTGTTTTGGTGTGAACCATAAGTACTGGGAGTGGGAAGCACAACCACTCAAAGAAAAACTCAAGAACCCGTCAATAAAAGACTTGACGAACGTGCTCTTCGGCAGCGATGAGACGCAAGCATACCGTTTTGCTAAAACAATTTCTTTTCTGAGAAAGCGCGGCGTAGCACGACTGAAAGACTTTCCTAGCGACTTGCCGAAAGCAACGTGGTTCCGTTACCTCGAATACGCAGTGCAAATAGGCATGG
>MNVH01000012.1 GCA_001871595.1 Candidatus Micrarchaeota archaeon CG1_02_55_22 | reverse complement strand
GGCACAACCATGCCGAGACCGGGAAGGAACTCAGTCATCAAACCGTGCTCGGAGTCAGTCAAATAAGTAACTTCGCCCGTCTCCTTATCAGTCTTGGACACGCCGCCCTTGTCCGCACAAATCACGGCATCGTCGGACTCAAGGCATTGGCGGAAGCACGCGTTGGCGTCGAACACGTTGAACCACTCAATATTCGAACTGTCAGCGTCGAGATGCAAATAATAGATTTCCTGCGGCTTGACTTGGCCGTTCTGGTTAGTCAAAATCGAGCGCACGTTGAGGACTTCGTCGAGCTGCTCGGCCTTGCTCTCGTCGCCCGCTCCCGAAAGGGCTTGCCCGATGTTGAGGCCGCCCAACAAGTTGTTCAAGCCCAGCGGGTCCGAGGCCTTGTCCTTCGCCTGCGTCGCCGCATCCTTTATCGCGCCAACCGTCGTCGACTTCTCGATGTTCTGGTACGCCATTATCTTGTAAGACGGGTCCTTGCAAGTCGAGGCGTAGTTAAGTATACGGCTTGCCTCAAAATACTTGAAGAGCCCGGCCGGATCGAGGTATGTCGCGGTCTTGCTGCTGAAATACTTCTTGCCCAAAGTGGAAGTCGCGATTCTATTGAGGCCACCGACCAGCCCTGCCCCTGCTTTACCATAGATTTGACTTTGCAGGAGTGCTTGTTCGGCAATGCTCAACGTAGTTGCGAAACGGTACCAGTTCTTCATTGCGCCAAACGTCTTTTCATTGCACGCGTCGTCCGCGTTGAACTCGTTCGGGTCAATGAGGTTATCAATATAATACTGTAGTGTTTGCACGCGAAGTATTGTGATAAGCCGAGCGTCAAGGCTGCCGAACGCGGAGAGCTTCCAACCCAAAAGCGGGATTATGAGCAAGAGCGTGTGGTAATACTCTTGGAGTTCTTCCTTGCGGTTCAATTGGCCTCCAAGCCGCAGGTAATTGGTTTGTACGGCAAGGCTAGTCATCTTGCGGCCGTCATGGATGTCCTCGAACGCCGAGACATCGGACTGACCAATCCAATCAGTCTGCACCATCCAGCCGCCATCCGGCGACTTTCCAAGGCTGGTGAATGAATTGCGCTCGCTGCCCGAGTTTCCGGGCTCTTGAATAAATATCAGGTTTCCTACGTTGAACAACTTTGACGGCACGCCGTGGCCCAAGAAATCCGAGGCCATGCTGATGAATGTGCCAGAGAAGAAGAAGTCCGAGCCCTTCTTGAAACTCTGCGCGTAAGTGTTGTCATTGGCGAACAGCAGGAAGTAATCGCCGCGCTTGGCGTCGGGCTTGACGTCGGACGAGAAGACTATGGGCTCTGATATCTCTAAAGCGAAGCGAGCAGGACCGAGCCACAGCAAACCCATTGCAAAGGTAGTGTAGGCGCGAGACGTTGCGAGGTCTTGCCAACGACTCGCAGTCTTAATATCGCCTTGCAATGCGCCAATCTTGTCGTCCGCGCGCATGACTACTGCAGTGTTTCTTATGGAATCAATGGAATTACCCGAGAACTCGTTCGGAAGAAGCCGCTGAATATTAGTTAGCTGCGCGTCGGCATTATCCCCACGAGCAAGATAATTTTGAAGATTAGTAGCTAGGTCACCACCGCCACCAAGTTCTAGTTGTTGCTCGATATTGGTCTGCGCAGATGCCAAACGAGTATTGTAGGCCGCGATTTGCTGGGCGCGCTCGGCGATTTGTGCGGCCTGCTCGGCAGTGGCCCCGGGCGGAACTACGGGAACGCTAAGGGACGTCGAGCCCATCAAACGTTCTACGTAACTGGTAAGCTCTTGGGGCGTCTCCATACGAGTAGCCGCGCCAAACCTGCTACTAACCCAAGCATTCGAGTACTCCCTATAAACACCGGTACCAATAGGCTCTCCAGAAACGCCGGTAAGACCAGCAGATTGCGCTACGAAGTCGTCAACACGCTCAGCTGCTTGGTAGAACGGGCGTTCGGAACCCGAGACGAGCGAATTAACAGTCTTCTGCCGCTCGATGCGCTCGGCAATGAGCGCCTGCTCTTTCTCAAGCGCGGCTTTAGATGTAAAGGCGTTCGCCGCGCTCCACGCGGTGATGAACATGTCAATCTTGTTCCACGCGCCGATGAACGCGATTGCTTTTTCATAGTAGCTCGGCACGACGACGTTGCCATCGCTGTTCGTTAAGCCCGCACGAATGCTCTCGGTGTTCAAGTGCTGCGAAACGGCAACGCCTTCAATGTTTTGGTCGAGCGTGTTGTCGGCACGGTCGGCTCCGATTAGAAGGTTCTTGTCAAGCAAGCCAATGTACGATACTTTGCCGCGTATGTCGCTGTTCTGCAGCAAGCACGAACCGCCCGAACCTTCCGCGTCCCGCAATGCTTGGTAACGGTAGATGTCGGAGAGGGGAACGTCCTTGCCGTTGGGCAGCTTGATGCGCATCTGCTCGAACCCGGGGACTTTGACTTGGTCTTCCGGCTTCGTGCTCTTCGACGCCATGAACGCACGCAGCTTGTCGAGCGCGCCGCCCGACTGCGGGTCGTTCTCGGCTATCGCGCGCACCTGCGCAGCAGTAACAGTCTCGTTCGTCTCAACGCCAAGATCGTCGGCAACTTCAGCCGGATCCTTGCCCAGAATCCTCGCCGCCTCGGAGAGCGACATGAGGCGCGTACTCTCCTCGGTTGGAAAATTGTAAATATTGTTGTTTATTATCGTCGAAGAGTTCGGCGGAACCGAGTCTTTCAAAGCAGCCGTGCTCTTGTCGGTCAAGGCCTTGCCGTTGAAGTCGTACACCGCGTCCAAGAACCGCCTGCCCTCGACCTCGTCGAAGGTTGTTATCGTGCAAGACGCGCCCACGCGCTCGACTGTCGGCACCGGGGTTGCAACGGGCGTTGGGGCGGCATCCTCAAAGTACAAAGTGGAGGGCGGGGTTTGCGCGTAGGCGAACGGCGCGAAAGATGAACCGGATAAGAGAATGATTACCAGTATCGAAAAGATGCTTTCGGCGTCAAGGCGCATGGAAGATTGACTCCGCCAAACAATTTAAACCTAGCAGGAACGTCAAAGCGTTGAGGCGAAGGCGGCAAAATAGATTTCGGCGAGCGCGACTAATAGGAGCACTCCGAGGAAAGTGCATACCGCCGCGAATAGGAGCTTGGGCGTGCGCGGATAACGCTTGGCGAGCTCGCGGTAAACCCAGTAACCGGCGAGTACTACCGGAAATAACGCGGCTGATAATACTAGTGACAAGAGGAAGACGAGCCACGCGCGAGCAATAAACTCTAATACCATAGCAAAAACTACGCCGCCCGCCTTTTTAAGTGCCGCGCTTGGAGGCACCAAGCGTTTGGGAACGTTTTTATTGCACGCCAAGTTAGTCTTTACGAATATGGCTTTAGACGCGCTCGGCGCTGCGTTGTACTACTTGTTCTTCCTACTCGGCGCCGTGTCCATAGGCGGCATCGCGCTCCGGTTGGGAAACTTCCCGCTCCCGCAAGACGAGAACACGCGTTTGGGCTACGGCGCGGTTGCAGGAATCACGCTCACCGTTTTTGCGGCACTAGTTGACTTGGTGTTGAACGGCAACGGCTTCGCAACAGCGGCAGGGCTATTCCCAATACTCTTAACGCTATCACTGGTACTTGCAACAGGCATGCTGGCTGCAGTGTTCAAGCCAACACCCGCGACGGTAACGGCAACGCAAATAACGGTTCAACGCGAAAAGACGGTCGAAATTGAACGCCCCACAATACAAATGGGCACAGCAACACCCGAACGCGCTGACGAGCCCGCCGAAGAGAAAGTGTCGATAACGCACGGCGTCCAAAGAATGCGCAAGCCCGACACAACCGAAAAGAAAAAAGTCGTGCTACCACCCCCGCCCAAGCCGCCGGTTGAAAAGAAGCCCGAACTCGTACAAACAAAACCATTACCAACAAACCAGAACCAGTCCGTGCGCTTGAACGCACCACCGAAACCGCCAACGCAACAAGAAGTCCCGCCATGGGTAAAACCAACGGAAGCGCCAACACGCCAGCCGTCCAAAACAATTACCCCGCCCCCAATCGAGAGAATCGAGCCCCAAACAGGCCACGCGCGAAGGCTTTATTTGCACAAGGACGACAACCACCCCGCGCAACTAATCGAATCACGGCCACCCGCCGAACTGTCTTCGCGTCAAACCGAGAAGGAAGAGATAGAGGAAGTAGCGCGGGATGCGCGCGAACTAAGCCGGTTCGAACAACACAAAAAACAACTCGAAGAACGCAAGAAAACCGAAGCGCCAAAAACAACGACGGTAACGAACGAGAAAAAGAAAGAGCCAACCGAAAAGAGCGTGTCGATGAACGACTTATTCGGCCCCGGTGCTGCAGGCGAGCCAGCCAAGCCCAGCGGCGTCTTCGCACA
>MNVH01000030.1:25271-36435 GCA_001871595.1 Candidatus Micrarchaeota archaeon CG1_02_55_22 | reverse complement strand
AAAGGAATAGTTCTGATAGATTTCGATGCCCGCACGGGACACAACCACGGCACAAAATTTAGAATGCGTCAAGAATGCTGGCCCATGCTTTACGAAAAAGTAACCACAATCCCCTAAACGCTCGTGCAAAAAGTGGGCAGTCTGTGCAAGAAGCAAACTTTTCATTTACTTGGTACACAAAGCCGCGAAGCTCTATAGCCGTTTATACCAAAGCCCCGCAACGCGCGGCAAACTGGTTGAGGAAAGCTTAAATACTATCCTGCTGATATTAAAGGGATATGAATGAAGCAATTGGTGGATCGCGGGGACTACGAAGTGTTCTTCACCGCGCATGCACTTATTCAGGCGGCGCGAAGAGGAATCGACTGGGCCTCAATCGAAGGCGCCATCCGCGCGGGAACATTCAAACGTTTGAAGAACGATCGAATCAACATCGAGAAGCCATCGCCGCAAGGCGCGATAGTCTGCGTCGGCATCGAGTTCCAACCGCACAGAATCAAGGTAATCACGATTGAAAGAAAGCGGGGGAAGATGAGCACATGAAATGCAACTGCGGAGGAGAATTCAAGCCGACGACGCGTAAAACCGAGGAGGGAATAGCGTACGAGGCTCTAGCCTGCAACCGCTGCAAGGAAGAACTGCTGACCATGAAGCAGGCTAAGAAACTAGCGAAAGCACTTGAAAACGTCTATCACACCACGGTCGCTAAGTGGGGTAAATCAATTGCAATCCGGGTGCCCGCAAGCGTCGTTAGGAAACAACACCTGAAAGCAGGCCAAAAAGCGCAAGTAATTCCCGACGAAGACAACAAAGGATTCCGGGTCCAACCGGAAACAACGACGGCCTAACCGAGGTTGCAGTTCGTTGGTCGTCTATTCAAGCCCTGCAACGGTGACCGCGCGCCAGATGCCCGCCAAGATCGCCCCCGTTGCAGTTAAAAATAAACGCGGATAAAGCCCAGTAAAAGGCTTAACGCAAATGCTTTTAAGCCGTTAAGGCCATATTTTTGCAGTTCTCGTTTTGCGTTTGAAGCAAAAATGGGGAGTTGACCTTCCAAAAAGGGAAGGTAGAGAACCAAAAGACAGGCGACAAGCCTTAGCCTTTTTCAACAGGTGTATTAACGTATGGATTTGAAGAGAGCTATTCGCAGGGCAGTAGACAGCGGCAAGGTAGTCATCGGCACCGAGAGGTCGATTAAACTCGCGCTCAACGGCAGCCCAAAGGCAATCGTTATCGCGGCAAACTGCCCGACCGAATCTAAAGGCGATTTCGTGAAGTTCTGCGAAATCTCGAAAGTTAAAGTAATCGATTTTCCCGGCACGAGCGTCGAGCTCGGAACGGTGTGTGGAAAGCCCTACCCGATAAGCGCGATGAGCGTAATGGACGCAGGGAACTCGGAATTATTGAGTGAATAAATGCCAACGCTCTCGAACGAAGACCTGCAGGCAATCAGCCTCTTTGGCCAAATGACTGGGGCTCACGCCACGGACTTCCTCCAAAGCGAGGACACCGTGTTCTTCGTCGTCGACAAGGGAGAAATCGGCCGCGCAATAGGAAAGCAAGGCGCAAACATCGAGCGCCTCCGCAAGGCGTTCGGCAAGCCAGTAGAACTCGCCGAGACGGCTGACTCGCTCGACGCGTTTTTGCGCGGCATATTCCTGCCCGCACAAATAAAGGACATCAAATTGATGGAAAAGAACGGAAAGAAAACCGTGAACGTTACAGTTGAAGGAAAAGACAAGGGCCTCGCGATTGGACGCGGCGGAGCACGCATAAAAAAGGCGCGACTGCTCGCCAAACGCCAGTACGACGTGGAAGACGTAAAGATATCGTGATTATAGAAAATAAATTTCGGTGATACAAAAATGGCAAAAGGACTCTTTGCAGGACGCGTACTCGAAAAGAAGCGCAAGAAGCACCGCTGGCTAGAAAAGTGGTGGAAGCGCAAGGCACTCGGCTTGAAAGAAAAGTTCGACCCTCTCGAAGGCGCACCCCAGGCAAAGGGAATCGTCCTGAAAAAGACTGGAAAGGAACAAAAGCAACCCCATTCCGGCATCATCAAATGCGTCACCGTACAGCTGTTGAAAAACGGCAAGAAGGTGAGCGCACACGTGCCCCGCGACAAGTCGATTACAAAGGTCGCTGAACACGACGAAGTTACAATCGAAGGACTAGGCGGAAGCCAACGCGGACAAGTCGGCTCAATCCCCGGAGTCCGCTACAAGGTCGTCGCAGTAAACGGCGTCAACCTCGAACAACTCCGCAAGGGCAAGAAGGAGAAGCCCAAGCGCTAAGGTGAAATGACAATATGACTCAAACCGTTGAAAAAACAGAAAACGCTGAAAAGCCCGTCGAAGCCGAGCAAGCGCCCGCCGCGTCGGGCATAAAGCTCTTCGGCAAATACTCCTACGACGACGTCGTGGTAAGCGACCCGTGCCTAGCGCAGTACATCTCGCTACGGCCACTCGCAATACCGCACACGTTCGCCCGTCACGCCAACAAGCAATTCGCTAAAAGCCGAGTCAACCTCGTAGAACGCCTCGCAAACAAGCTCATGCGAGGAGGAACAGGCGAAAAGCTCGGAGGCAAGGTCATTCGCACGAAAGGCGCGCTCGCAGGCAAGAAGAACAAGGTACTCAAAGCCATCGAAGCCGCCTTTGCAACCGTTGCTGAAAAGACGAATAAGAACCCAATACAACTCCTCGTGCGTGCGGTCGAAAACAGCGCGCCCAGAGAAGACATCACGCGAGTGCGCTTCGGTGGAATCGCCTACCAAGTGGCAGTCGACGTTTCAGCACAGCGAAGGCTGGATTTGGCCTTGCGCAACGTTGCGCTCGCCGCAATCATGAGCTCGTTCAACAACAAGAAAACGCTCGCAGGCGCCTTGGCGGACGAAATCGTCCTAGCAAGCAGCGGCGACGTGGCAAGCTATGCGGTCAAGCGCAAGAATGAGAACGAACGCATGGCCCGCAGCGCAAGATAGATATTGTAGAAAGGGGGCGCAAGCCCCAATTTTATTTCAAACAGGTGTTAGGCAAATATGGCAAGAAAAGAAGTAGTAGTCGAAGAAGTAACCCACCTAATGAGCAACCGCGACCACATCCGCAACATGGGTATAGTCGCGCACGTCGACCACGGAAAGACCACGCTCTCCGACTCCCTTGTCGCAGTGGCCGGACTCATCTCGCGCGAGCTCGCCGGAGCACAACGCGTGCTAGACTACGACCCGCAAGAGCAAGCCCGCGGAATCACCATCAAATCAGCCAACATCTCCCTCGGATTCGACTACGACAACCAACGCTACATCATCAACATGATTGACACGCCCGGTCACGTTGACTTTTCAGGACACGTCACACGCGCAATGCGAGCAGTCGACGGAGTCATCGTGGTAATCGACAGCGTCGAACAAATCATGCCCCAAACCGAAACAGTCATACGCCAAGCGCTAAAAGAGCGCGTCAAACCCGTACTATTCATCAACAAGATGGACCGCCTCATCAACGAGCTCAAGCTCGACGCGAACGGAATGCAGGACCGCTTCATCAAGATAATCAGCGGAGTCAACAAACTCATCGACAATTACGGCCCGCCCGAATTCAAGGAAGAATGGCGCATCGGCGTCGAGAAGGGCAACGTGGCATTCGGCACCGGATTCCACAAGTGGGCAATCAGCTACCCGCAAATGCAGAAGAGCAAGATAAGCTTCAAGGAACTCTACGAGCTCTGCTCCAAAGAGGACCACACCACGCTGCGCGCCAAGGCGCCAATCGAAGACGTCATACTCGAAATGGTCGTCAAGCACTTACCAGACCCAGTGCACGCACAAAGGTACCGCATCCCCGTTATTTGGAAGGGCGACCTAGACAGCCCAATCGGAAAAGCAATGCAGGAATGCGACCCCAAGGGCAGAGCCGCGTTCATGATTACCGCAATCCAGATGGATGAGCACGCGGGCGAAGTCGCAGTCGGACGCATCTATTCCGGCACGCTGCGCAAGGGAAGCGAACTCTACCTTGCCTCGACATTCAAGACCGAGAAACTCCAGAACGTATCAATCTACATGGGTCCCGACCGAGTCATCGTCGACGAAGTACCCGCAGGCAACATCGTCGCGCTAGTAGGATTGAAGGACATCTTCTCGGGCGAAACCGTCTCGGAAGGCGAAATGTCGCCCTTCGAAAAAATCAAGCACCACTCCGAACCGGTCGTCACCAAGAGCGTGGAAGCAAAGAACCCCCGCGATTTAGTCAAACTCATCGATGTGCTACAGAAGCTCGGAAAAGAGGACCCCACCCTGCGCGTGGAAATCAACCCGGACACCGGCGAGCACTTGATAAGCGGAATGGGCGAACTGCATTTGGAAATCATCGAGTACAAGATAGCCAACGAACGCGGCGTACCCATAACAACCAGCCAACCAATCGTCGTCTACGAGGAAGCACTGCAAGGCAAGGGCCCCGAACTCGAAGGCAAGTCTCCGAACAAGCACAACAAGTTCAAGCTCGAAGTCGAACCAATGGAAGAAAGCGTGATGAAAGCATTCATCGACGGAACCATAAACGACACGCTCAAAGGCAAGGACCTCATCCAGCGCCTTGTTGAAGCCGGGCTCGACCGCGACCAAGCCAAGAAAGTCATCTGCGTACACCGCAACAACCTCTTCATCGACACCTCGAAGGGAGTCCAGTTCCTGCAAGAAATCAAGGAACTCCTCATCCAAGCATTCGAGGAAGCAGTTGACCAAGGCCCGCTCGCCAAGGAGAAGTGCGTCGGCGTCAAAGTACTTCTAACCGACGCAGTAATCCACGTCGACCCCGCCCACAGAGGCCCTGCACAAATCCTTCCAGCACTCAAGCGCCCAATCTACGCAGGAATGATAATGGCCGGAACCGTGCTGATGGAACCAAAGCAAAAACTGTTCATCAACGCGCCCGCCGACTACATGAGCGCCATAATCAACTCGGTGCAAGGACGCCGCGGACAAATAGTTGACATGCAACAGGAAGGCGAAGCAATCGCGGTACAAGCAATCGTTCCCGTCGCGGCAATGTTCGGCTTCGCAAGCGACATTCGCGGTGCCTCCCAAGGCAGGGCAGTGTGGTACTACGAATACGCAGGCTACGAAAAATTGCCCGCCAGTCAGCAAGGGCCAACGATTGCCGCGATACGCAAGCGCAAGGGCGAACCAGAAAACCCGCCCACCGCGAAAGACTTCATCGACTAAATTGCAAACAAAGGGAGCAACTCGCTCCCAACCCTTATTCTTCAAAACAATTAGCGCGAGCCTTGCACGCTCAGCGCCTTTGCCGCGCACGCGACTGCCCCTTTCTCTGCGAACCCTTCGAAAGAGCGGGCACGGGCTTGCGCGGGCCCGCGACTTGCTCGCGCTCGACACCCCAACGCCATTGCGGTGGGTACTGGCAAGCAAAGGCCTGCAAATCGGAACCGGCGTTCTGCCAACCGTCTAGAGTAGCTTTTACACCACTCTTTACGGCACGGTCTTCTTGCAATCCAACCCGCCTAAGATGACCTAAAAGCTCCTTGTCACGCAAAGCTTGGATTGCAGAAAACGAATAATGGGCGTACTTTTGAAAATCGATTGGAGGCTTGGACCGTATTAACCAACTTACCTTATTTCGTCCGAATAAAGTTGTATATGACCGATTCAACTTCGCGGAATCCACTATGTTTTTTTCAAGCAACTCCTTGTGCGCCAAGACTTCTCGGACGTCGCGGTAGTTATTCTTCATAAAGTAGTCCAGTATCAACGCGGGGTGAACCAAACCCATGGCAGCTTGATCATCTAAAGCCCACACGAGCTCGGGGTCGAGCTTCGCGCCGAACACACGGCCATAGAATGCTGCCTTCTCCGGCTCTTTAGGAAAAAGTTTGGCGGCCGCCGCCACGCCCACCCTGAAATCCTTAGGCGAGTGTTCCCAAGTACGGCCGATTGGAGACGCTGCAAGCAAGCCCGCAAGGCCAGCTACCAAAGCACTGCGCCGAAGAGAACCACGCGCCTTGGCCACCGGAATAAAACCTCAACGCCTGCCGCGCGGCGCAGAACCGCGGTTCTGCGTGCGGCGCACTTGCCCGCGCGACTGCGAGCCACGCGAAGTCGGCTGTGGGCGCGCCAATGGCTCGGGCGGCGCCACTCTTTCCTCCGGCGGCAAATAAACCGGCCCCTTGAAAGTAGTCGTCACCGCTTGTTTGTAAGACGTGCCTTGACCTGCGCCAAACGAACGATGGAACTTAGCAAGCGAGCCCTGGTTAGCGCGAATACGTGCCGCCAACTCTCCAGCCGGACCGTTGCCTTGGAATTGCTCTAGAATAGTGTGGATTGCTTCAAACTGACGCCCGTAAGCCGCCAAAGCCGGATCCCCAAAATTGTATTTTGACGAGCCTTGTGCATCTAGCCACCGCGCGTGGTAATCCTGGTAAGCAGCCTTAAGGTCGCTAGTCCTCCTCAAGGTCTCAACCACACGAGAAGGGTGCACGCCGGCTTTCCGAGCCGCCGAATCAATCAAATGCAAATCTGCAGGTGTCACCATCGGCTGCCCTCGATTGTGCGCGCTAAGCAAATGACCATAATACACCGCGTGCGGGGATTTGGGTAAACCCCGCTGTGCCTCGGCAACGTTCAAGTTGACGCGGTGCGCTTCGCGTTCACGCGCCGGAGCGGCGATTAGATTACCGCCATAATATCCTACTAACGGCAACGAAAGCATGCCTGCCAAAGCAAGGCCGCCCGCAAGATTATTGCTCCTTTGTTTTGCCATATCAACATCAACCTCACAAGAATATTCACGCACAGGCTTTAAGGTTTGCGGCAAACTATCTACGTCGCCAGCGCCAGCGAATCTCCTTACGCCCATTAATATAACTTACACGGTCGGCAAACGGAATGAGATACCAAGGCGCGGGCTCGGACACAATGCTCCGATGCTCGCGGCTCAGCTGACGGGGGTCGAATTTCGGTTGCCTGGCCGCACGCGTCTTCTTGGGCGAACGCCCGTGGAAATACACTACTGCCGAAGAATTGTCGCTGCCACCGCGGCGGTCGGCACGCGCGACAATCGCCTCGGCCACCGCTTGGGCGTTGCGATTACCGCCAATAAGCTCGGCCAAACCCGCCTCGTGAACGTACTTTGTGACGCCGTCAGTGACTACTACGACCGCATCACCAGGCTTTAGCTCGACACCTTGCTGGACGCTCACTTTCAAATGGACGCGGTTGCCCAGCGCGCTAGTCAAAAGCGGCTGGACTCCCTGCGGCGTCTGGCCGCTAGTCAAATGATCCTCGGTCAACGCTTCAACTCGACCGTTCCGCATTAGATAGACTCGCGAGTCGCCCGCGTGCGCCACGTGCAACGAATTACCGCGCACTAAAGCTGCAGCGGCAGTAGTACAAGCCTTAGGGTCAGTAACTGCCCCAACCACCTGCTCGCTCGCGGAGTGAACCAAGCGTTCAAGCTCGCTCGCGTGCTCGGCGTCTTGAGGCAACGAGAGCAAGCGCTCGGCGTTCTCGCTAAAATGACTTACGGCAGCACCGGAAGCGATATCGCCTTGCGAATAACCGCCCGCCCCGTCGAATACTGCAAGCAATGCCCGTTCGGGTGCAGCACCGCGTAAACGCGTTTTGCGCCGGCGCGCGTCTTCGGAGATTTCGGCGACAAGCGCGGCATCCTCCTGATTGCCGCGGACGCGGCCGAGAGAAGAATGTATACCAAAATTAGTGCTCACTCCTTCACCGCTAGCGCCTTCGATTGGATGAAGCAAACGGTAACGGAAAGGCATAAAGAAAGATTCGAGCGCAGTGGTTAAAAACGGTTTCTGTAAAGAAAAAAAGTCAAATCGCTATAAGTTTAACGAGAGTGCTTGGGCTTGACGCTAACTACCTTTTGACCGGTTAATACCCGCTCAACCAAGGTAGTTCTACGGTAGAGCGTTCTCTTCGATTCTCGAACGGGAGCAGCGCTCGGCGGCTTTGGCGAATGGAAATATACTGCTGCAGTGGCGTTGTCAAATTTCCTACCAGAAGAACGCTGACGCGACTGAATCTCGTTGCAAATTGATTCGGCCGCAGCTTGCGCCGAAGACGCTCGCTGAATATGTTGTGCTAATTCTTCATCACTGAGCCGTCCGGATACGCCGTCGGTGACGAGCAAGAGAGCGTCACCCGTACGGAGCTGGTGCGTGCTCACGTCAACCCGGGGCACAACCGCCTTGCTGCCAATACAATTATAGAGTATACGTTGAACGCGATGATCTTGAGTCAACTGCGTGAGAACGCCGTCGCGCAACAAGTACGCCCGCGAGTCGCCGGCGTGGGCGATGTGGGCCGTATTACCGGATACTGCCGCGGCTGCAACGGTTGTACCTGGAGGTCGCTCCGAGCTTATGTTGACCGTGGCACGGAGTGCGGCGTTGTGAGCACTCATTATCGCGCGCCTCAAACCATCCAGCTCAGCATTATTCGTTAAAGCGCCAGCGTGCGCGTTGAGCCCGTCAAGAGCCGCGCCTGAAGCGATTTCTCCGCCCTCATGGCCACCCATGCCATCAAAGACCGCTAGCACGGCGTTAGAATTGTTGGCCGCGTGGGCGACAAGACCGGCATCCTCCTGGTTTTCTCGACCACCGATAACCGAATGGAGGCCAAAGCGGTTTGAATTAAAAGTAGTAGTTCCTTGGCGCCCGTGCACGGGATGCAGCAAACGAAGATGATAGCTAACACGACCCCGCGAAGAAGATTGCGCCATAAAACGATTGAACCGCGTCGAAATAAAATACTTCGTATAACTAGTCGCGTTGCCGCAAGCACAACGCATTGTACGCCAGCTTCGCAGCAGTGAAGTCGGGCGCGCGGTTGCCCTGCAAAGGAGCGAGCTCGCACACATCCATTCCAACGACTTTTTTGGATGAAAAAACTTTTTCCAATATATTTACAACCGAATTATACGAGAGTCCGTCGGGTTCAGGCGTTCCGACCGCGGGCATGATTGACGGGTCGAGCACATCCAAATCTAGAGTAACATAGACGTTCTCGCCAAGGTATTCTAAGGCGGTGGTGAGGCTGCCATCAAAATCTTTTGCCAACTGTCTAGACGAAAAAGTCTTGACCCCGTGTTCTTTACAGAAGGCGAGTTCATTCTCGCCCGCGCTGCGGTAGCCGACGATGCTCTCGCGAACGCCCAACCCGGCAACCGACGGCGTGATGTCCTGCACACGGGCGTGCACAGACGCGTGGCTGTGGTCGCTTCCTTCGAACTCATCCCAACAATCCAAGTGCGCATCAAGCGCGAGCACGGACAAATCCGAGTGTTTTTTGGCGGCGGCGCGAATGCAACCGATTGCAACCGAATGGTCGCCCCCAAAAGTTAGGGGGAATTTGCCGGATTCAAGTATTTGCGTGATGGCATCTTCAACTCGCTTGCACGTTTCAACAACGTTGCCACGAGCGGGCTCTAGCTCGTCGAGCGTAAAGATTCCTTGCTTCGACGCGTTCGCACCCGTCTCGTAATCGGACAACTCCAGGTAACGCGAGGCGGAAATGATTGCGTGTGGACCTTCCTTCGCGCCCGAGCCGTAGCTGGCTGTACCATCGTAGGGAACTGGCAGGACAACGACGCTTGCAGCATCAAAGCTGGCGTTTTCTAGTCCTGCGAAGTTGTAGGGTGGAAGCGAATGTAATAACTTCATGTTCGTCAATAGTTATTGTGGACGACCACGTTTTTCAAAGCCACTGCCATTCAGAAAGGCTTTTAAAATGGTTGTGGCATAAAAGATACGTTGGCAGAAAGGCTCATTATGGCCGGCCGAGCTTAGCTTACGGAATTCAACCACACGCTCGTAAAAATTTGAAAAGAAAACGTTTTAGCAAAAGCGATTCACGTTAACGCACTTAGATTAGGAGGGTATGTAAATGGCAGACAAACCGCACTTGAACCTTATCTTCACGGGTCACGTCGACCACGGGAAGAGCACGACTGTTGGACGCGTCCTTTTCGAGACCGGCGCATTGACCGACAACGACTTGCGCAAGCTCAAGGAAGAAGCAGCCAAGGTCGGCAAGCAGACTTTCGAGTTCGCATTCGCCATGGATCGGCTCAAGGAAGAGCGTGAACGCGGCGTGACTATTGACATCGCCCACAAGGACTTCAGGACCGACAAGTACTACTTTACAATCATTGACGCGCCCGGGCACAAGGACTTCGTCAAGAACATGATTACCGGCGCATCACAAGCTGACGCAGCCGTGCTCGTTTGCAGCGCAAAAGAAGGCGTACAGGCACAAACCATCGAACACGCATTCCTCCTCAAGGTGCTCGGTGTACAACAGTTCATCATCGGCGTCAACAAGATGGATGCCGTGAACTTTGAACAAGCAGCCTTCGACAAGGTGAAAACTGAGCTCTCGGCCAAGATAAAGCCCATGGGCTACCCAGTCGACGCACTCCCTTGGATCCCCTACAGCGCTTACCAGGGCGACAACGTCAACAAAAAGAGCGACAAGATGCCATGGTACAATGGCCCCACCCTCGTCGAGTCATTCAACAACCTCACCGTCCCCAAGAAACCGACAGACAAGCCCCTCCGCTTGCCCATACAAGAAGTCTTCACAATAACCGGCCAAGGCACCGTGCCAGTTGGACGCGTTGAAGCAGGCGTAATGAAGCCCAACCAAAGCATAATCATCATGCCGGCCGGCAAGACAGGCGAAGTCAAAACCATTGAAATGCACCACCAGCAACTCACCGAGGCAATCCCCGGAGACAACGTTGGTTTCGCACTCAAAGGAATCGACAAGAAGGACATCACGCGCGGCAACGTCGTCGGCGACCCCGCCAACCCCCCGATGGTAGCCGAAGAGTTCCAAGCCCAAATCGTCGTGCTCAACCACCCGACGGCAATCGGCAAGAACTACACGCCGGTCTTCCACATCCACACGGCACAACTCGCCTGCACGATAACCGAGATTATCTCGAAGAAGGACCCCAAGACCGGCCAGAACGTAGCCGAAAAGGTGGACTTTCTTAAGACGGGTGACGTTGCAGTCGTACGAGTCAAGCCAACCAAGCCAGTCGTCGTCGAGAAGTACTCGGACTTCCCCGCACTCGGCCGTTTCGCAATCCGCGACATGGGCCAGACCGTGGCAGCCGGCATA
>MNVH01000030.1:21047-25254 GCA_001871595.1 Candidatus Micrarchaeota archaeon CG1_02_55_22 | reverse complement strand
AAAGAAGGGCTGAAAAGCCCCCTTCTTTATTTTTAAAAAAGGTTAACAAATGAGCAAAGCACGAATCAAACTACAAAGCCAAAACGTCTCCGAGCTGGACGATGTCTGCGGGCAAATCAAGGAGATAGCCCAGCGCGTCGGCGTAGAGATGAAGGGACCAGTACCCCTGCCGACCAAGAAGCTCCGCATCAGCACCCGCAAGACACCGTGCGGCGACGGAAGCGACACTTACGAGAAGTGGGAACTCCGCGTACACAAACGCCTCATCGAGATATTCGCAGACGACCGCGTGCTGCGCGAAGTCATGCGCATCCGCATTCCCTCGTCCGTAAACGTCGAAATGACGCTCAACTAACTCTATACCCTTCAAGCCCGAAAAATAGTGTTGCTCAGCAAGGCAACTGACATACGGGTTTTTCTTTACCCCCCAGCGCAAAGCTTTTACTTAAGCACGCAGTTACTTGAACGTGGACGTACCCGCGGCAACGCCGTACCTGCTCGCAATAGCCCTCATAATCATACGCTTGGCCGGCGTCAGGCTGGAAAGCCACGCCGAAAAGTATCACCGGCAGATAATCTCGCTCTCGGCCGGCAGCTTCCTCGCCTACCTCTTCCTTGAACTACTCCCCCGCCTGCCCAACAACGCCCCCTTCCCCGGCTACGCATTCGTCTTCGCCGGATTCGCCGCGTACTACCTCCTCGAAGGATACGCATTCTCCCACGCCCACCGCGACAAGAACATCCGCTCCGAAGTCGCCGTGCTCGGCTTCGCCGCCGACGGAATCCTCGCGGGCGTGATACTCTCGGTATACTCGTCGGCGGGCTACCTCTCAAGCTTCGTGCTTGCCGCCATCACTCTACCGCTCGCGCTCCACGTGCTAAGCACCTCGGCGGCCTTCAGGCACACCGCAAGCAAGCTAAAGCTTTCAAGCATGCAACAAACCGCCCTCGCCGCAATACCCCTAGCTACAATACTCGCGTGGAACGCGCTGGCAATAGAACCCGGCGCCTACGGCCCCGTATTCTCCGCGATAACCGGAATAATACTCTTCATCGCGGTACACAAGACGCTGCCGCCCGAAAACCGCGTCGACAAGCGCGCGTTCGTCATAGGCGCGCTCGCCGCAATCGCCCTCCTCGAACTCAAGTTCCTCTTCGCCTGACAACGCGCTAGACCGCCCACACCAACGTATACCAAAAATGACGGTTCCGACCACCGGCAAAGTACTACCAAAAAACTTAAGTAGTACCTGCGCCATAACGTATTACAGGTGATGTAGTGTATATAACTAACGTTACCCGCAAGGGCCAAACCACTATTCCCGCAGAATTACGCGCGGCTTTCGGCATCCAATCCGAAGACCGCGTAGAATGGACTGTCGAAGAAGGACGACTGGTGCTCAAACCCAGAAAACGCGTCAAAGACCCTTTGGCCGAGCTGGCAAAGCTGCGGTTCAAGGCCAGCAAAACTGCCGTCGAACTATGTAAAACTGCAGAGGACGATTTCTGGTGAATACGGCCGATGGCCCGCGGCCGTTTCTGCTGGACTCAATGATTCTACTCGCGCCCCTGCTGGAAGGAGACCCTTTGCAGCCAACCGCGAATAAGTTGCTCGAAGAAATACGGAAAGGCAAGATTACCGCAGTATGCAGCGTAGTGTCACTACAAGAGGTCGCCTACGTCTTGAAACGAGAACACCGAACACCAGAACAAATACGAGAGAGCGTAAGGCTACTACGCACCATCCCTAACTTAGGCTGGCTCGCGCTTACTCCAAAGTCCGCAGACCGCGCGTTTGAATGGATGCCGCGCTACGGTACCGCACTCAGCGATTCGTTGCTCGCGGCGACTGTCGAGGAAGCCGGACTAGCCGGGATAGTCACTGCCGACGACGACTTCAAGCGACTACCCGATATCACAATCTTCTCACCGCAACAGGCACTCGGCTCACGCAAGCCATAGCTACCAAATCCAGCCAGCTTTTTAACTTATTCCGGTCAAATACAATAACAGATTCGCCGGGATGGCAGAGCGGTTATTGCGCCAGTCTTGAATGAGGGACTTCGTCGGCTCTCACTGCCGCGCTTCGGTGCGCGGCTTCGAGCCTCCTCGTGCCCCTCAACCCCTCGAAAGAAAACTGGTGCCCTCACGGGCTCGGGAGTTCGAATCTCCCTCCCGGCGCTTTATCTTTCCCGCATGGATACAACCCAGCGTATTAAATCCCCTGCGATGCCAATATATTCCGGGGTGAAATGAAATTGTCGAAGAAGTTTACTGTGATTATAGAACGCGACGATGCTGGTTTTTTGGTCGCGGACGTGCCGGAGCTGGACGGCTGCCATACGCAGGCAAAGTCTCTTGACGAGTTGATAAGCAACGTGAAGGAAGTAATCGAGCTTTGCTTGGAAGAGCAGGGCCATGCCGACAAGCCCGCTCTCGAGTTCGTCGGAATCCAGACTGTAGAGGTGTAAGCCGCTTGGTTCCCCGGCTCAAGCTCCTGTCCCCAAGCGAGCTGTTGCGTCTTCTCGAAAAACTGGGCTTCAAGCCAGTCCACCAAAAAGGAAGCCACCTCCGGCTAGTTCACTCGGATGGAAGAAAAACCACGATTCCGATTCATTCGGGCCAAGACATCGGGCCGGGCCTCCTAAACAAGATAATCAAGCAAGACTTGAAGCTGACCCGCGAAGAATTCGAGAAGCTTCTGGCAGGCTAAAGCCAACGCCATTTTCGCGTTCCGGACGACACAATAACTGCCTGTCCCTCCCGGCGTATTAACGAAAGGTTAGCGCCGAGCACGCCGACCGGCAAGCCGCTCCTGCAAGGTTTAAGTAGCTCCGGCAACTCAATAAAGAGCAGGTGGTTGGAGTGAGTTTTCCGAAGATAGTGGCGCCGAAACTGTTTGCGACGAGCAAGAGCAAGAAGAAGGGCAAGCGCAACTTCTCCACGCCGGTCAAGGGAAAGATTTGGGACCGGCAACGAGGACGTTGCGACGAATGCGACAAAGAGCTTAAGCACGACCAAGTAGATTTTGACCACATTAAGCCGTGGAGCGAGGGCGGTCCTTCAACGGCAGAGAACGGCCGGGCGTTGTGTTCCGGTTGCCACGCGAAAATATCTCGCAAGCAAAACAGCGAGCGCGCCGCCAAGCCAAAGAAACCTAAAAGCACTTGGCCCAAGCTATTCGGCTAGTTCTTTGCGCGGGTTGTGGTTTTCGGCGCTCGACGCTTTGGTTTTAAGTTCCCTCCCAGCGCTATTAACGAAAAGTTAGCGCCGGAGCTTTCCAAAAGTAATAAATCGGCTACACCGCCTCTGATAAGGCTGCGGCCATTGGAACCGGGTAAGACTCGTCGTATTCCCGGCGCGTAATACTAAGTCTTAAAACCTGAACGGCCGTAAAATATCAGATGGCCGGCCCGGAAGACTACGTACGGAAGAAGATTAAGGAGCTTGAGGCAAAGCTCGCCCATTGGATACTTATAGCCGAAGCGGCCGTGTTCGTTGCCGTTACCGTCATCGGCCTGCTGTTGGATTACTTGCTCTTTGGTACAGTCGGCACGGTTGACGCGGCCTTAGCATTAATAATCGCGGCGACAGCGGCGTTCATGACCGGCGCGAAATTGTGGTCGATATACCGCGACATAATGCGGGAAGCCGCAGGATTCATTAACGGGCAAAAAAAGAAGTCTTAACTGCCCAAAAAGCAACAAAATCTTATTCCTTCATCGCTAGGCTCACGACGACTAGGACGCTGCCAATCGCGACAAGCGGCATGGCAAGGTAAGCGTAAGGCGCGTGAGTAGTAGTATTTGTGACAAACCCAAAGGCCATCGAGTTGGTTTCTGTAACCATGAGAATCACCGAGACTCCCGCACCTAGTAACGCCAGCACACCCAAGACGAACAACGCATTATTCATTTAAACCACCTATAGATTCAACGCACCAAAACACCGACTCAAGAACGTTTTGGAACGAGCAGCCAGAGCAACAAGTAAAGCAGCACGCCCATCCCGTAAGCCAAAGACAAAACTACCCACAAGACCCGGACCAGCGTGGGATCCACGCTAAAGTATTCGGCAATGCCGCCGCACACGCCCCCCAACATCTTATCAGAACTTGAGCGATAGAGCCGCTTGCCCGCATATTTCTTGTTATTCAAAGCCATGCAAATTACCCCTTGACTATTACATATCTAACATCCCACTAGTA
>MNVH01000030.1:0-21016 GCA_001871595.1 Candidatus Micrarchaeota archaeon CG1_02_55_22 | reverse complement strand
CCGGGTTTGATTTTAGCCACTCTGCGAAGACCTCACTGGAAAAAGGGCAACCAAACGGCAAGTAGGCCGCGAAATGTTTTTATTTCCAGAAAACGTTTCTTGTTTTGCAGGGGGTGGTCGGTTTGAGGCAGCCGAGGAAAGATGAATGTGATTGTGGCAGCGGCAAGCCCGCGCTAAAGTGTTGCGCGGAACCAGAAGCAATATAGCGGCTAGCGCCCGGGCAGGAACCTGAGGCGGTGCTAGTTGACTACCGCTGATTGCGGCTTAGAACGCAAGGGGAGGCGCCGAAACCGTTAAATACGATTGGCGTCTTGCTGGGCTAGTAAACAAAATAGGTGATTGAAGACATGGAACAACCAACACAACCCAGCCAACCCGCAGCGCCCGAAAACCAGGCTCCGGCAGCGCCCGAGACCGCGGCAGAAAAGTGCAAGTGCGGCAGCGGCAAAGAAGCAGCCAAGTGTTGCGCGCCTTGCGCGTGCGGCAGCGGAAAAGCCGCGAAAGATTGCTGTGCCAAGGAAGCACCCGCGGCGCCAGCAACGCCCGCTCAACCCCCGGCAACACCCCCACAATAGAAAGCAAGGGGGCTACACCCCCTCTTTTTATCTTTTGCACCACTAATTGAAACCATGAAAAGCTCTACCGGCTTATCAATCAAACTCGTAGTAACCGCGCTCCTGCTGGCAGTATTATACTCGGCGGGAGTTGCATGGCAGGCAATCGCATTCCTCGCGATTTTCTTCCTAGCAATAATGGCGTTCCGCGAATGGTTCTACCCGCGCTTCGAGAAGGGACTTGTAAAGAAAGTGCCGTGGCTCGACTCTGCACACCCGTGGGCGCGAAGAATCATAATCGTGCTCCTCTTCGTTATCGCCTACTACGCGATAAAGTACGTCGCTTTCGGCGGCCTTGCGCTAGCCGGGTTCGATGTAAACGCGTGGCTCTACGACGCGGTAAACGTCTCGGCGCTCAACGCTTCCGCGGCGAACGCAACAGGCTAGGCCGACGCGCAGAAAGAACGTAGCGCTGGTCAGCAAGATACGCGGGCAAGGGCCTGAGTGAACGCGCGAACGGCTGGTAACCGACGGCGCTCTTGCGACCCGACTTTTCTTCAAACAAGGTTAACCCCGCAGCCAATGCGAGTTCGCGTGCGCGACGTACCGGGAAAGCAAAGGGGTCTTGTTCGACGACAAAAAGTTTTCCACCCGGCTTCAATAGTCTAGCCGCAGAGTTGAATAAGACTTCACGATCTCGATGGGAAGACGGATTAGGCAGGTGTACTTCGGCTGCGGTGCCGGGTTGCAAGGGCCAACGGCCGGAACCAGCGTCAAAGAACTTCAGACGACTCGCCCGCTCGGGAGAGAGCGTGCGCAATATACTAGCGGAATCAAGCCCCGGCTCACGGTGTAAATTAAGTAAAACGTGCTGTTCTTCAGGCCGCAAGAATGCCTGGGAGTGAATCCAATGAGGTTGCCCGACTTCGACTACGGTCTTTCGAGCAATAGAAACTTTTTGCGACGACGCCCCACCCACGCTATCCAAACAATTAGGCGGGCGAGGCTTTTTAACTATTTAGGGCATACTACTGTTTTCGATTGCCTTGAAAAGAACGCCTATATTTACGCCGCTTCTTTCAAGGAACTATTTCTATTCAAAATCTATTCAAAATCTATTTAAACAAGACGGTGGTACTACATGGACTTTAGTGGAAAAAATCTGCTGCGCATCCGAGGAATGACTCGCGGCGAGCTGGAAGGATTATTCAAGGCAGCCGACCGCATGGCGCCGGTAGCACGAGAAAAGCGTGGGCTGAAAAGCCTTGACGGACAAGTCCTAGCCAACCTCTTCTTCGAATCATCCACAAGAACCCGCTTCTCGTTCGACACCGCAATGCTGCGCCTCGGCGGAAGCGTGATTGGCTTCTCGGGCGGGGCTGGAACGAGCCTCGACAAGGGCGAATCGTTCGAGGACACGATAAAGATGGTCGAACAGTACGCCAACGGCATCGTGATACGGCATCCTGAGCCCGGCGCCGCGGCCCGCGCAGCCGAAGTGGCGTCAATCCCGATAATCAACGCGGGCGACGGCCACAACGAGCACCCCACACAAGCGATTCTCGACACGTACACTATAAGCCGAGAAAAAAGCTTGGACGGAATCAAAGTGCTTATCACCGGCGACTTGAAGTACGGACGCACCGTGCACTCGCTCGCCTACGCACTCAGCCTCTTCGACAGCGTGGAACTACAATTGTTCGCTCCCCCCGAACTCTCCTTCCCACAAGAAATACTCGACGAAATATCCGGCAAGGTCAAGATAACGCAACTCGACTCTTTCGACGTCAGCAGCGCCGACGTAGTGTACGCCACGCGCATCCAGAAAGAGCGTCTCGCCAACCCGGCCGACGCGAAAGAATACGTTTATAGAATCGACGCGGCAACCATGGAAGAAATGAAGCCCGACGCCATGCTCATGCACCCCTTGCCGCGAGTGGGCGAAATCGCCGAAGCAGTCGATTCCGACCCGCGCGCGGCTTACTTCCGCGAGGCAGCCAACGGCCTGCCCGTAAGGATGGCACTTCTAGAGGAGATACTCGGCTGATTAGCGCAAACGCTTTTATTCCTCCTATCGCCCTGAAAGAGGGGAGGGTGGAAGGAAAAATGAAAGCAACGCTTGCAATCGCGATTCTGGCCGTGCTCGCTCTCGGCGCGAGCGCGGTAACGTACTACGACTACTACGGCAACACACAAGTATTTCCCGATGGCTATGGCAAGGCCTTCGCCGTGCCCACCGCACTATACGGTAGCTACTACTACCAATCGAGCGAACTCGGCAACTGCGGCTCTTACTACTACCGGAACGGACAGAAGTACTGCAACAATTACGCATACAGCTCGCCGACCTACAACGTCTACTACACAAGCGCCTACGCGACACCCACTCCCCCGACAATCAACATCTACCACGTTGGAACCCCGGCACCCAATCCTTACCAGCCCGTAAGCCAACCAACCGCATACCCGACAAACTATGCCGTAAATTACGCTGCGCCCTTGCCTAGCTGCACGGGCCGATGCGTATACGAGACAGCCAACACGCGCATAACAGCTACGCCCGGCGGCTACTGGCTCGGCGAGCCCAACTACTGGTACTACGAACCCTACGAGGGCTACTCAAACTAGCTGCGGACAAGGGAATATTAACAAGCCAGCCTTATTGTTTAAGAAGGCAAATGAAGCTCTTCATCACCACCAGTCGCAAGCCCTCTGTACGCACTAGACGCCTCGCTAAATGGCTAGCCGTGCTCTTGGCGGGAAAGAATGAGAACCGCGGCAAGCAAAGCGTCCAGGAACTACTAGACGCGGCGAGAGAAGCGGGCTGCAACCGCATCCTCCTAGTCTACGAATCGCACGGAAACCCTTCCAAACTATCTTTTCTCGACGAGTCCGGCTGGCTAGAAGACCTACCACTAAGCATCCTGAAAGACGGCGACTCTAAAATCCCGCGCGGCCTGCCAAAAACAGCGCACGCAACAGGCAGCGACCCGCGACTGGCACTATTCAGCCTGCCCAAGGAGGGCGGCGTTGCAATGGAGTTCAACGGCAACGAACTCTCGTTCAAGGCCGACGGCAACGCAATCGGGCCAGTGCTGAGAATCGGTGGACGCAATGGCTGAAATTGCGATAATCCACCAGCTCGCACTAGTAATCATCGCCGGACTCGTAGCCGCGCGAGTAGGAAACAAGTTCCGCATCCCGGAAGCCATCCCCCTCCTCGTAGTCGGATACATCCTCGGCGTCGATATGCTGCGCCTGCTACAAGTGGACATACTAGGAATCAACCTCGACTTCCTCGCACTCATCGCGGTACCAATCATCCTCTTCTACGACGGCCTGAAAACCGACTTGAAAAACATTCGGCCAATGTGGAAGACAGTATTCTCGATAACAACCATAGCAGTAATCGGCTCTGTCTTCGGCATCGCCTTATTCGCGCACTTCGCGCTCAAACTATCCATCCTCTCAAGCGTGCTCCTGGGCGCAATACTCGCGTCAACCGACCCGGCGGGAATATTGCCCGTACTACAAAAACTCAACATACGCAAAAAGCTCTCAGTAGTACTTGAGGGCGAGACCGCGTTCAACGACGCCACGGCAATCACGCTCTTCCTCATCGCGCTACGTGCAACCCAAGGCGAAACAATCGGCATCCGCGGCGCGGCAGCCGACTTCCTCTACTTTGCCGCGGCAAGCGTCATCGTCGGCCTCGTCGTCGGAATAGTAATAAGGGAAATCGTACGGTCGCTCGGCCTCTCGCGCGACGTCACCTTTGCATCAATAATCGCGCTGCTCGCCACGTACGCGGTCGCCGAACTACTCCACATCAGCAGCGTCATCGCGGTAGTGGTAGCCGCAGTAATATTCCGGCAATACCTACAATCCCGCGACGTGGACTCCCTGCACCGGCTGCACACCTTCGACCTGTGGGAGAACATAAACTTTCTCGCAATCGCACTCATCTTCCTCGTGCTCGGCTCGCAACTCGAACTCGCAATACTATTGCCGTACATCGGGGTCGGCCTGCTCATCGCGCTCGCGTTCATGTTCATCATCCGCCCGATAACAATACTCATAAGCATGTCCTTCGACAAATCCTTCTCTTTACAGGAAAAATTCCTCATCTCCTGGTTAGGAAGCCCCCGCGGAAGCGTCTCGGCAGCGCTGGCGTCAATAATACTCTCCCGAGCCCACACCGGCACGTTCGACGCGACCGAAGCAACCGCAATCTTCGGAATCACGCTAACAGTCATCGTGGCAACCGTCACGATAACTAGCCTGACGGCCAGCTGGTCGGTGAAAAAGCTCTTGCGCGCCGAAGCCGAAACCGCCAGCGCGCAATACCGGCGTCTCGCCGCCGAACTAAAGGCAATGACCATTTCCTCAAGAAAACTCAACGCAGAATGGAAGACCGGCCTGGTCTCAACCAAAATGTATGAGGAAATAGACCGCGAACACAAGAAGCTCATGCAAGGCATTGAAGACAAGATAGATGAAATCGTTAAAGCGTCGCCGGAAACCGAGATGAAAGCCCGCGCATTCAAGGTACGCCAAGTGCTTTTAGACCAAGTCTCAGCGCTCAACGAAGCCTACGAGAACAAGGAACTGTTACAAGACGACTACCAGGCAATACTAGAAAAGTTCATCGAACAAATAGAACGCCTCGACGAGATAGAACACTCAACCGCAACAAAGTGATGAAAATGAATTACTCCTCGACAATAAAGATACCCTTTGCAGACAAGGAAACGGCGGATAAAGCCGCTCTAGTGGTAAAGGGCGACGACATCTCGCCGCGCTCTAAACTCGAAGCCGAGGCAAATAAAAACGTTCTCACCCTAAATATTGGTGCGGAAGACTTTACCGCGCTGCGCGCCCGCACGACGAGCGCACTACGCGATTTACGCGTCTTCGTCGACTCAACCGATGAACTCTCTAAAGGTGGAAAATAATGGAACTTACTGAACAACAAAAGAAGGACTTGACCGAACTCCAATCCCTGCAACAACAAATGCAGATGACGGTAATGCAAAAACAACAGCTCTTAATCCAAAAGAACGAATCCGGACGCGTGCTCGAAGAGCTCGGAAAAGCGGATGACGCCGCAGTGCTCTACCGCTTCGCCGGCCCCGTGCTTGTATCAAAGAAGAAGGCAGACCTGATCAAGGAAATCGAGGCCGAGAAGGAAACGTACGACATGCGCGAAGGCATCTTCTCCAAACAGGAAGCCAGAATCAAGGAACGCGCGCTCGCGTTGCAGAAGAGCCTGGAAGCGACAATCGCGCCACCCGCCAAAAAATAGGCTGGCACCGCGCTTTTTTATTCGCCCCCGGCGTAAGCCTTTCAACATGAAGGCAACCGAACTCTTGACGGAAAAGCGCACGCTCGTCTCTTTCCACTCGCGGGGGGACATCGACGCGGTTGCATCCGCAATCGCGCTCTCCAACCTCCTTCCGAAAAGCAGCTACGCCTCGCCCGGAGAACTGCAATCCAGCGCCGTGCGCCTCCTACAATCGCTGGGCTGGCCCATGCCGGTTGTCAACAGCCAAACACTGCAAGGCTTCGAACGGCTCGTACTAATTGATTCAAGCAGCCGCGGCCACTTCGACGACCCGCTGCTATTCGAATCATTCAAGGGCGAAAAACTATCCATAGACCACCACTACCACTCACAACGACTCAAAGGGTTCAAGTTCGCAATCGACCGCAACGCGAGCAGCTGCAGCGAAATAGTGTACGAAATGTACTGCAAGAAAAGCAAGAAGACGCCACGGGAAATCGCGCTCTTACTCGCCTGCGGCTTGTACGCTGACAGTGGGAACTTCCGCTCGGCGCGCACCCAATCATTCCACGCGTTCTCCGAGTTGTTAAAACTAGCCAATACCGACTACGAAACCGTAAGAAAGCTCGCCGGTAGCCTGCCGAGCGCGGAGCAACGCCGCGTCACGCTCGACGCGGTAGCGCAGTGCAAACGCACGAACGTTGGCGAACGGCTTGTCTGCACGTCCAAAGCTAAGGGCTTCGGGCTTGCGTGCGCCACCGCGCTAGTCGCGTCAGGATGCGACGCGGCATTCGTTGCCTCGCCGGACGGCAGGATTGCCGGAGCCAAGAACGACCTCCTCGAAAGAGTCAACGTTGGCAAGATAATGGAGGACGCCGGAAACGCGGTTAAAGGCTCGGGCGGAGGCCACGAGAATGTAGGCGGCTGCAACGGCGAGCCCTCGTTAACAGAGAAAGGATTGCGGGCCTGCGTGGAAACATTCCGACGGCAGGTCACACGACGAGCGCGATGATACTGGCCACTGCAAGGCCCATTGCAACCAGCTCTTTGTAAGAGAACTTGTCACCAAGGAAAACAACTGAGAGTATTGCGACTACAACGGTACTCAGCGAGAGCACGGCGGTCACTATAGCGATTTGGCCTTCCCCTACGGCGCGCAGCAAGAGAATGAATCCGGCCACGGCAAAGACGATGAAAGCAACGCCTATGCCTAACGTTTCAGTTGTTACAACTATATTGGTCTGGGTGGCAAGCAATCCTAAAAGCAGTGCAACGAGAACAACTACGGCTACAAGAACGATGGGCGAAGCACGGAAATCGTCCAGGTTAAGCTTGCCTACCCCGACTTTGAGCAGGATATTGCCGACTGAAAACAAGAGCATCGCGGCTATCGCATAAACAAGCCACGTTTGAGACGCCATAATTAACCTAGGACCCCGATTGCTTATTATTGTTAGCACATATAAGAAACCATGGCTCGGTTACCGAATGACGCGGAGTGCTTCTCCCTGCTGGAAAGGCACGGCGTGCCGTCAAACGTAGTCCGGCACTCGGAGCGCGTCGCGGGCGCGGCAATGTTTCTCGCACATAGAATTAATGCGCGAAAACCAAGCGTTGACGAGGAGTTGCTGCGGGCCGCGGCATTGCTTCACGACATCGGAAAACTATGTGAAAAAAACGGCAAGCTCGTTCCGCGAAAGGATCACGAGGCGTGCGGCGCGAAAATAATCCTTGCGGAAGGGTGGCCGGCCGTGGCAAGCGTGGCCGAAGCGCACAATGTTTCCGCGGAAGAGTGGGGCAAGCTCGACACGCTGGAAAGAAAGATATTGTTTTACTGCGACAAACGGGTGGAACACGACGCCGTGGTATCGCTCGCCGAACGCATCAAGGGGACAAAAGAACGTTACGCAAAGTTTGAAGGAGTTCCGGAGAAAATCGAGAAATTCCGGCCTCTCGCCGAAGCACTCGAACGCGAGTTGTGCGGGCTAGCGAAGTGCAAGCCAAGCGAGCTTGAAAGCGTGAACAAAGAACGCTTGACTACCCGCGGAGAATAAAATGAAGATTGCGATTACGGGAGACTTCCATTTCGGGTTCAACGAAGACGCGCTCGAACAAGCACGGCGTGCACTCATCGACGCTAAAGGCAAGGCCGATTTCGTGATAGCCGCAGGCGACTTGTTCGACTTCCGCGTGCCCTCGCAAGAAGTAGTCCACGACGCCGTGCGCGTGTTCGACGAGGCACGCGACTACGGGGATGCCGTTGTCACGGTTGTCGACGGTGGACGAGAAAAACCAGGCCCGAGCCACGTAATCGCGATTTACGGGACGCACGAAAGACGAACAAAAGGCCTAGTCAACATCATCGAGATACTGCACGCGGCAGGCTTGCTGGTTAATTGCCACGCCCGCAAGGTCTTCGTAGAGAAAGACGGCGAACGCGTGTGCGTCCAAGGAATGGGCGGCGTACCTGAAGAGCTCGCCGGCAGAGCGCTCAAACTCATGGAATACCAGCCCGAAAAAGGTTGTTTCAACATATTCATATTCCACCAGTCACTCACAGAAATCATTCCGCAAGACAAGGACTGCATCTCGATGGCCGACCTGCCAAACGGTTTCGACTTGTATGTCAACGGCCACATCCACTGGAGACACGACCTCACCGAAGCCGGCAAACACCTCTTGATTCCAGGCAGCACCGTGGTGACGCAAATGAAGAAGAACGAAGCCCGACCAAAAGGCTACTACTTATTCGACTCAAAAACAGGCAACACCGAATTCGTCACCGTGCCAACGCGCCCGTTCCACCACCAAGAAATATCTTTCACCGACGCGGGATTGTCCGAAGTCGAAGAAAAAGCGCGGACGGCGCTTGAAGCGATTGCCGAAAGCCATGCAGGGCAAGTACCACTCGTGAAACTCAAGTTGACGGGAACGCTTGCACCCGGCCTCTCGAACGCTAACCTCGACCTCTCCGGCCTGGAACGAAACTACTCCGAGTCAATGATGCTCAGCATCGACCGACAGATCGGCGCAAAAGACTTGAAAGAAAAACTTGAAGCAGTCCGCCGCATGCGCGACGAGAAAAAGAACGCGGCAGAATTCGGTATTACACTATTAAGGGAAAGAATAGCTGAAAAGAACATTCCAGAAAGCCAACTCCCGTCGGGTGCACTCGAGCCGCTCTTCACCGCTTTAAGCCAAAGCGACACCGAGAAAGCGCTCGAACTACTAGAACCAACAGAAAGCACCTAGAGCGAACCCGCCAAAGCGGCCATGGCGCGCATTGCTTTCCGCACGTCGTTATAATTTGGTACGCCGCCAGCCTCAAGCACCCTTTCGCCAGCGGAATTGTGCCTGCCACCCATAAACACGGCTATCACGGGCTTGCCCGGATGCCGCTTCTTGGCAGCAACTATGGCGCGCGCGTTGCCTGCGGGGTCAGTCATCGTCTGCAGCGTTTGAATAACGATGACTCCCCCAACCGAGGGCTCGCCCACAACCGCATCCAAAGCCGCTTCGTAACGGTCGGGCAACGCATCACCAATCAAGTCCAACGGATTCCCATAAGCACAAGCGGAATGCATCACACCGCCCCTCTCCAACCGGGCCACAACACGCCGCGGCAATGACGCGAGCTCGAGCCCGAAATCGCTGGCGTAATCAGCAGCAAGCACACCCGGCCCGCCGCCGTTTGTTATAACCGCAACCGAATTATGCCTAAGCAAGGGCTGCTCAGCCAACGCCTTAGCGAAATCAAAGAGCTCCTCAGTACCCTCAGCAAGCACTACGTTCGACTGCCGCATCGCGCCGCGAAAAACATTCCACGCCCCGGCCAAGGCACCAGTGTGCGAAGACGCCGCGACACTCCCTTTCGCGGTACGCCCGGCCTTCAACACGACAACAGGCTTCCCGCACTTCTTTGCGGCCAGAGCAAAACGCCGGCCGTCCCCAAGCCCCTCCAAGTACAACGCAATCGCCTTAGTCTTCGGATCGTGCGAAAGAAAGTCCACCAGATCAGCGGCATCAACATCGGCCGAATTACCAAGGCTTGCAATCAACGAGAACGCGTAACGTTCGCGTAAAGCCCAGTCAATCACACTGTCCGCAATCGCGCCACTCTGCGAAACAAACGCTATACCACCAGCAGGCGGAGCGCTCACGGCAAAACTCGCGTTGAGCCTGAGCGCAGGCCGCAGGAAGCCCATACAATTAGGCCCTAAAAGCCGCATCCCGTAACGCTTGCACACTACTACTAATTCGTCTTGAAGCGCCTTTCCGCCCGGAGTCTCGGCAAAACCCGCCGACACCACCGCCAGGCCAAAAACGCCTTTCTCTCCGCACTCTTTGGCGACTGAAACGACTTTAGAAGCGGGAACGGCCACCAACGCGAGGTCAACCCGCCCCGGCACGTCAAGCACGCTAGCACGGCAAGGCTGGCCCAGAATGCTCTTGGCAAAAGGATTGATTGCGTAAACGCGTCCCGCGAAGCGCGAGGCGAGCACGTTCTTCAAAATACCGTACCCAACACTGGTTTTGTCTCGGCTCGCACCAATAATTGCAACAGACGAAGGCGAAAGCATGCGTTGCAGGGCGTTACTCATCTCAGAAACACCCTCGCATCGGCAACCCACAACCCTTTGCTGTTGGCAATGACTGGATTCAAGTCCATTTCTTCAACACCTTCAGCCAAGGCGAGGCGCGACACCGCCAACAAAAGCGCTTCGACGGCGTCGGGCGACACGCGAACGCCGCGAAACCCAACCTTGGAAAAGAATGCCGCGGCCTTTGTCTCCGAAAGCATTTGAGCCGCGTCTTGCTTGGAAAGGGGACACAACCGCACCGTCGACTCGGAGTACAACTCGGCACCCGTGCCACCAACGCCGAACAGGGCGACACAGCCGAAGGAAGCGTCTTTTTTGGCACCGACAAGAAACTCGGCGCCCGAACGCATCTCCTGGAGCACGAACAACACTGACCCGCGCTCCACAGGCGTCAAGCGCGTAGCCATCTGGCGCGCCGCAGCAACCGCCTCGGCAGGCGTGTGTAAATGCAGGGCGACGAGCCCGCGCTCGCTCTTATGGTTAATACCACGCCCGGTAGCCTTGAGCGCGAAAGGCGGCTTTAACCGACCGGCCAGAGAAAGAAGTTCTTGCGGCGAACCAGAATGCACGCTAGGGACGGTCTTGACGCCGTAGCGTCCGAGGAGCTTCTCAGCCGCAGGGAATGAAAGAAACCGCATCAATAGGCATCTACGCTGCGAGCACATAAAAAGGTTGCTGGCAAAATGAATTAGTAATGAAAATCACTTTCGAAGGGGCCAGCCGGCAGGTTGGCCGAAGCCAGTTCGAACTCGACACCGGCGAACTCTCACTCCTGCTTGACTCGGGCGTGGCACGCAGCGAAGAAAACCTCCCCCAACCGCCCTCCCGCCAGCCCGACGCAATAATACTCTCGCACGCACACCTCGACCACTCGGGACACCTGCCCGCGTTTTACCGCGGCGCGAAGATGCCGTGGCTCACAACGTTCCCAACCCCGCCAATAATGGGAACCCTCTGGCCGGACTCGATAAAAGTCGTGGCATCACGCAAAGAACAACCCGTGATAACCGAGAAAGACCTCAAGGCCGCGGCAAAACACTGCGTGACACTGCCATTAGGCGAACCGTACTCGTTCTTTGAAGGAACAACTGCCACGCTCTACGACGCAGGGCACATTCTTGGCTCGGCGCAAACCCTCATAGAATCGCACGGCAAGAAACTACTTTACACGGGGGACTACAACTGCGAACAAACGCGCAGCCACCACCCCGCCAAACCGCCAACCAAGGGCGTCGACGCACTCGTCATCGAGAGCACGTACTCAAACCGCGACCACGCGCCCCGCGGCGAAGTAGAAGAAACATTCATCGCATCAGTCAAAGCCGCGATAGAGAACGGCAACGCCCTCGTACCCTGTTTTGCGTTAGGCAGGACGCAGGAAATACTGCAAGTACTCGAAGCCCACGGCATAAAATCCGACGTCTGGGTGGACGGCATGGGCCAGAACATCACGCTCACCTACCAAGACTTCCCATCCTACGTGAGCGACGCCAAGGCACTCTCCCGTGCAGTAGCGTCAGCACAGTTCGTCGAAAACCACGTCCAACGCAAGAAGCTGGCCGAAGGAAGAGGGAACGTCATACTCACTACCGCAGGAATGCTTGAAGGCGGGCCCGTGCTCTCTTACATCGAGAGGATGAATGCGAGCCAACGCGGCAGCATTCTCTTGACCGGCTACCAAGTCGAGAAAACAAACGGCCGGCGCCTCGTTGAAGAAAAAATGATTAAATACAACGGGAAAACGCTTTCAGTAGGCCTGCCCATAGAACAGTACGACTTCTCCGCACACACTGGAAAGACTAAGAGCTTTGATTACGTCAGGAAAATCGCGCCAGAAAAAGTCTTCTGTGTGCACGGCGACCCCGCGGTATGCGAAGAGTTCGCCGAAAACCTCCGCCTCGAAGGATTCGACGCACACGCCCCAAAAATAGGTGAACAATTTGAGTTCTGAAACACTACACGCAGCAAGAATACACGCGTACAACCACGCCGTTAAACCGTTCGCCGAAATCGAAAGCGAAGCCATGGCCATCTTCGGCGCAGCATCAAGCCTGAAGCGCTCACACCCTGAGAACGAAGACGTGGTGAAATTGCACACGACGGCACACACACTAGTCGCCCAACTACGGTTGCTGCGGCCCTTTAAAGAAGCCGGTACGCCCTCTGAAGAGCACGCCAAAGAAATGCAGTTAGTTTCCGAAGGCGTTGCCGCAGCGGCACGCCACACGTTAAACAACACATTGACTGCAATCCAATTATCCGTTGAGTCAGCCGGACTGGAAAGCCACGACCCGGACGCAATGCAACACATAAACCACATACTTGAAACAGTCGGCCGACTACCAAACCCTGCAAGCAACGCAATATTCGCACGCTCTCACCCCGCCCACACGATTGAAGGCTTGCGCGGCTACGTCGAAGACGGCGAGATACCCCGACAATACAGGCGATGAAATTAATGCTTCAAGAAAACCTTGCTGCACGCACAACGAGAATCAAAGCTTACAACGCCAGCCTCATCCGCCTTAAGCCAGCCCGACGACCGATAATGGAACTAGTAAGAACCGTTCGCAAGCTAGAGACAACCGCGTCGACAGAAGAACACGCCAAACTATTTACTACAATCCAAGATTCCAACCAGGAGCTCGCGCACGCCCTAGACCTAATGACGCCGCTTGTAGAGCCCAAGACTAGTACTGCTATAGCCAGAAGTACGCTAAGAGAAATGCACGCATTCAGCACCATCGCCGCGCGCCACGTCATAAGAAACAAGCTTACAAGCATACTCGGCGGCGTGGAAATACTAAACTACTACAATGCCATTGCCCCGGAACACGCTGCAGCAATCGCAAGACTTGGAAAGCAAATAACTAGCAATCTAGACCAGCTCGGAAGGTCGAGAAGCAGGCTCTCAGAGCGCACGCGGGAAGAATGTCAAATCGAGGCAGTACGCCACTACGCGCTGCACGGCTTTATACACCCCAACCACGCCAAGGAAACCAAAAACAAGTTAAACGTTTAGCGCTGAGAAGAAAGACATGAGCATTCTAGTACTAAACTTTGGCGGGCAATACGCGCACCTCATCGCCCGACGCGTAAGGGATTTGGGCGTCCACTCCGAGATAGTCAACCACGACGCGTCAATCGAATCCATCCACGCAGCCAAGCCGGAAGGCATAATACTCTCGGGCGGCCCGTCGAGCGTGTACGAGCAAGGCGCGCCACACTGCGACGCCGGCATCTTCAATCTCGGCGTGCCCGTGCTCGGCATATGCTACGGCCACCAGCTCATGGCCCACAAACTAGGCGGCACGGTGCAAGGCGGCGGCAAGAAACAGTTCGGCAAACAAGAAATCGACGTCACCCGCGCAGTCATATTCGAGTCAACGCCGCAAAAACAAGTCGTGTGGTTCTCTCACGGCGATGCGGTGACAAAACTTCCAGCTGGCTTCAAGGCAACTGCTTCAACGCCGTCGTGCGCCGTCGCGGCAATGGCGGACGAGGCGCGGCGCTTCTACGGCGTCCAATTCCACCCCGAAGTAGTGCACACGCAACACGGACAAAAAATGCTGGAAAACTTTCTTTTCAAGGCGTGTAGCTGTACCAGAACGTGGAGCATGACTGAACAAGCGCACACACTAGTGGAAGAAATGAAGCAAACGGTTGGAAAAGAAAAAGTGCTCATCGGAATAAGCGGCGGGGTGGACTCACTCGTCGCCGCAACATTATTGCATAAAGCAATCGGCGACCGGCTGGAATGTGTCATGGTAGACCACGGCCTGCTACGCAAGGACGAAGCCGCAACAGTATCCGAATATTTGAAAAAACAAGGATTTGCCAACCTCCGCGTTGTTGACGCGTCCGAAACATTCCTCTCGCGCCTAGAAGGCGTCACCGACCCGGAGGAAAAACGTAGAGTGATAGGCCACTCGTTCATCGAAGTCTTTGAGACCGAGGCACAAAAGACGAGCGGAGTAACTTTCCTAGCACAAGGCACGATTTACCCGGACCGCATCGAGAGCGCGCAGCCGTCAAAGAACGCGGCGAAAATCAAGAGCCACCACAACCTCACGCTGCCGGAAAAAATGGGCCTCAAAATCGTCGAGCCACTAAAGGAACTCTACAAGGACGAAGTGCGGCGCTTGGGCGAAGAGCTCGGCATCCCACGCGAATTGTTGTGGCGCCACCCGTTCCCCGGCCCCGGCCTCGCCATACGCATTCTCGGCGAAGTAACGCCCGAACGCATCAAAATCTTGCGCGAAGCCGATGCAATCTATATTGAAGAACTCCGCAGTAGCGGTTGGTACGACAAGACGTGGCAGGCCTTCGCCGCGCTATTGCCAGTCAAGAGCGTCGGGGTGATGGGCGACTCGCGCACTTACGAGTACGTCATCGCTTTACGGGCAGTTGACAGCGTTGACGGCATGACTGCGGATTGGACGCGGATTGACCCCGAAGTCCTTGGACGAATCGCCAGCCACATCGTGAACGAGGTGCGCGGAGCCAACCGCGTGCTCTTCGACGTCACGCAAAAGCCACCCGGAACGATAGAATACGAGTAAACTAGCTCTTGGGCGGCTCGGTCACGCGCGGCAAAGAAACGTGGAACGTAGTTTCCCCATTGCCCGTTTCAAATTCTATAGTACCACCATTGCGCGTCACCATCTCGTGAATGTGCGCAAGGCCCCGGCCGCGCGCCCGACCAGTTCCGGATTTACTTGTTATACCACGCTGACGAAACACCTGGTCACGTATGGATTCAGGTATGTCGCCGGAATTAGTTACAAAAAAATGTATTGCATCAGGCGACGCGCGAGCCGACACAGCTAGCCGACGATTAGACTCCGATTGCTCGTTTAGCTTCTCACGCGCATTAGTAACCAGATTGCTCGCAATATTCCATGCGTGGGCGGGAAGCATGTGCGTCTTCAGCGCGCCGTTCTCAGGGATATCGACGTCAACAACGGTACCAACAGGCAATTCGCCGGAAGCAATGCTAAGGGTATGGCGCAATATGTCACCCAAGTTCACTGGACCGGGCTTGTACTCAGTCCTAGCGGCAAGCTCTTCAACAGTAGCGGTTACCGCTTGAGCAAGCTTTGGTAAAGCTTCAAGGGTTGCTCTTAACGCTTTGCTGGTAAGCGGATGCGCGTTCTCAATAGCCTTTCCGAGTGTTTCTAGTTCGTCAGCATCAAGATTAAATCGACCAAGAACTTGCGAGACCTTAGGATGAACAAGGGGCGATGCCGAAGATTCTTGCAGCGCTTTATCCAAACTAGCTCGCTGACGCGTGGTAAGCCGCCCTGCAGCTACTAGCCCGTCAAGATGCTTTCGCAGAAGAGGATCTTCATGAGGTGAACGATCCAACCGAACTAAAACACGCTTGGCTAATCCAAGCGCGACATCGTGCTGTTTCAAAGAATGGGCGTGGTCGCGCAAACGAGCATCCTCTAAATCGCGCTCGGTAAGATCACGACTTACTATGAGCGCGCCAATACGCTTCGGAGGAATCCGTACGCCAAGTACCGTCTTGCTCTTGCGCAGTAAGGGTATGCCTTCAAGGTCGCCTCTGACTTCCTGCGACCAAGTGGAATGCTCGAAATCCGTGCGATGAAACTTTTCTCCCGCCATGATGAGCTTCGCAAAGGTTTCGGATTTCCACGGATCTTTAACAATATGCTGCTGTTCAAGCAAGTTATCGCCAGGCCGTATATTAGCACCGATGCGTTCGCGCAGCCGTGCCGGAAAGTGTAAGATGCGGCCAGTATTATCGGTTATCACCCAGTCAGTATCCTCTCCTTTACGCGTATCCAAGTGCGGCATGGCCGCGGCTAAAATTTCGTGGTCGCTGGCGCGTGCTACGCGCAAACCTGCTTCAGCACGAACACGCATCCTACCCATGTGCAAGCACCTCTCCCACCGCGCGCTTCACCGCGGCGTTTGAATCGAGTTTGGGCTTCCAGCCCGTCTTTGAAAGTTTAGAATAATCCAAGGACATAAGTTTAACGTCGCCCGCCCAAGTCTTACCAGTATAGATTTTTTTCGCGCTTAAACCCATTTGAAAAATCACTTCGTCTGCAATCTCGTTGACGGTTGTTTGGCCTTTGGAGCCCAGATTGTAGACCTCGACGCTGCCTTTAAGCGTTTTGACACAAAGCAAGCCGGAAACGCAGTCGGTTACGTGCACGTAACTCTTAGAATTCTTGCCGTCGCCCAAGATTTCAAGCTCGCGAGGGCTTGCTTTGAGCTTCCGGATGAAATCGAATATCACGCCGTGATTCTGCCGCCCGCCGATGACGTTCGCGAAGCGCATAGCCGCGCAGGCAAGACCGTAATTATCCGCATAACTGGACAAATACGCTTCGCAGGCGAGCTTGCTAGCTCCATAATGGCTTATGGGCAGTAGTGGGCCGTACGATTCAGGCGTTGGACGCGCAAGGGCGTTGCCGTAAACAGTTGAAGTCGAAGCGAAGACGAGTTTCTTGATGTTGCCGTCGCGGCACGCGTCAAGGACGTTGAGCGTCGCGACGACGTTGTTGCGTTGGAAGGACGCCGAACCTTTTTCTCCACCCCGCACGTCCGGGTTGGCCGCCAAATGGTAGACTGCTTCGGGCGAAGCTTTCTTGAACACGCCAGCGCAGGCGCGTGAATCGACGAGGTCGGCTTTGATAAAAGAGAAACGCTTGTTGCCAAGGTGGTGGGAGAAAAAGTCTTTGCTGCCGCTCGAGAGATTATCTATAACAGTTACTTCGTGCGATTTTACGAGCTCGTCAACGAGGTGGCTACCGATAAAGCCAGCGCCGCCGGTAACGATAATCTTCATCTTCTCGCCCTCGCAATAGTTGCCTTGATTTTTTCGTTGAACGCGTGCATGTCCTTGCTAAACTCGTTTGAAAGCTCGTTGAAAGCTTCGCGCGCCGTTGCCGCCTCGCGCGGCTTGGCAGCGTATTCGCGAAGGATTTGTTTGTAAGCGACAATGGTTTGGTCGGTAATAATCTCCCAGTCGAACTCTTGCACGGCGCGCTTGCGGCTGTTCTCACCCATGTGCGTTCGCAAGGCATCGTCGTCAAGCAGTTTCGTCACGGCCTCGGCTAGCTGTTCAGGACTGCGCTTTGGAACGACAAACCCGTTGTACCCATCCCGGACGAGTTCGGCGTTGCCGCCCGCAGTAGTACACACGATTGGGCGGCCACAAGACATTGCCTCGAGAATGCTTATCGGTAAAACCTCCCACAATGAGGGAAGAATGAAAACGTCGCAGCTACCCAGAGCTTCAAAGAGCTCGCGCTCTGGAACGAAGCCCGGAAAGATTACGCTATCTTCTAATTTCATTTGTTTGACTAGTTTTTTGACGTGTTCGAGGCGATTGCCGCGGCCAATAACGACAAAACGCGCGTCAGGGTGTTTCTTCAGGATGAGCGGCATCGCCTTGACGGCGTACTCTAGGCCCTTCTGGCGGATGATACGACCAACAAAAAGCAGCAAGGGACCTTTGATTCCCATCTTGCGAACGAATACGCTGGTTCTTCTGGGTTGGAACGCTTTTGTGTCGATGCCATTGTGGACGACGATAAAATTTTCAAGAGGAATGCCATAGTTAGCGACGTCCTTTGCGCTCCACGAGCTCACCGAAATAATCTTGTCCGCACTCTTCAGGATGCGCTTGCCGACGACCTCGTCGTACAAGCTGCCCAGAACGGTGTAATGCGGTGCGATGCCGAGCGGGCGCGCATTGTGAAGCGTCAGCACGAAAGGCTTGTGCACGCGTTTGGCGTAGAGCAACGCGGCGTTGAAGTCCGGAAACCACCGGTCCTGCAAATGAATCAAGTCAAAATCGTGCTCGGCGTCAAGCTTTGCCAGCGCTTCTTCAACTCCCCGCGAGAGGATAAGGGGCGGAGGATAAATGCTCGGCACACGGATTTCAGTGCACGGGATGCGGTGGACGTGGATGCCGTCGAGCACTTCTTCGGCAAGAGTGCCTTCGAGCCTGCCGGTAAGCACGTGAACCTCGACACCCTTGCCCGCCAAGTGCTTTCCCAACTCGTGCAAGTGCTTCTCGACCCCGCCCGTAAAGGGATGGAACAAGGCGTTTACTATAACAACCTTCATAGCGCTCTACCCACTCGAACCTATTATCCCGTAAGACTTTAAAAGCCCGAAGGGTTAATGAAAGACATGAAAAAGCTATCCTTAAGCGTAATAGTGCCGACGTACAACGAAGAAAAGCTCATAAGCCGAACACTAAAGAACCTCCACGAAGTAATGCCGAAAAACACCCAGATAATAGTTTCCGACGGCCACAGCAAGGACGGCACGGTGAGAATAGCCCGCAAATACGCGAAAGTCATATACGAAACCGGCCACTCGATTGGATGGGGACGCAACGACGGGGCGAAAGCCAGCAAGGGAGACATTGTACTATTCGTTGACGCCGACACCTTCCCAACAAAAGAATACCACGACCGCATGATAGCGGCTTTCGCCGACCCCAAGGTCGTATGCGTCGGTTGCCATATCCTGCCCGAAAAAGTGAGTTTGATACGCGAGGCGTTCTTCTACGCACTCAACATAGTAGTCGCCGCGTCAGTCGCAATAGGCCAACCGACAATAGCAGGAAGCTGCGTCGCCTACCGAAGAAAGGCATTTGAAAAAGAGAAGGGTTTCGACACCGAGACCGCCTCGGCAGAAGACATGGACCTCTCCCGCCGCATCAAACGCCGCGGCAAGGTAGTCTTCCTTTACAACACAGTCGTGCCAACAAGCGACCGCCGAATCCACCAGCTCGGAATACTGGGCCTGATAAAAGACTGGACGCGAACCAGCATACTTTTCATCACGGGGCGCAAGACCAAAACGTATTTCGCCCCGCGTTAGAACGGGGTGCTACCCGGTTTTTTTAACCCCTAGCCCCCATATTAAGATAATATGAACGCTACTGCGCTCTTCGAATACGGACTGGCATTCCTTACGCTCTACGTGAGCGTATTCTTCATACTCCTACTACTGGAAAACCGGCACGTGCTAAAACACAACCCAAAACCAAGCCGCTACCCCCCAATAAGCATAATCATTCCGGCCTACAATGAAGAGAAATCCATAGCCGCAACCATAGAGTCAGTCCTCGCCGCAGAGTACCCGAACAAAAAGCAAATCATCGTAATAAACGACGGAAGCAAGGATTCCACGCTAGCAAAGGCACGCGCTTTCGCCAAGCGCGGCGTACTCGTGCTAGACCAACCCAACAAAGGCAAGGGCGCCGCGCTCAACAACGGCCTGCGCCACGTGAACGGCGAGCTCGTCGTCACGCTTGATTCGGACTCATTCATCGAACGCAACGCCCTCATGAAACTCGTAGGCTTCTTCGACGACCCAACGGTGGGTGCAGTAACCTCGGTAATGAAGGTGCACGAACCCCGCAACACGCTGCAACGCCTCCAGCGCGTCGAGTACCTAATCACGGTGTTCAACCGCCGCGTACTCTCGTTCATCAACTCAATAAACGTTACTCCGGGTCCCCTCAGCGTATTCCGTAGAAGCGTATTCGACAAGGTGGGCGGCTACGACGAGCACAACATTCTAGAAGACCAGGAAATGGCGTTGCGCATTCAAGCCGCAGACTACAAGATAGAGTCCTCAATGGAGGGCGTAGTATACACGAAGACACCGCGCACCCTGCGCGAACTAGTAAGGCAACGCGTGAGGTGGCACCGCGGCGGCGTGAGAAACCTGTTGAAACACTACTACCTGATCAACCCCCGCTACGGCGACTTCGGTATAGTAATAATGCCACTCGGAATACTCTCGATGCTGGCAATCTTCGTCGTAATCGCCATATCCGCCCTCACCTTGCTGCACCGGCAACCCGGCTTGCTCGAGTACGGGCTGAGCAACTTCATCTACACCTTCTCCCCCATGCACTTGCTGGGCGTAATGATATTCCTTGGCACGCTAGCGTGGACCTACGTCGGCATAAAATCAATCGATAGCGAAACCGTCAACCCGCTTGAAATCTTGGCCTACGTCATAATATACGCGCCGCTCATAACACTTTTCTGGCTCGTAACAGCATTCAAGGAAGCAAAACGCGAAAAGCTAAGATGGTGATGTAAGAATGAGAACCCTGCGCACAAACACATACGTTGCGGCACTTGTGATAAGCCTCCTACTATTTGGTACAGGAATGCTTGCCGGATTATTCATCGCCAACCAATTGACAGACTCGCTGGCAAGGGAGATAAACGAGGTCAGGCTGCGGACCACTGAAATAGAACTGCTCTTCCTGATAGACGCCGACAACGTTTCATGCGCTGCCTACGGGCCACAACTAGAACTATTCGACAACCAGACCGCCCAAATCGACCGACGCGTCGACATCCTAAGCAGCACCAGGGGCGCGACCGACCCCGACGTCCTCACGCTCAAACGCGAGTTCACAATAATGCAGCTACGCGACTACCTATTCGCACAGAAGATTAACAAGAAATGCAACCAAAGCGTGGACACTCTGCTATACTTCTACGGCAACAACTGCGCCGAATGCGACCAGCAAGGCAGCGTTGGACCGGAATTGAAACGCG
>MNVH01000053.1 GCA_001871595.1 Candidatus Micrarchaeota archaeon CG1_02_55_22 | reverse complement strand
GCTGTGGGGCAGATGACTACCACGGTGACGTTCGCCAACACGGGGGGCGCTTCCGGCTCGTCGTGCGTTGACGTCAAGCTCTTTGTTCGCAACAATTTGGAGAACAGCCAGATAGTGTGCAGCGGGCAAGTCGAGCCGGGTACGAGCAAGGTCGAGACGGCAAGGTTCGGTCTCGCCGTTCTGGGTGACAAGCAGTACTCGGTCAAGTGCGACCGGCTCCCGTAAGGTGGCTTTCCGTAGTTATCCGCCGAGGCGGCTGATTAGTCCGGCGCTCCACTCGCGCTTGGATTTGGCGAGTCCGCGCAGGGTTTCGGCGCGCTTCCTGTTCTCTTCGAGGACATTGGTTATGAGCGCGGCTTGGGCGGGGTTGGTTTCGGCAAGAGCCGCGATGACGCGTTCGAGTTCGGAGTTGGTTTCTTCGAGCTTGGCGGTTTCGGCGTCGAGCGTCTCGGTTTCGGCGCGTTCTTGTTCGGCTTTGAGGCCAAAGAATTGTTGTATCTTGTAGGCCGCGTCCTTGCCCTTGTCAGCTTCCTCTAGTTCTTTGAAGTTGTCCGCTATCTCGCCGATTTGTGAGCCCTGGTAGCCGAGTACGGTTCTCACTTGCGCGTCGTCGGAGTCCTGCGCGCTGGCTTGCAGCGCGAGCGCGACGTCGTCAAGTCCGCCGTAGCTGTCGCTTCCGCCTTGGCGGAGCACCATGGCGGCGGTGTTGGGCCGTATTTCGGCGCAGCCTGCGTCGCGCACGGATTGCACGTTGTCGGCTTCGACCTCGATGAAGTAAACGCGCGTGTCGCCGCCGATTTTCTGGAATCCTTCGATGCGGGCGCCGGCTCGTTCGAGCGCTTCCTCGCACGCCGGTCCCTGCGCGTCGGGTACGGCTGCGATGAGGCTCTGGATGCCGTTGCCGCCTGAAATCTGTTCAAGTATGGGTTTGCGTGAGTAGGTGCGGCACGCGTCGGCAACCATGCGCTTGAGCATGGGGCGGAGTTTTTCGGGGGAAGAGTATTTTGCGCACTCGGTTTGGCGTTGTTTGGCGGCGGTGCATGCGCGCGTCGCTTGGCGCGTGCATTCCTCGGCCGGGCGGTTGCAGTCGTGCAGCATGCGTTTGGCTTTGCTGGCCGTAAGCGCGCACACTTGCTTTTGTTTTTCCGGGTCGCTCAAGGCGGACGAGAATCCGCTGTTGTGTGCGGCGCACGCTTTGATGAATGCTTCCTTCGGTATGGTGCCGCCGGCGCAGTCGGCGCGGTTGACTCCCCACGGCGTACGTGCGTCGCCGCTTTGCCGCGAGCATTGCTCGCGCATTTCTGCGAGCTTGCGGTTGCAGTCTTCGCGGTGTTCTTCGGGGAAGAGTTGGGCGGCTACGAATAATCCGGTGAAGCTGGGGGCCTGCGTGCTTGCGGTTGTCCCGGTGTCGGGTGCCGGTGTCGCGGTGGGCGCGGGAGTGGCGGTTGGTTCGGGTGCGGGTGTCGCGGTTGGTTGTGGAGTGGCGGTTGGTTCGGGCGTTGATGTCGCCGTGGTGTCGGGCGTTGGGGTGGCGGTTGGTTCTGCCACGGGCGTCGGTTCGGGTGCCGGCGTCGCTTCTGGGCCGCCTTCGCACCGCGCGTTTACCATGCAGTTGTTTGAGTCGCGGGCGTCGTATCTTAGGGCTTGGCCGGCCGGGCAGGTGGGCGGGAGCGGGCAACTGCCTTGAGTGGGTTGCGGCTGGTTGTAGTCTTGCCGTGGCTGCTCTTGTTCGCGTGGTTGTTGGGCGACGCCGACACAGTTTTTGTAGAACTCGTCGAGGCGGTCGGGGTCGCACTGCGAGCCTTTGTCTTGTTCTTGGCAGGTGCGCCGGAGGTCGGGTTCGGCCATGATGTAGGTTATGGCGCAGTCTTCCTCGAGTTCTGCCCTCATCTCGTTTGAGCCTTCGCCGAGCGCGGTAATGCACTTTGAAATGATTGTTTCCTCGTTGGCGATGTCCTCGCATGAGATTTGGAATTCGGCGCGCGAGCCGGGCACGTTGATGCGGGGCCCTTCCCAGTCCGAGTATGCTTTGACTTGTTCGGCGCAGAACGCGTCCACGTCACCGCACATTTGAGTCATTTCTTCGGGCAGCATGTCGCTGCACGTTTCTTGCCCTAAGCCGCCGGAGGCGGAGAGGTCGCTTTCGAGGAGTTCGACGAGTTCGAATTGTTTTTGCGGGGCGCAGGATGTGGCGAGGTTTAGGCCGTGGCTTTCGGCGAATTCTTCGGGGCTGGAGTACATTGAACCCAGCGCTTCGCTAATGAACGCTTCGATGGGCACGTCGGCGGAGAAGTCTATTCCGGGGCCGCCGTAAGAGGGCCCGCCGTAGTTGGAGTAGGCGTTCGACGGCTGTGGCGAGTTTGTTCCGCGTTGTCCTTCATTGTTTGAATCGGGTGGGCTGGAGCCGAAGATTTGGCGGCATCCTTCGGGGTCGCCTTTGCAGTAATCGTAGCATTCCTCTTTGGTGTTGCACGGCAGGCCGCTGGCCGGTCCGGCCGAGGGTGGCTTGGGCGCGCCGGCTGTGTCAAGGCCTTGGTTTGTTGTGAAGTCTTGCGGGAGTTGTACGAGGCTTTCGGCCCCGGTTCCGATTGCCAGCGACAGTAATGCCAGTACGATGATTGCGCGCTTCACTTGTAATACCACCCTCTCGTAATGGGACGCGCCAGCGCAATAAAAACCTAGCGGACGGTGCTTACCGTATCGTCTTGCCGGCGGGGAGTTGGTTGAGCTTGAGGCGGACAACGCGGCAGCGTCCTCCAACCGGTCCGCGTCGGTAGTGGTGGTTGAAGGGGAGGCGGTGGTGCTTGACGTTGATATAGCTAATTGGGATAAGCTAGAGGCTAACGGGCTTTCATTCGTAGTCGATTGCGGCGGTGTACGACGCGATTTCGTGCCCGTCAGGTATTGAGATGACTACGCCGAAGCCTTGTTTGGCGCCGGGCTCGGCAGAGTTGCTTTTGAACGGACCGATGGCGTCCACGGCGTCTTCCACGATGTTGCCTTCCAGGTCGTAGAATGTCACGATGACCCACGCGTAAGTGGTATTTTGTTCGCCCTTGTTTTCAATCGTTCCGCTAATCTTGTAGTAGCTGCCTGCGGCTTGTCCGTCCACTTGGGTTACTTGGAGACCCTTGTAGCGTTCTTTTGCGGGGCGCCACTTGGTTGCTACTGCTTTTACCGAGTCGAGGCTGCCGAAGTTTTTAGCGCTGGGCCGGGCGCTTAAACATTTTAGCGGGTGCCTTGCGGGCGACTCGTCTGCAGGTTTATGCGGATTGTTCCGGGCTTGTCTGCAGTAACTTGCAACTTCTTATACTCGGGGTTACTCGGATTCCGGTCGGCGGCACGCAAGTTTAATATTGGTTCTACAATATACTTTGCAGGGTGGTCTTTGTGATTGTAGAGCACAGCGCGGTGAACTTGACGGAGGCGAAGGTCGATTCGAAGTGGTCGAAGCTGCCGGGTGACTCCGTTGTCGAGGGAACGGTTTCGGCCTTGGGGGCGCGGGGCTTCAACGTCGTTGTCGCCAAGGACGCGGCCGAGGCGCTTGCGGCGGTGAGGAAAATCATTCCTAAGGACGCCGAGGTGATGAACGGTTCGTCCACCACGCTTAACGAGATAGGCTTCGGCGAGTTGCTCAAGTCGGGCGGGCACGGTTGGAGGAATCTGCACGAGGGCATACTCGCCGAGAAGGATGCCGGCAAGCAGGCAGAGCTGCGCCGCAAGGCCGTGACCGCGGACTACTTTGTTTCCGGCGTCAACGCCTTGACGCAGGACGGCGAGATGGTCGCCGCCGACGCGTCCGGCAGCCGCGTGGGCGCCTTTCTTTTCGCGGCCAATCATTTGGTGCTCGTCGCGGGCACGAACAAGATTGTGCCGTCTCTCGACGATGCGTTCGCGCGCCTGCGAGAGTACGTCTTTCCGTTGGAGGATGCGCGTGCCAAGAGGGTGTACGGCATGGGCAGTTCGATAAGCAAAATCGTTGTCCTCGCGGCCGAGCCTTACAATAAGGGCCGCGTCACCGTCGTGCTCGTGCGCGAGAAACTAGGCTACTGACGTCGCTTGCCGCGCCTGCTTTCGAGCTGGGCGAGCACTTCGCCCACGCCGACGCCGCGGTTTTCCAGCGCGACTAGCGTGAAGAACAATACGTCGGCTGCCTCCCACGCGACGTCTTCAACGCTTTTCTCGCGTATTGCTTCGGCTAGTTCGTTCGCTTCCTCGCGCAGCTTCTCGCCAACCGCGTCGGCGTCGCAGACTATCGAGGCAACGTAAGAGCCCGACGGCTTTTCTTTTTTCCGCAGGCGGATTGTTTCGATCAATTCATCGAGCGATCCCCATTCAACGCCTTTCTCTTCACTAAAGCACGTCCAGCCGCCCGTGTGGCACGCGCCCCCACCGCGTTGGCGCACGGTTGCCAGTACTGCATCACTATCGCAATCGCTTGCCAAGGAAACTAGTTCT
>MNVH01000007.1 GCA_001871595.1 Candidatus Micrarchaeota archaeon CG1_02_55_22 | reverse complement strand
CGTGCTCGTGCTCGACACGGCTCACGGTCACTCTGCCGGTGTTGTTGCAGCAGTAAAGGCGCTCAAGAAAGCCCATCCGAACCAAGCAATTATCGCGGGCAACGTTGCGACGAAGAGCGGTGCGGAAGCGCTTGCAGCTGCCGGCGCGGACGCGGTTAAAGTTGGCATTGGAGCGGGCTCGATTTGCACGACGCGTATTGTCACCGGCTGCGGCATGCCGCAACTCACCGCGATAACGGAGTGCTTTACCGCGTGCGAGGCCGCGGGCGTGCCACTCATCGCGGACGGCGGCATAAAGTACTCCGGGGATGCTGCAAAGGCACTCGCTGCCGGAGCGTCAAGCATCATGCTTGGAAACATGCTGGCCGGCACGCAGGAAACGCCGGGCTATACTGTTTTCATCGGCGGAAGAAAGTACAAGAAATACCGCGGTATGGGGTCCTTGAGCGCGATGACTAACGGCAGCAAGACGCGTTATTTCCAGGGCCACGTCTCCGAACGAAGCAAACTAGTGCCCGAAGGCATTGAAGGCGTCGTCCCATTCAGGGGCAGCGTGCAGGAAGTAATCTACCAACTCGTCGGCGGAGTGAAAGCGGCGATGGGCTACACCGGCAGCAAAAACCTCGCCGACTTCAGGAAGGCACAGTTCGTGCAAATAACTTCTGCGGGCAACAAGGAAAGCCACCCGCACGACGTAACGATAACCGAAGAGTCCCCGAACTACCCGAAGGCGTAGCGCCGGCAAGCCCCGCCCGTAAAACTTAAATACAATCGATGCCATAAGCGTATTACGGTGGTGCGGGCATATGGCGGAAAACGAGATAGTCACGGTTTCAACAAAGTTCCAGGTGGTAATTCCAAAGCGGACGCGCAGGGCGGGCAACGTGCGGGCCGGACAGAAGTTCACGGTGTTCCATAGCGACGGCCAGATAGTCTTCGTCCCGGTACGCGGCATAAAATCGCTCCGCGGCAAGTTCGGCCGGATGGACCTCGACGACGTAAGGGACCACGAGGACCGGTTCTGATGGCAATCGTGCTGGACTCGACCATTTGGATTGCGTACGTCACGGACGAGGCCTCCGCGTCCGCCTGCGCCCGGCGGGTGGAGTCCGCCGAACCCGAAACCTATTTCACGCCGTCGATTGTGGCCTACGAAGTTTATCGGAAGATGCTCAAAGAAAGGGGCGTCAAGGCGGCGCGCGAGGTTGTCGGGCATATTAAGGCCAGAACCACGATGATTGCGCTGACTTCCGACGGGGCGCTCAACGCGGCGGAAACGTCGGTCAAGGAAGGCTTGTCGATGGCCGACGCGATAATCTACTCCGCCGCCAGAAGCCTTAACGCCACGCTCGTTACCGGCGACGGCCACTTCAAGGGCAAGAAAGGCGTCGAATACTTATAAAGCTCCCAACGGCGTGCGGTTGCTACGCGTGCCGGTGGTACTTCTTCCTAGGCTCAAGAGTCTCCGAATCGCCCCTTCTACTGACGCTGCCCTTGCCGCCGCGCTTCTGCTTGCCGCGTCGTTTGAAGTACAACCATACCGCGGCTGCGAGTAGGAGTGCGGAGCCGGCGACTATGCCGTACTCGGTTGGGGAGTAGCCGCCGGGCAGTTGCGACCAATCGAATTGTGCCGCCGAGAGCGGCTGCGGCGCAACGCGCGTGCGCGAGAGCAAGTCGCGGCAGGAATCCACGCTCAGCTTGACGTACGATTTTGCTTTGTCTTGGTCGCCCGCGTCTATCGCGGCTTGCGCGCGCTCCAAGAACTCGCTCAACTCAAGGCATTCGGGATTCTGCCGGAACAAGTCGCGCGCAAACCTAAGCGTCTCGACGTTGCTCACCTTGAGCGACGTTCCCTTCTCAACCAGGTCAAGGAAGATGCGCGTGGACTGGTTGAGCTTTGGCGAATCAACGCTTGCGACAATCGTGATGTTGTACACGCCCAGCGGCGAGCGCGTCGTCACCGACAAGTTGCTTACCCTGTGCCCGCCGGGCGCAATAACCCCGTAAAAGTCCTCGTCGAACGAGAGCGTGACGTGTTCGGGCGAGTCGCTGTACGCCCGCAGGGATACGTTTAGGAAGTCGACGTCCTCCTTGTTCGTCAAGAGCACCGGGATGACGAGCGTCTCGTTCGAGTGCGAATCAACCTTCATGGACGGTCCCAACAGCTCTACCGCCTTCAAGACTTCGGGCCCGGCGACCTCCCGTAAACCGCTGCTTCCGCCGCCCCCGCCGTACACCGTGTTCGTCACCGTCTCCGTCACGGTAACCGTCTCGGGCACCGTGGCCGGCGGCTGGTATTCCACAAGCGAGAAAATGCTCAAGTTCGTCAAGTTTATTGTAATGACCTGCCGCGTCGAATCCACGGTAAAGGAAACGTTCTCCATCGTCGTGTTGTCGCAATTGGCGTGGTCGGAGCACTTGAACACCCAGATGCGCGAGGCGTTGAGCACGTCGACGAACCACGAATAATTGTACTCCAAGAGGATGTACGAGTAATTCGCCAAAACCGTGGCCGTCGAATTGATTTCGAACTGCGCGAAACGCGCATAACCCGTAGGCGGCGCAACAGCCGCGTCAGTCATCACGAGATTGGAGTAATTCACGTCGAACGACTCGTTGGCCGAAAGGTTGACGTCCCTGAACGACAGCTTGACCGCCGAAACCTCGGCCGACAAGTTAACCGGCCCCGGCGGCCGCAAATAACTCACCGTGCTGCCCAAAGCAACCGGATACCCGCAACCGTCCAGAATGGATGCGGAGGTAAACCCGTTCGAAGTAAAGTTGACGCGCACCAAATCGCGCGCCGAACGGAACGAATCGTTCGCCGAACGCGTCACGTTCTCGGCATCCCGCACGAACGCGGAAACATTGTACCTGCCGGTCTCGTTCACGACGAACGAGTAGTTGCGCGACAGGTTGAGGCCGGTCACAAGCGTCGAGTCCGGCGACAAGTTGTAGGCCGCGCCGGACGGCGAATAAACGGAAAGCCACGCGGCGTCAACAAGCGTGTCGGGCACGTACCTCACGCCCAACGATACGCGGCTGCCGTTGAGAACATTCGTCGAGTTCACGCAAACCGCGTCAAAACTCGGCGCCTGCGTCGTGCCCGCCGGACGCAAAACACGGAAATCCGCCGCGTCAGTCACGAACGCCGTCGAATCGTTCATCGACTGGTTGTATGCGCGCAGCGTCAGGCGCACTATTGCCGGCTCAGCCACGCTCGGAACCCACGAGTAATGCCAATTGCCATCCGGCGCGGCTTGCCACGTCGAATTGACGCTTGAAAGCGTGACGTTGTTAATCCAAGTCCCGCCCAACTCTTCTGTTGCCGACACGTTGAACGCGCTGGCATTCCTGACAACCGAGTAATTCGCGGCGTCAAAACTAATCACGGCCTCGACAACCGACGCGTTGCGCACCTCGCTCCACTCGCCGTATTCTTCGCCGTCGAATGCGCGCACGCGCCAAAACAACGCCTGCACCACGGTCGAGATGTTCAAGTAATTGCCGGGAACGCCGTAATTAGAGAAATTGTGGACAGAATTATTGAAATCCAATGACAATTCGGAGAAGTTGCTCAGGTTACTCGCCTGAACGTGGTAAACCAACGAATCGTTATCCAAATCCGTCGCCGCGCTCCAATTCAGCACGGCCTCGCGCGCCACCACAATCGAACTGTTCGCCGGCCACTGCAACAACACGGACGAAGGTTCGGCGATGTTTTCAACCGCGAAGACACTCAAATCCGTCGAATTGTAGTTGCCCGCGCTGTCGTTCGCCCAGAACCGGTACCCGACGCGCGCGTGGTTCGACAAGTTCGAGTCGTTCAACGAGTAATTGTAGAGGCCGCCGAACGACATCGCCGCGGCCTCCGAAGGCGTCGAGGCAACCGAATAATTCGCCCAGCCGCCGCTGAAGTTGCTTTCAAGCCACACGGCGTACAACACGCCAGCCAAATCCGTCGCATTCGCCGACAACAATACGCTCTCATTAGTCCACACGAGCGAATCGTTGACCGACGCGTTGTAAACAAAGGACCGCGTGTCGTCGATTTGCACGGCGAACGACGCGTTCAATCCCGTGTTATTCAAAGAGTCGTTCGCGTAGAACCTAATCGTGTTGTTGCCTTCCGACAATCCGGATAAAGAGAGCGAACCGTTGCACCAACTGCCGGACAAGGACTCCGACAAACCAACGGACGCGTTCGCCTCGCCACCGAGCGACGCGGCGCACGAACCGCCAGACAAACCAACCAACGAATCGGACAAGGACGCGTTGAGTACCATCGACGCGCTGGAGTTGTAATACGACGCGTTGGCGTAGAACGGCAAGAGCACCGTCGGCGCGTCAACGTCTATCGTCAGCGTCCTGTTCGCCGACGCAAGAGCGCACACCGCGCCAGCGCACACGCGAATATTCCACAAGTAACGCTCGCTCGGAGTGCCGTTGACGACAACCGTGTTCACAGAATTGTTGACCAACGCTACCGCGCTCGACTCGTTTTGCTGCCACACGCCGGACTGGTTGAGCCACACGGAGGCGTTGGAGAGGCACACGCCGCCGACTGGAACGTACGCGAACGCGAGCGACGAATTCGTCAAGTTCCCGTAATCCGCCGGCGACGAGAGCGTGACTTCGGGAGCCTCGCCGACGTCTTGCGGCGCCAACCTCACCGTGACCACCCGGCTTCCGGAAACGTTCTGGTACGATTCGTTGGTGGCGTAGCAGGTTATGCCAGACGCGTTGAGCAGCAAGGGCGAGACGCCGGACGCATTCACCGTGCTATTGCCGGTGAACTCAGTGTAGATTGCCCAGCCCGTGAACCCGCTGCCGTCCGTCGTCTCTGAAAGCACGGACGACGAGTCGTTCTGCGTCACGTTGACCGACGCGCCGCCGCGCGGGCTGCCAAGCTCGTCCTCGACGAGCACGCGCGCAAACCACTGCAGCGACACGTTGTTGGCGCCAGTGGTGTAGTTGAGGCTCGACAAGTTGTAGAACGACACGTTGGTAAGGGTCACCGACGAGTTCTGGTCCAAGTCGAAATCCTTGTGGCCCGCAATGCACCCCTCGGCGCACTCGAACGAGTCGTTCAGGAACGAGTCGCCGGTAACGTTTACGAGCTGCACCCCGATGGTGGTGTTGCCAGAGAACGAATTGCCGACGAACACGTTACCTGAGTCAGTAGTAAGCTTTAGTATAGCAACGGAGCCCGATGGGAGCCGGGTTGAAACAAAGCTATTATCAACGAACCGGTTGGAGCGCGAGCGGGCGATATAAGATTGGTAGCCCGCCGAAGTATAGTTGGAGAGGAAGCGGTTGCGCGACACGTTGTTGCCCGTCGGGAAGTACGGAGGGCTTCCGGCCATGTAGAACGCGTACGTCCCAATCGACACGTTGTTGTCCTCGACAACGTTGTTCCTAGCGCTATAATCAAGAAAAACTCCGGTCCCGGTAGTCAGGTTGACTGCGTTGTGCGAAACGTTGTTCCAGCTCCCGTATATATTGAATGCGTTGCCAGAGTTACTCAACGAAACCAGCGTATTGTTGTACAATTGCGAGCCGTTCCCGCTAATGTAGAACAACGTCGTGTCGCCAGCGGTCCTGTTGAACGCGTTGTTGCGCACCACCAACCCGGACGCGTTGTTTGTGGTGTATACGGCGTAACTCGCCGAGTAGCTCGACTTGTTGAAATAGAGCGAGTTGTTCTCAAAGAGCACCGCTCCCGCCAGCATCCAGTTGGAACCACTAACCCGCAAGTGCAAATTGGTGATGTTGTTGCGGTAAATGGTGATGTTAGAATAATTGGCGCTATTAAAAGCTATATCGAACGCGTAATAAGCGTAAGTGTGGCTCGCGCCTTCGAGGTAGTTGTCGTAAACGCGCGAGTTGTTGCCCGGCGCCACGGCGGAGCTCGTCATTCCTACGAGGGTATTGTTGTAGATGAGGCTGCCGCTGCAGTACGTGCAGGCCAGCCCCACCGACGAGTTGGAAATCGAGTTGTTTCGGATGGTGTTGTTGTAGGCGAAGATGCCGCTGCCGCTCGACGAGCCAAGCGATATCGCAGTGCTGGAAATGTTTCTGAAGACGTTGCCCTCGAACACGGTCCCGTTGACGTTAGAGAGCGTCACGCCGTTGGTGCTGTTCTCGAACACGTTCTCGTAAAAGCCCGTGTTGTCGCGGTTGTCCGAAGAAGCGCCGATAGTCACGCCATACGATTTTTCGGCTATGAAGCGGTTGCGCGTGAGGTTCGTCCACAAACAGCCGAGGCAGCCAGCAATGGCGTAGCCGACGCCGTACGCGTTGCTGCCGGAAGTGCGAATCCAGTTCTCGTTCAAGGTGAGGTTGCGGCCTGAAAGATAGATTCCACTCTGGTAGTCCGCCAACGTGGTAATATTGTTTCCGGAGAAGTTCGAACGCGCACCACTCGCATAAATCATGTACTCGTTACCGGTATACCCGCAATTGTTGGCGTTGTTTCCGGTGAAGTTGTTCGCGTAAACCAAGCCGTCTTCGGTATTCGCGGACATGCCTTTGGAGCTGGTGCAGTAGATAGAGACGTTGTTGTACGACGCGTTTACCGCGGCTATGCCGTAGGTGGAGCCGGTCCACACCGTGACGTTGTTCCAGTCGAAGCGCGAGAGCAGCGAGTTCCCACTAAAGGCGGTTACGGAGCCGTTGATCCAGAAGGAGTTCCGCGACACGTTCAGGTAGGGCGAGGACGACTGTACGCCGTAGCCACTCCCCCAGCTTGACACGTTGATGTCGTTCTCGTCCACCGTCACGTTGATGGAGTTCGCGTTCGAATAGCTGGCAAAGTACACCGCCGCGACCGAGAGGCCGTTGTTTTCCATGACGTTCCCGCGCACGCGGGTGTGCGACGCGTTTTGCGCGCGGACGAGGAAAGTGTCCTTGTTGTAACCTCGGCCTTCGAAAGATGAGGCGAAGAGCGTGTTGGCGGTAATGTTCGTCCAATTGACGCCGAAGAGGTAGATTGCGTACGAGTTGTTTCCGTACACGGATATCGTCGAGTTGAACACCGTCGAGTTGTAAGCGCCTAAAGAGAAGTTCACGGCGTGCGAGTAAGTCGTGTTCGTGTTGCCCTGCGTTATCGTACAGTTCGTTATCGTCGTGTTGAAGCTCCTTGACGATACGCCTTCGCCCCTCGAGACGAACGAGTAGTTTATCCAGTTGCCCGCGCAGTCGAGCGTGACGTTGGCTGCGGTGACGTTGAAGCAGTAGTCGTTGCTCGACACGTTGCTTGCCAGCGTGTAACGCGCGTTGGGCGCCGAGAGAACGCCGCACTGCGAGAGCTCGTACGTGCCGTTCGCCACGCTATAAACCCCGCTTGCCACGATTGACGCAGCCTTAATCGCGCCAGCCGCGCCCGAAACCCCAATAGAGTGCGGCGTGTAACTCGAATTATCCGTGCTATTGCCGTACCACTCGGTAATGGCCTGCCAGCCCGTCAAGCCGTCAGCGCCAGTCGCCAAGTCCGTCAACATCGGCGCAGAACCCGACGCGTTGGTTATATTGACTAAAGCGCCCTCGACGGGCGAGCCGTCGGCACCCGAAACGTTCACCGCGGCAAACCAGCTGATATTGAGCCAGTTAGGATTGCCGTCGTAAGCAAACTCGCCGAAAGTCACGTTCGAACGATTGAACGTCACGTTCAAGAACGAGGCGTTCGACGACTGGTTGACGAACAAGCTATACACGCAATTGCTGCAGAGGATGGTGTCATTTGTAAACGTGGCGGAATTATTGGCGTTTGTTGTTTCGCCAGTAGACTCGCCGAGACGTATTCCACGACTCCCTGAAGCCGTTATGGTGTTGGATAGAAACACGTTGTTGACCGATCTTATGGCGTAAACCGGGCTGGAACTGGCTCCTGCCGCAGAGATGTTGTTGCTGGAAAACCGGTTGTCGTACGAGGCGCTCAAGTATAACGCGTAGCCGCCGGAAGTGGTTACGGTCAGGTTGTTATTGGAAAAGTTGTTGTTATCGCTCGTGCGCAACAGCACCGCGTAGCCCGATGTTGCCGTCGCGGTATTGTTGGCGAAAAGGTTTCCAGTCACGGGCCAAATGCGGAAAGCCTGCCCCGTAGTCACCGACACATTGTTCCCAATAATCCGGTTGAAATCCCCGGTTATCAAAAAGCCCCGGCCGTTGGTCGTGGAAACGTTGTTGTTCGAAACGTTGTTGCTAGAGCCAGTTATGTAAATTGCGGAGCTACCCGAGCCTGATACCGTCGAGGCGTTGTTGCCAGAAATCGTGTTGCTGTTTCCGCTTATGTAAAGGCCATATCCACTAGATCCTAGCGACGTAGCGGTATTATTGGCGATGACATTGTTAAAAGCCCCGGAGTAGAGGTAGATTGCGTAAGACAAGGCCGCAGAGACGTTGTTATTCAGTACATTGGTGTCCCATGCCGCATATAGGGAAATACCATTCCCGTTGCTTGTCGCGGTCACGTTGTTTCCCGTCACGTTCGTGCCATTTGCCCAAACATAAATCCCATTACCGTTACTCCCCGCGCTGACAACATTACCGGATAGGGTATTATTCGGCGCAGTCTGGACGTAAACGGCCTTGTTACCGACACCCGTGGTGGTAATCGTATTGTTCTCTAGAAGGTTATCCTGCGGAGAACCATATAAATAAACGGCATAGCCGGTTGTTGCCGTCGCATTATTGTTGTCCACCGTGTTGTTGAACGAAGATCCCGCTAAATAAATGCCGTAGCCCGATGTTGCCGTCGCGTTGTTATTTCTTATCAAATTATTCGGGGCAGCGGAGAGCGTGATGGCGTTTCCGGTAGTGGTTTCCACATTGTTGTTAGAGATATTGCCGTACCACGTGGAGACCAAAAGTATTCCGCGAGCTGAGTTGGCCAAAGAAATCGCGGTAACGTTGTAAACCTTGGAACTATTGGCACCATACAAGTACACGCCGTAACCCGAGGTATTCGTGTTCCCGTTTATAACCGTGCAGTTCTGCACCGTCGTGTTCGTTCCGTTGCTCCATACGCCGTAACCGGTTGAGACGAACGAGTGGTTTATCCAGTTGCCGGCGCAGTCAAGAGTCACGTTGACCGCCGAGACGTTCATACAGATGTCGAGGCTTGACACGTTGTTCGCGAGCGTATAATGCACGTTGGGCACGGAGAAATTGCCGCAGTCGGTCAAACGCCCGTCGTTTCTTACCTCGACGGTCTGGCTAGACGTAATATTAGCGGTCGTCGAGTTCGTACCGTTGTTATACGCGGTAAACATGTGCGGCGTATAATTAGTGCCAGCCGTCGCGTTGCCGATCCACTCCGCGACTGCCTGCCAGCCCGTCAAGCCATCCCCGTCAGTAGCCAACCCGGAAACCATGGCCGCAGAGGACGACGCATTCGTAATACTAACCAACGCATTCTGCATCGCGCCACCAGAATAAGTCGCATTCACCCGCGCAAACCAGCTGACATTAACGAAATTCGGGTTGCCCGGATACGCGAACTCGCCCCACGTGACATTCGTACGGTTGTACGTCACGTTCAGGAACGAGGCGTTGGATGATAGATTGACGAAAACGCTGGCCGCGCAGTTATTGCACGAAATCGAGTCGTTGAGGAATGAGGCTGAACTGTTGTGATAAGAACTGGTAGGATAACCAAGATATACTGCGTAACCCCCGGATCCAGCGGTTATGTTGTTGGAAACAAAATCGTTGTCAACGGCGGTGCTCAATAGGTATACCGCCCTACCGGAAGTTGCACTAATGTTGTTGGAACTAAAGCTGTTATTGTATGACCCGGAATATATTTGCAGCGCAGTGCCGGAAGAAGATGAAATGTTGTTTGAAGAAAACCGGTTATAAGCGGAGCCGGTTAAAATGACCGCGCCGGTGGAAGAAGAGCCGTCCCGGTAAGCGACATTCCAAGATAAGTTGTTGTCAGAGACTTTGCTTAAGCTAATTGCCTTGCCAGTGGTGGCGGACAGATTGTTCCACGAGGCGGATATGTTGGTCGGCTGCGGCGTAGAATACTGCGACCACACATAAAGCGCGGTACCATCCGTGACTGACGCATTGTTCCACGATAGATTGGCTCCGCTGTAGCCGTTTGAGCCGGCGGAGATAGCGGTACCGCTGGTGCCGCTGAAGGTGTTATAGGTTATTGTGTCATTCGGCGATTGAAACGACTGAACCCCGGTTCCAGTAGTGAACGACACGCGGTTCCAAGAGAAGGTAGTACGGGTTAACGGAGAGTTAGTCACTAGACCGTACCCGCTTGTAAGGGTAAAGTTGTTCCTCGAAACGTTGATGCCAGACGTACCGGACAAATAAATACCGGAGCCGGTGGTTAGGGAAACGTTGTTGCCCTCGAACAAGTTGAAAAAAGATACGTAGTTACCTATCGCGTAACCCGTGGAATTGAAATCATTCCCATAAACGGTGGCGTTGGATGAATTATAAAGCATCATAGTCCACACGCTGGAGCCGTTAGTGTAGAACGTATTGTTCGTTGCATTCAACAACGGCGAGTGCGTCACGTTAACAGCACGGGAATAGTTCCCCCAGCCGTAGATGTAGTTGTTCCATATCGTCGCGTTGGATGCCTTCCACAAGTCCACGCCTCGCGAGTAGAGCGCGAGGGTGTTATTCCAGTTGCCTTGCCAAATCGTGCAGTTCTCTATAGTGACGTTCGACGCGTTGGACCACACTCCGTAAGCGCCCGACACGAACGAGTGGTTAATCCAGTTCGTCGTGCAATCGAGCGTCACGTTGTTCGCCGTGACGTTGAAGCACCCGGCGTTGCTTGAAACGTTGCCCGACAAGTAATAATTCGTGTCCACCACGCCAAGCTCACCGCACTCCGTCACCTCGACCCACGTACCCCCGCCCGCGTAAGTCGAGAAGTGCGTCACGTTGAACTCGATGGCACCACCCAAATCAACGAACGGCACGCCAGCGTCAACCCACTCCCCCGAGCACGCGCCAGCAGCGTAATCGAACTCGCCGCAACGCAGGACGCGGTCAACCCGCCGCCCGCCAACCTTTGGAAGGATTAAGGTCGCGTAATCGAACGACAACGCGCCCTCCAAGCCGAAAGCCTTCGTCGCCACCCCTGCCTCGCCCACAACCGCCACGCGCGCCACCACGCCGCGCGGCGTACCCTTCACGCCCTTCAACGACACTTTAGCGTTCGCAGGCGGAATAATTGGGGTTGGCGACGGCGTGGGCGTAGCGGTTGGCTCGATTGATGGCTCCGGAGTCGGCGTCGCGGACGGCTCGACGGACGCTTCCGACCCGGGAGTGGCTGATGGCTCGGTTGATGGTTCAACTGCTGGCGTAGCCGTCGGAACTTCCGACGGAATTGCAGTGGGTTCAGGAGTCGGCGTCACCGTCGGCTCGGGGGTTGGCGTCGCGGTTGGTTCAACGGTAGGAGTTGCCGTTGGTTCCAGTTCGGGCGTCGGGGTTGCACTCGGCGTGGCCGTGGACGTTGGCTCACTGGTTGGTGTTGGTTCGACGGAACCGTTTCCGTCGGCGACGAGCCAGCCGGTGAAAGGCGAAGCAAAAACGCTGATGAACCCGCCGGTTATGCCCGACAAATTCGGCAACCTCACGAGCCCGGACGGCGTCGGGGAAGAAATCACGCTCGACGTTACAGTCGCCTCCGGCGTCGCCGTCGGAGTCGCCGACGGCTCAAGAACCGGCGAGGGCGTTGCGGTTGATTCTGGAGCGCCGTAATCGCCCAAATCAAACGTTATCTCCAACAATCCATCACTCGTATTCTCGGCGACAACCACGCCCGCACTACCGTTCTCGCTTCGGAAATCAACGTCAACTGAGACGACGGAAGGCGACGAAGCGATTGATTCGTTTGACTCGTTCACGTTGGGCGCGGGCGAAACTACGGGTAAAAGCGTCGGGGTAGCGATTGGCGTCGGAGTGGTAGTTGGATTGGTTGCGGGAGTGGCGGAAGCAGCTGGAGAAACGGGTGTTGGCGTCGCCGTCGGAGTGGCGGTTGGCTCGGCTTGCGTTGAATAGGCGACTTGCGCCGAATCCAGAAGCAGGGAATATCCGTCTGCGGGGTGGAAGAACAATTGCACGACGACGGGTGCGCCGCGCGAGGTGTAGTTGGATAAATCGCACTCTATAGAATCCCACACGCGGACGTTCGGGCAGACGGGAGCAAAACCGCCGCCCGACTGGACGAAAACGTCGAGCACGACAGACGCGGCTGACTCGAAAAACAACTTGTACGGACGGGAAAGGTTCGCCTCCGGCAACGGCATCGGCGTCGTAGTGGGCGAAGGCGTCGGCGACGGCGTTGGTTCCGGAGTGGGCGTTGCCGTTGGTTCGGCGGTCGGCGAGGGAGTCGGCTCCAACGTCGGCGTTGGTTCAACAGTCGGCGTGGCGGTGGGTGACGGCTCGATTGAAGGGCTGGGAGACGCTTCGGGCGTCGGCGACGCGTCCGGCGAGGGAGTCGGAGTTGCCGTTGCGGCTGGAGTAACAGTAGGCTCGGCAATCACGGTGGGTTGAGGCGTCGCGGTCGGAGTAATCACCGGCGATTCGGAGGGTTCGGGAGTGGGCGTTGCGGCTGGCGCGGCGATTATTTGGATAGTGGCTTGGAAGACCGCGCCCTCGGCGTCGAGCGGCAAATCGCCGTAATCAAGCACGACTAAGCCGGTAACGCCGTTAAGGGGAACGCTCAAGCCGCTCCCGTCAACGCTTTGCAGCGACGCCGCGTCTGACGGCGCATTATTCAAAACAACGGATTGCACAGGAAGAGGAATGGAACGCGTGACGAAACCCGTCAAAACAAGGTTGCCGGTGGAAAAAGCGTACAAGCCGGCAACGAAGAGCAACAATACGACTACAACTAGCGCACGCTGCAAGGTCCGTTCTCCCCCAAAGGACATTCTATAACACTAAACCAAGTAAGCGTCGTTAAAAAAGCTTACTTATATACCCGATTAACCGGAACGTTTAACTGGAAACTTTAGACCGGAAACGGCTTGATGGTTATAACGCCTAATAGACGAAACTAACGCTAGAAAAAGCCGGGCGGCAAACGGGCGTTCAGGCGTACAGCGGGAACCGCCCGCACAGTTCGGCCACGCCACCACGCGTCCTTTCCACGAGAGCCTCGTCGCTCGGCTGCCGGGCTATCGCGCAAATCCATTTCCCAACGGCGGCCATCTCGCCCTCCTTCATGCCGCGCTGCGTAAGGACTGGGGTGCCGAGGCGCACGCCGCTGGGCTTGAACGGGGTGGATTGGTCGAAGGGCACGGTGTTGCGGTTGGTGTATATTCCGGCCCGCGCAAGGGCTTCGGAGACTTCGAACCCTTTGCCAACCCCGAACGGGGTGAGGTCGATTAGCAGGAGGTGGTTATCGGTGCCACCAGTCACGAGCGTCAACCCGCCGGCAAGGAGCTCGTCGGCGAGTGCACGCGAGTTCTTCACGATTTGGTGTGCAAATTCCTTGAATTCTGGCGTTGCGGCTTGCTTGAAGCACACGGCTTTAGCAGCAATAACGTGTTCGAGGGGACCGCCTTGCGAGCCCGGAAACACCGATTTGTCGATTTTTCCGGCCAAATTCTTAGCCGCTTTCGCCTGCTTCTCATCCAATCCTTCGACTTGGGCGAGTCGGTCTTCGTTGCGGCACATGATTATTGCGCTGCGCGGGCCGCACAAGGTCTTGTGCGTCGTTGTGGTAACAATATCTGTAAAGGGTAGCGGTGAGGGGTGCGCCCCGCCGGCGATGAGGCCGGCTATGTGGGCGATGTCGGCCATCGAGTACGCGCCCACTTCTTGCGCGATTTCGTGGAATGCCTGAAAGTCGATGGTGCGGGGGTACGCTGTCGCTCCTGAAACGATTAGTTTTGGTTTGACCTCGCGCGCGAGCTTGAGCACGGCGTCGTAGTCGAGCAACTGGGTTCTTGCGTCAACGCCGTACTGGTGGAATTCGTACAGTTTGCCGGACAAATTCACGGCGTGGCCGTGAGTCAAGTGGCCGCCCTGGTCTAAGCGCAGGCCGAGGACCTTGTCGCCCGGCCGTAGCACGGCGTTATATGCTTGAAGATTGGCGTTGCTGCCCGAGTGGGGTTGGACGTTGACGTGTTCGGCACCGAAGAGCGATTTGGCGCGCTCGATTGCCAGCGTCTCGACGTCGTCCACGTTCTCGGCGCCTGTGTAATAGCGCTTGTGGGGATAGCCTTCGGCGTACTTGCTCGTCAACACGCTGCCTGTTGCCTCCATTACCGCGGTGGAAGTCATGCTTTCTGACGGTATCATTACTAAGCCGTCGTTTAGGCGCTTTTTTTCGTGTTCTATTATGACTGCGACTTCCGAATCGGTTTCTGCTAAAGAAGAATTGAATTCTTTGAACGACATTGATACCACCGCAAGACGTTTGGAGGAAAGCGCTTAAAGCGTTTTGCACGCCCCCCTCGGAAGAAGAGTTTATTATACACGGGTTGCGTTGAAAAGGTGTTATGGATAAAAAGTTCCTGCTCTTGGTGGCGGCCCTAGTGTTATTGGGCTGCGTATCTATCGGCGCTGCCGAGACGAACGACGCGCCCGAAGCAACGAATTCACCGGCCACAACGGTAGCACCCTCGGCCACGCCGAGTCCCACGCCAACCCTGCAAACAAGCCAGAACTGCGTCTTGACGAATTACGAAAGGCTCGTCCTTGGCGCGTCGGAGTGCGAGCTCGCGTGGGGCTATCCAAGCTACAAACCCCCAACGTCGGAGTGCGGAACGCTCGAAAAGCCGAGCGGGCCAATAGATATTACTGGACCGGCAAGCACGGGCAACCTGGTACGATGCACGGACGGTGGACTCATCCACGAGCCGTGTTGTGACTCGCTGAAAACTGTTTGGGGCGACGGGAGTTGCACTGCGTCGCGGTTGTATTGTGTTGGCAACCACGGCAACCCGGAGCAGCGCCGTCCGGGCGGGGGCCACGTTGCGCGGTGCGCGTCGTGCGAAGACTTGTGCGGTGGCGAGTGCTTTGACGGCGTTTGCCACAGGGACTATTCACCTAGCGAGTGGGCGGTGCGCGTTGATTGCGATACCCTGGAAAGAGTCTAGGCTCGCTTTTGGGGAGCGAACTCGCGCACGGCGCTATAAAGTGCGTCGAGTGGCACGTCGCTCTCGTTGTACGGCACGGACGTAAAGAGTTGGAAATCGTAGGCCAAGCCTGCTTTCACCGCAGTAGTCAATAAAAGGAACCGGTCGAAGTATCCGTTGCCGTAACCTACGCGGTTGCACTCCGCGTCAAAGGCCACACCGGGCACTATGGCGAGCTCGATTTCGAGCGGGTTGATTTTTTGAATTTTGTCGACGCGGGGTTCGGGCACGCCGTACGAGCGTGGAACGAGGTCGTCCACGTTGGTGAGGAGCGAGGCGTGGACTTCGTTCGAGTCGACGTAAGGCACGCAGAGGCGCTTGCCGTCGGCCAACATTTTTTCCAATAAGCGCCTGGTGCGTACTTCGTGCCTGCCTTTAGAAGCGTAAGAGAATATTGTGGTTGCAGAAGAGTAGTGCGGTGAAGCAAGGAGGCGGGCTATAGCGGCGTCGCTCTGCGTTTCGAGCTGGCTGTCGGGCGTGGATGCTGCGGCTTTGAAGACCGCGGCGCGCACGGACTGCTTCTCTTCAGCGATATCCATAGGCTAATCCTTTTGGCTTTCGGGAGGTTAAAAACGTATTCATTTGTTGGCTTGCGTGCGGTCTTTCTCGTCGAAGCCGCCGGCTACTGTTAGTTCGCCCTTGATTGGCGGGTACGGGTCGTAGCCTTCGAGGGAAACGTGTTCGGGGCGGAAGGAGTTGATGTCGGTTACCGCGTCGGAGATGCGCAGGGTGGGGAATGGGCGGGGAGTGCGCGTCAATTGTTCTTTTACTTGCTCGAAATGGTTTTCGTAGACGTGCGTGTCGCCGTAGGCATGCACGAACTCTCCGGGTTCAAAGCCGGTAACTTTTGCCATCACTTGCGTCAAGAGCGCGTAGCTGGCGATGTTGAACGGAACGCCGAGGAACATGTCGCAGCTGCGTTGGTAGAGCAGGCAGGAGAGCTTGTCTTCATTGACGGTGAAGTGCAGCATGATGTGGCATAACGGGAACGCTAGGGCTTGGCCTGGCAGTGCCATTCCGTAGAGGTATTCGGGGTTCCATACCGAGACGACGGCGTGCTTTCGGTCAGGAAAGTTCTTGAGCGTATCGGCCACCCACGAAATTTGGTCGATTTCGCGGCCCTTGGCAGGCCAGTGGCGCCACTGTGAACCATAGATGTGCGGTAACTCGCCCCATTTTTCGGCGAATGTACTATCGTCTTTTATCTTGGTGATGAATTCGTCTTTTGATAGTTGGGGCAAGCTTTCGACAGGGGCTTTCTTCGCGTAAATCTTGTACGGGTAATCGTCCCAGATGTGAACGTTGTTGTCAACTAGGTACTTGATATTGGACTGCCCTGAAAAGAACCAGTACAGTTCGTGCAAGACGCCTTTCCAATAGACTTTCTTCGTTGTGAGTAGTGGAAAGCCTTGCGACAAGTCGTAGTGGGACATGCGGCCAAAGACGCTTCGCAGAACGGTTCCAGTGTTGTGGTCCTTCTTTTCAACGCCGTTATCCATTATGTCCTTTAACAAGTCTAGATACTGGTACTCAGGGTGGCGGGTTGCAGTTTCCATACGCTTTCCTGTTTGTTCGCAAACGAATAAAACCCCTTGCGATGCCTAATTAGTTGCAATGATTATCCTCATCGCGTGCGTTGCAGCCAACCGCGTAATCGGCAGGGACGGCGATCAGCCCATTTACCTAGAGAAAGACTTGCAGCGCTTCAGGGCGTTGACTCGGGGCAAGCCCGTAATAATGGGGCGAAAGACGTTCGAAGCCATATCGGCAAAGATTGGCGGTCCGCTGCCTAAACGCCCTAACATCGTCGTTACGCATCAGGCCAAGTACAAGAGAAAAGACGTGATAGTGTGCCACTCGGTGCCGGAAGCGCTCGAAAAGGCTAAAGAGTTAGGCACGGAAGTATTCGTGATTGGCGGACAACAACTCTTCGAGGCCGCACTACCGCTGGCGGACAGGCTTGAATTGACGGAAGTGCACAAGGACCTCGACGGCGACACGTATTTTCCCGTTTTCGACAGTAAGAAGTGGCACGAGCTTGTGCGCGAAGTAAACGAAGAAGGCGGAATCGATTTCGACTTCGTCACTTACGAGCGGATTCGCTAGCGTTCGCGTCCGGCTAACTCTTCGAGGAAGATCTTCTGGAAAGCGCGGATGCCGGCACCGTAGTGCTCGTCGAACTCGCTGAAATCTATGTCTCTCACTGGCACCCACTTAGCGTTAGAGTGTTCGCTTGACAGCTTGGGCACGCCGGATTCGTGGGTAGCCCAGTATCCGAGCAATAGCAAATGCAAACCGGTTTGGCCCAAAAGTTTTTTCGGGAACGCGCGAAAAACGCAGACGGGCTGTTCTCCTTGTAGGCGCACCTTAAATTCAGAACCCAATTCTTCTGCTAGCTCGCGGAGCGCGATGCCGTGCAACGGCGTCTTATCCTCGCCTTTATCAATGCGGCCGCCGGGCAAGTCCGAGTAGCCTAGGTCGGGATGATGAAGCAAAAGGAGCTCGCCACCGTTTTGCGGGCGCGTTATGAATAGTTTGACGCTAACCTGATGTGGCTGCTGTGATGGTTCGATAGTCATAAACTGGATAGGCGGAACTAGGAATTTAAGGATATGCCGTTGAGTGACCGAACGGTTCTTAAGCGTTAAGCGGCCTTAGATGGAAATAGGTGGTTTTAGTGGCGGTTATTGGCATTGAAGAGCTTCACCGAATGGTGAAGGAAGACAAGTTGGTTGAAAATTTGTGTGAGCGCGAGCTATCCAACCCGGAGGGCGCTGGCTTTGATATCCGCGTGGGGGAAGCGTACCACATCGGTGGGAAAGCTTTTCTTGGGGTGGACGAGCGTTTCACGCCGCCGCACGAAAAGATTGCCGAGCACGGCAAGGACAAGTCATTCACCCTATCGCCCGGCGAGTACGTGCTTGTGAAGACGATGGAATCGTTCAACGTCCCAGACAACGTTACTATGCACACCTTCCCCCGCAGCACCTTGCACCGCAGCGGCGTGCTCTTATTGGCAACACAGACCGCGCCGGGCTACAAGGGCGCGCTCGTGTTCGGGTTGAAGAATTTAGGCGATTGCACGCTCGAGCTCGAGTTGGGCACTAGAATCGCGCACGTCCAGTTCGCCCGCGTCGAAGGCGGCGGGAACAGTTACCGCGGGCAATGGCAGGGCGGAAGGGTGACGAGCGAGACGACTGAGAAACAGGTTTAAATCCTTAAGCGTACGGAATGACACTGGTGGTTTTGTGAGCGAAGAACAGCCCGACTTTAGCAGGCCGAACAAGGACGAAATATTCTTGGAGATAGCGCTGGTTATTTCGCGCCGGGGAACGTGTACGCGCACCCAGCAGGGAGCCGTGCTCGTTGATAGCCGTGGCTTCGTAATCTCTCTTGGCTATAATGGGTCGCCCGCCGGAATGAGGCACTGCGAGTGGGATCCTGTTGCCAAGCGCAGCAAAATCTTTTGCGTAAAGCACCACCAGTGCATGTGCATCCATGCGGAAATGAATGCGATAATCAACGCGGCGAGGCACGCCGCGCTCCGCGACGACCTAGTCCTATACTGCACGTCGTCGCCGTGCTGCGAGTGCATGAAGGCGTGCCTGCAAGCTGGCGTCAAGCGCATCGTTTACGCTGAAGAGTACGAAGACGTTTTCGCCAAGCAACTAGCGCAAGAAGCGGGCGTTGAAATGGTGCACTTGGAGCACCCGAAAGTCGCCGAAGGCAGAAGGACGTACGCGAAGAAAGCTTAGAACACTGACGAACTACCATGGGACGCGGCGCTTGAGGCCCTTTACCTTATCGAAGTCCTTGTCCTCCGAGTATATCGTCTTACAGCCTAATTTCAATGCAGTGGCCGCGTGAACCGCGTCCCGAGGCGCCGTGCCATGCTCAAGGAGGCGTGTAAAATCGTCGAACTCGTCACGCGTGAACGGCAAGAAGGAGAGCTTGGGCGCGGACTGCAGGCCGCGCACGACTGACACGGCGAGCGAAGGCGATATTTTGAAGAACTTCCAAGCGACTTCGTCAAGGCTCAATGTACAGGTTACCAGTTCATGATCCTTCAAGAGCTGGCGGGACTTTTCGCTCTTTAATCCGTCGCTGGAAAAAGCGTAGGCCAGTATGTTCGCATCTACGTAGTCCATCGGCTTTTCATCTCCGCGTCATAGTCAGCATCTGAATCGATTTTACCAAGCCGTACTTTCGGCATGGCGTTGAGGAATCTTTCGAACTCGGCCATGCTTTTCTTGGGCCTTAACACCAGCTCGCCGTCACCCTCGGCCAGCGTAGCCGTGGAACCCGGAGCTATTCCGTAAGCGTCGCGGAAGACCTTCGGAATCACTATCTGCCCCTTCACATTAACCTTGACCTCAACGTCAACCATTCTTACCACCGTAATAATTAGTATTACCAGAATACTACTTAAAGGTTGCGGGAGCGGGTTACCGTAACCTTGGACGCACGTACGCGAAAAAAGCCTAGCGCTTGCTCAGTACTTCGTTGCAGCGTTTGTCGAAGTCGGCTTTGAGCTTGGGGGCGATGTTGTTGCCGGTGAAAGCGTCGGCTTTGACTGCAATGGCGAGCTTTGCCGCAAGCGAGCGTGCTAGTTTTCCGCGCACTTCTTCGGGCGAGCCGCGGATTATTGATGCTTGGAAGATTATTCCGTGTTTTGGCGACGGGGTGCGGCCGTGCGAACGCAAGTGTTTGAACAACGATTTTTCGGCGCCGATTACCTGTATTGTTGAGGAAGGCATTTCGGCAAGGGTTTTGAGCGAGCCGGCGGCGGAGAGCAACCGAGCTGCAACGAGGGGCTCGATTAGCTGGCACATGTTGGGCATGACGCGGTTGGCCTCTTCAGAAACATACTCTTCGAGCTGCGAGCGCTCTTCGAAAAGCCTTAGCACGAGCGAAGCGAGTTCGCGGACCGCTTGCTTTTCAGCTTCGGCGAAATCCGCGCCCGTGCTGTTCTCTGCGAGGGAGAGAATTTGTTTGGCGCGCTCGTCTCCAACGATTTCGGCGAGCGAGTGCTGTTCCAACTCGCTTCTGGCGCCGAAAGTGGCTGCTATGCGCAAGTAGGATTCCTCGTTGTCGAGGCGGAGTTCGGGGAAGCTAGCGGAAAACCACTCTACCAAGCGTTCGTGGAGCAGGCTCTTGGTCGAGTCGAGGTCGTCCACGGCCTTGACTGCTTGTCCGAGGGAAGCGCCTTTCTCGGAGAGAGCTGCCTTTGTTTGTTCGCGCGCTCTCGAAAGCAATTCGGCGCGTCGGCCTACGCCGCGTTTGAGCTTGAAGTCAGCGTCGTCTGCGTCACGCGGGCGGTAGTCACGGGAACGGTCTCCCTTGAAACCGTCACGGCTGAAACCGCCTTCACGACGCGGACCGCTTGGACGAGAATCACGGTCGCCACCGAACGGACGGGGACGAGAAAAACCGCCTTCACGACGCGGACCGCTTGGACGAGAATCACGGTCGCCACCGAACGGACG
>MNVH01000010.1 GCA_001871595.1 Candidatus Micrarchaeota archaeon CG1_02_55_22 | reverse complement strand
AAAGTTTTTTTCACGCCGTGCGCCACGCGTATTGCCCGCGCCCACTCGCTGATAAGCAAACGCGCATCGCGCGGAAAGACGTGGATGACGTGCTTGGAGTGCACCCACTCGTCGTTGGACGCGTTCGCACGCGCGCCCGGAAAATACAAGCGGAAGTGCGTGCCAAACTTGAAGCCAGTTTTTAGCACGAACCCGCGCAAACGCCAGTCCTCAAAGACCGCGTAAAGCGACTCGAAGTCGGGGCGGCGTTTTACCGCTTCCTTGACTACGCTCTCAACCGACACGTTTAGCTTCATGCCGCCATGCCTTGCCAAAAAGACGGTCTCGTAGGCATCGAGCTTCAAGAACGAGCCGTGCTTGCGCGACTTGTAAGTAGCGTACTGGCCGAACCACTCCTCATCGTACAACTTGGCACCCTCCTCGGGCTCGTCGATGACCGCAAACAAATCATCCGGAAAGAACAACGCTTTTGCCTTGACGCGTGGCGATTTGTAGTCCGTTGAAGGGTATTTGACTGAAGGAGCGCGACCGTAGCTGCCGGACGCCTCGCTCACCGGTCTTGCTACGAGGCCGCGGTCGCGCCAGTCGCGCATGCAAAAATACCTTGCTAAAAACTTTTTGCGGTCCTTGAATTGCTTGGCAAGAGCGTTGAAAGACTGTTCTTTTCCGCCTTTTTTGCACGAGGCGTTGCGCACGTCCATCAAGTAGAGCGCTTCCTCGGGCGAGAGCTCGAGCTTGTCTCCCTTGCCCTTGAAAGGCGTGCCGAAAAAGCCCTTGTAAAGGGACTGGACTGAAGCGGCGTCTTCTACTAGGAATAATTCTCCGTCAAACGAGTACTCAACTGGCATGCTTAGCGTCCTCCAAACCCGCCTCGAAGGCGGGAAATGCTTAAGGCCTATATACTAAACTATGGCGCGGGAGCAATAAAAACCCCTTCAAAAGCGCCGAGCGATGAGTTAAAAAACAAGCCAGCCAAATAAAATGGGATTCATAAATGGCGCGAAGACAAGTACCGGTAGAATACGCGGCAAAGCCATTCCCAACCATCCGATACGCGTGGCGCCGCTACGTTCGCGACCCGTGGCTCCACATGTGGCAGACCCGCATCATCCCCCAGTACCGCGACGAAGCCATAATCCGCAACGCCCGGCTCAACCGCCTCTACTACGACCTAAAAGGCAGTTATATCGGCGAACGCGACGAGTACGCTCGCGGCGGCGTGCGACGCGGGATTCTCGAAGGGCTACTCAACGATGACCCGGATATTAATTCTTATGCACAACGCCTCGTCAAAGACATGCTCATTACCAACCTGCGCCGCATCGGCGTGAACGGCCAGAACCTCAACGGCCGCGCGACAAACCTCTCGGAACTAGAATTAGAACAAGTCTACAGCCTGTACAACCGCATCGAAACGCAGAGCGCGCTTCAAAACCGTGCGATTAGCCAAGGCGGCGCCCTAACCTACACGGACACATTAGGCGTTGAAGTTGACGCGAACGGAATAGTGGATGGCTATGGCACACCAACCGCGGCAGGCACGCTGCCCGGCCCAGTAAAAGCCGTTTTCCTCGAACCATCACACTTCCTTGACCAAGGCAACTTCGACACCTCGCGCGGTAGCGAGCTGGCACGCAGTTTGTTCACGTCAAAGGCAGTCACCGACGTAATTGAAGCATACTGGAAGGGCAGCGGACAGAACCTCGCCCAAACGCTCACGGCCAGACGTGGAGCGATAATGGCCACGGCAAAGAAGGCACTCATGCCTGACGCAGTATCCCAAGAAAAGCTCCCTATCGGCACTACGGGTAAGCAGATGGAGGTAGCAAGAAACATAGTTAATGCCCTAAAGGCTAACCGCACGGACTTAGACCACTACTTCTGGCGTATACGCAACAACTGCGACCACTCAATGCTGTGGGAACTTGGCGCACAAGTACGTCTACTTCAAGACATGGCTACCCGCTGGCCAGACTACTACTTCAAACCCGCCGGCGCCGCACCCGACTTCATGCAGAAACGCGACAACTCCCGGAACATGATATTCCAACAGCTCCTACAAGCAAACCTAGACTGGGAGGATCCAGCTAAACTGCAAGAACAAGTAAAACACATGGCTGCGCGCATGCAGTACCCGACTGACGCCCGCGAGAACCGCATAGTGCAAATGGCAATGGACTTGGCTCAGCTACCACTACTACGCCAGACACTCTCCTCCGCAAGCCGCGATGAAGCAGTACGCATGCGCGGCCAGCGCGGTGAACGCTTTAACATGCCCTTAACAGAAGTCGTAGCACTCGACAACGCCCAGCGAGCCCGCGGGCAAGCCCCCACACCAGCAGCGCAAGGCGACCAAAAACAGGCAGCGTGAACAAAATGACTGACCCAATAAAACTACACGTAGGAAACGATGAACTCCCAGAGGAGTACCATCATACCTACAAACACATCCGCTACGATGCGGACACTATAAAAGCGCTGAGGGAAAAACGCGACTTGCTCATGGACGAGCACACTGAAGAACTCATCGACCTACTCCACGAACACCTAGTAACACTTCACACGCACACTGGCTTCGGCATGCACGCCGAACAAGACGTAGACGCAGTACACCCAGATAGCCGCAGAACTCCTGGCGAATCAGGGTACAAAGCGGAAAGAAATGCAGCAAACCTAGACTCTTCGCTTGAGGCCGCACAGCACGCGCGCGAAACACTTGAACAGAAAATACGCGGCATGCCGCCGTGCGCTAGACGGACTCAATTGGCAACAGAACTAGGCCGCATGCCAGTACCCGCCGGACCCGGCACGCCCGCAGTACCCGGCAGCGGACAACTGGGCGAGATTGCAAACCGGCAAGCATCAATAGCTGCATCCACCGACCGGCTTTGGCGCCGCTTCTGCTATTACTACAACTGTCCAGACGGCATTGACCCAGCCACCGCAGGAAGGCCAAACGCCACACCAACTCGAGAAGAAATGAACGGCGGCAACATGGATATCAAGCTGGCGTACCTGATGGCAACAGAACACCGCGCACCCATAGTTGGAGCGCTAGGCCGCATGCAAGACCTGTCTCACGCGCTCGCGGGAATCATTCCTGGATTCACTCCACCCCGCTCGTTCGTAGGACTCAGATACGACGAACTCATCAGCATCGCGTCACACTTCCGCGCCGCGCGCGACGCGATACTGGAAAAAGTCCCGCGAGAACGCACGGGCGGACGCACGCGCAAGACAACTTGGCCCTTGCGCGAAAGCGCGCCTGACGCGGAACGCGACAAGATACTACGCGGAATGCGGGGACGCGCTGGCGACATTCAACGCCGAAGAATGAGCCCGCCCACTGGCCGGCCCTAGACCTTCAACTATATAACGCAAACAAAGACGCTTAGTCCGTAATGAACCTAATCAGCTACTAGCCGCGCCTGCGAACGAACAACGCTCCCAACAACACTATTAGGAGCATGAGCCCGCCTACTATTCCGTCGCTCCACGATGGTAAAGCGAGTAGTGGGTTGTTCGACGAGCCGCCGGTGTTGGAGAGCGGGTTCTGGTACGCCAAACGGTTGCCCTCGCCAACAGCAGTAGTACCACTGTCCCCGCCGAAGAACGACGCGCCCTGACGGAACGACGCGTCAGCGGGCACGGCGAAACCGTTGCGCACCTGCCACGTACCCGTAGCAGGATCGTAGTAAAGCAATCCTCCTGCAGGACTCTGCGCCAACACGAGCGGCGCTTTCTCTTGAATGTTATTAGGCGCGTTCAAGTTGAGTATGGGCGCGCCCGTTTGAGGATTGACCGTGACATCGACTTTGACCGGGCCTTGGTCGGTTGGGAACACCGCCGCCGTGCCGTCCTTGGTCGCCGGACCCGTGACCTTGAACTCTTGGAACTCGCCAGTAGCCTTGTCTCCAATCCGTATCACCGAATTGCCCGCTTCATCCGTTCCCGCGAGGTCGACTATCTTGTTATCAGTCACAAAGTGCGTCAGGGCACCGACTTGTTCGAGCGCAGTGTTAAGCTCGCGAGCCGAATCTTCTGCACCCGGCTTGGCGACAACGTTGGAGAGCTTGATTCCCGTCACGGGCGAATCGGGCGCAGTGGCAGCCGCGGCCTCGATGCGTTGCTGTTCCGCTTTAACCGCAGCCATTGCCGCCTCGCGCTGGCTGTCCGACAAGGGCGCGCCCGAATTCACGGCTTCGGCTATTGCAGCAGACTGGTCTGTTGCGGCAACGGCTTTTGGCACGGCCTGCTTTGCTTCGGCGGCATCGCTCGACGAGACAACGCTCTCAACCACGGCTTTGTCAAGCGCAGTAACCACATCAACCGCGTCTTGCTGCGCAATCGGCCGTCCCTCGCGCAAATCAGTCACTATCTGGTCGGCGCGTTCTTGCGGCATGGTGTTCGTCTCTTTCAGCGAGCGCTCGATGATGTTAGTAACCGAAGCGGGCAAGGTAATGACGCCGGGATACTTCTCGGTCTCGC
>MNVH01000016.1 GCA_001871595.1 Candidatus Micrarchaeota archaeon CG1_02_55_22 | reverse complement strand
TGGTGCTGCTGCATCCGACGCCACCCACGGACCACCACGGGCACGTTTGCGGCGCGGGCGTTGGCGCGGTCGTCGCGTTGGCGTCGGGCGCTGGAGCGCCACCGTCGCCGAACAAGCCGAGGCAACCGCCCAGCAATAGCGCGGCCGCGAGCACTCCGAGTAAAACGGTTTTCATTCTCTCAATCCTCCAACAGCCCGGAGCTTCGAGCTCGGGCTAGTAGTGTAATCATGGCGTTGGCGGCCTCGGTTTTCGGTGGCAGGCAAGCGTAGGTTTTCAGGATAAGCGCGTTGTTGTGCAACATGCCGACGCCGACGACTAGGCTTTGCTTGTCATTGGGCCACCGCACTATTCGGGCGCATGCATACTGCTTGTCCGCGATTTTCACTCGCCACTGCTTGATTGTATCCGGTCTTACCGCCATTTTGTCACCAATTTAATTTGATTACCTACCTTCATGTTCTCTTGACAATCTACTCCTCAACTACTCCCGCCGAGTCGGAATCCTCCTCGGCGTCGTCGTTATCGTCCTCCGCTTCCAGCTCCTCCACGCGCCCCTCTAGTAGTTGCACTTGTCGAGCTAGGGCGCCGACCGCAGCCCACAACGTCAGGATTGCGTGCTTTGTGCTCCAGTATTCAGCGGCGTAAGTGTCCGCTAGGGGTATGGCGTTTGGGTGGGTGTTTATCACACCTTGGCCGCGCCACTTTTTCAGGGCAGGGGCATAACCTGGAATATCGAAAATCGCTTGCACCAAGTCCGGACTCGTCGCTTTAAACGCGGCCCAGTTGTCCCAGTTCTCGTTGTCTTTTTCTTCAGTCACTTTACACCACCTCGTTGCTGACGTTTAGCGAAGCGGCTAGCTCCTCTGTAGTCGGCCGCCGTAATGGGTGCAACGTCCAAAGCGCCGGAGTAATCATGGCTTCTTGCCTCCGGCGGCTTTCTTCTCTTGCTTGCGCGCGCGGTCCTCGCGGTGCTTGAAATAGCTGGCTAGCGCGTTCAGCCGGTTGTAGCACTCGATGCAAACGGGGAAGCCGAGAATTTCGCTGTATAGTTCGTCCGGCGCGTGGCCTTCGGACTCGGGACAGAAAACGCAGTAGTCCTTGTTTCGGCGGACGTCTAGGGTTTCCGCGTCGTCGACGTCAGCGTTGTCGGTCAAGCATATCGAGCAGTACGCCGGGCCGCGAAAGACGGTCGAGGTGTTCGCGTACTCGATTAGCGGCGGGTGCTCTATTTTGTGGCCGCACTTGTCACATCGGGGGAGCACCTCAGGGTGTGCCGTCCCGAACAGCGGGCCCGGCGCCGGCTTGAATGCCGCGGGCGGTTTGTTCGTCGCCTGCTTGTTTCGTTTAGTCATGCTAAATTCCTCCTATCTCGCGGTTTCCCGCGTTATCAGGTTGCCCTTGTTTCGATGCAGGACGCACCAACGCGGCCGCACTTGGCGAGGCACTAGGCCACGCTTCGATGATGCGCCGCGCGTTCCGAGCAGCATACGCGCCAACCGTGTCCTTGCCGCAGTTGGGACAGGTCTTCCGGTTGCAGTCGTAATACTTGCCGCACCCGCCGAACTCAGTCAGGCAGCGCCAATCCCCCGTAATCCGCACCATTCAGTCCATCGCCTCCGCCACGCCCTCGGCAATCAACCGACTGGCGTCAGCCTTGAAAAGCTCCTGTTCTTCGCCACCCGTCAGGCCGCCGTAGTCTCGGCAGAGGCGAACCTTGACGGTTGGCAATGACGGCAATGATGACAATGACGGTATGACAGAAGAAACAGCAACTTCGGAAGGTTGGTTGTCGCCTTGTTCGCCTTTTCTTATATTACTGTCATTATCGTCATTCTCGACAGTAAACAGCAAAGCTTTCAGCGGTTCAGTCAAAATAATGACCTTCCCCGCGTTCTTGTGTCGTACCGCTTCGACGGGTATTCCCGCCTCTCTAATAACGCCACCTTGTGCTTTCTTTCCGATGGGTTGCCCTAATCGCGTGGCGACTTCGGCAAGAACCTCCCGTTGGAGTACCTCAAAACCGATGAGTTGTCCCGCGAACTTGGCGCGTAAAGTTTCTAGCAGTAGTGCGGGCGCTCCTTCCGGTGGCGAATCAAGCTCGATTTGTAACTCGTCAAACGCACTCCGGAGGTCGTCGTAATCCGTAGAAGTCAAGCCAAAGACGCGCCCCAACGTGGCAACCGAATACGCGAGTTCGGCGGCGCGCCCCCGGTACCGCTGGAAGAACGCCAGTTCCGCAGTCGAAAAGCCGTTCACGGCAACGTCAAAAATTACTTGACGCTGCTTCTTGGTTTCGAGCGAATAATCCAAATGGGGTAGAGCGGCATAATCCGCTTCAGTTTCCTCGACGGGCGTTAAGGGCAGGTTTGCCGAGTTCATGAACCACGCGTAAAGCTCGCCCTTCAACCGAAGCAGCCAAGTCCGTTTAGCCGTATGAATAACCGGCAGCCTGGAATCACGCGACGCGACGGAATCGGACTTAATGCTCCTGCCTTGCAGCATGGTATCAACGTCCATGACCGAAGTATAAGCCGCAGGGCCAGCAATCGGAATCGTTGTCGTGCTGCCGTCCTTGTTAGCGCGAGAGTATGACGCGCCGCGACGGTAACCCTGCCGAAGCGACGTAATCAGCGGGCTAGACTCTTCTTCGGCGGATTTAGAACGCCGGGAGAGTGAATCGGCTTCATCTACGCCCCAAGAAATAAACTCGGTTTGTTGAGCGCGGGCGAATCCAGCGCCGGACAAGTCGCTTTCTAGGCGACCGCCGCGCGAGAGCATGGTGATTGTCTCGAGCTGCGCGGTCTTTCCAGCGCCGGGTTTCGACGTAATCCAAACGCGGGGCGCGGTTTCCAACCACGGCCACGCCCACGAATTAAGGACGCCTACCGCGTGGGTAATCGTCCCCGCGAGCGTGGGCGAATCGTTGAACGTCTTGAGCGCGGCGAGCAGGTGGCGGAATACTTCGCAGCCTTCCAGCGCTGGCACTTCGCCGCGCTCCCACGACTCCCAGAACGAAAGAGGCATTTGCAGGTTTTCGGTTAAGACGTCGGTCGGGTTGTCTATTCGGTGGCCGCAAACTTCGACGAACCACGGCCCCGGCTTCTTGCTCTTGCGGGGCTTGTCGTCAAATTCGTCGCCCACTCCTTCTTGTTGAGGATAAGCCAGTCCACGGAAACTTCTTACTTGGTACGCGTAAACGCGTCCGCCGATTGGAACCCAAACGAGCTTGCGGCTCTTTAGAATCCCGCCTTTTGCGTCCAGCGGCACGGACTCAGGCATTAGCGGCCACCTCAACAAGTTCGGTTAAACTAACTCGCAGAGCATACGGCCGCCAGGAGCAGGCCGAGCAATAAGACGCGTCGCCGGCTAGGACTCGATTACAACGCGGGCAGCGTGGTCCCGCGCGTTTTGGACGGCCACGAATTTTTGCGGTAGTTTTTTTGCCGTCCGTTCCAATAAAATTCTTCTTCGTCATGAGTGACTCTCCGCGGCCGTTCTCCAGAACGCCTGCAACCCCGAGGCCCGGTTGGGCTTCGGCCTTTTTTTTATCCTGCTTAGCGGCCGCCCCCTAGTGCCTTGCCGTAACCTGCTTTCTCTAGCGCTAGCTGAATCTGGCGGGCAATTGGCACGCCAATTTTCTCCCGACGGGCTCTCAATTCGGCAAGCATCGGAGCAGGCAACGAGAAGGTCCAGTTTGTGTATTCCATAGGTTTGCAGGCCTGCAATCCATACTGCGCTATAATATTTATAGGTTTGTATTGATGCAATCCAATACCTTTTTCTCTTTGGCACCGTAATTCTGTCGTGGAAAAAAAGCACCCAATTCTAGACTCGCCTGAACTTTTTCAGGTTCTCGCGTGCTTCAGTAAAGAACCACGTTATGCTGTGGATGTGGCCCGTGAGCTCGGGAAGGACAACTCGACGGTTACGCGCCAGCTCCGCTTGCTTGAGAACGCGCGTCTTATGGACAAAACCACGAGGGATAAGGCGCAATACTTCGAGCTTAATGAAAAGGCGTTATTCAATCTCTGGAGCGATAGCGTCACCGAGTGGTTGGTGGCAATCAAAGAACAAACAGAATCTGATGGCTTTTCGTCAATCAACATAACGAAGAACGCGATAAAGCAATTTGTCCAAACTATCTGGAGCGACCAGGCCTTTAGGGATTTCTTGCGTGCGTACCTATTCGAGTTTCGACGAGCTGCTGGCCGGACGCTGCGGCACGTTTTCACGGGTGAGCTGTGGCTAATCTTGAGGGAAATCAACGAAAAGAAAGCAAACGAATGGTATTACACGAACGCAGGCCGCTCCTTGCAACTTAACACTAAGGAACGTGCTTTTTTCAAAGCGCTCGATAAATTCAGGGGGCTGATGAGCTATTTTAGCAGCGTTTTTCCTTACCAGCTTCTTTCGAACAGTATTCTTGCAGGGTGGCTTGTTCAGAAC
>MNVH01000037.1:4560-4981 GCA_001871595.1 Candidatus Micrarchaeota archaeon CG1_02_55_22 | reverse complement strand
TGAATATCCGAGGTGATTTGGTCATATGATTGGGGTTATTTTTACCATCTCATTTTACCATATTTTGTGTCTAGTTTTACCAGACCATTATAATTTTTATCTGTCTAATATAATCACCTCTACCCTCTAACCACTCAATCACATCAGTATAATCTTTTAAAAATCAGTGTAATCAGTGTTAAAGAAGAAAGGTGAATGGCTCTCGATACTGGTTAGGTAAAGAGAGCCGGTGTTGAGGCCGTCGGGAAGTGCGAACGAATGTCCGCGCTTCCCAACAGGCTTTTTGTCTTTGTTCTACCACCGGAAGTGGCTTTTGTCCAGAATGGACGAGAGGGGTTTTGACGATCCCCACTCAGCGATGTATTGGACTACTCCCCTTGACCATCGCTAATGATCAAAGAGAGGTGGGTACACCAGCTAC
>MNVH01000037.1:0-4539 GCA_001871595.1 Candidatus Micrarchaeota archaeon CG1_02_55_22 | reverse complement strand
GCTACTGCTGGTTGTGCCGACACCCGAAAGTGCCGGGGGACGCGGGAAGCTCCTGGCAAGGAGAATCCCCGAGGACCGTGTGGCAGTTGCACTCGCCGACCGCGAAATCAAACGCGATGGCGGAGCACTCACCCAGCACGGACTGGTACGTCCCATCCACGACCACCCCGTTCCTCGTCGGCGCGGGGCTGGTGGAGTTGTACCACTCAATGTACGCCTTGGCCGGCGCGATTCCCTTCACCGTGATGGCGAAGGGCGAGCACTGACCAGGAACCGCCTTGAGTCGGCAGGTTCCGGCGATGCACGCCTGGGTCGTCAGGCAGTCGGCGTTCACCGTGCACGTTCCCGTCGGGGGGACGGCTGTGTGAATGCAAACGCCAGCGACGCAAGTATCCGTAGTGTTGACGTTGTTGTCGTTGCAGTCAACGGCGGCTTCGCATGCCACCGGCGGAGTCACGACACATCCTTGCACCCCTGCACAGACCTTGCCGGTCGTGCAGAGATTGTCACCACCCTCATCAGTATGACCGTCGCAGTTGTCGTCGACGCCGTTGCAGATCTCGGTCGCGCCCGGGTGCACGCTGGCCTCACCCTCCATGCAGTCAGCCGGAGGAATGAAGCCGTCGTTGTCGGCGTCGTAGTTGCAGGGTGCAACCACGCCGTCGCCGTCACAATCGTCGTCGCAGACGTCGCCAATTCCATCGTGATCGAGGTCAGCCTGGTTGGTGTTGACCACCAGCGGGCAGTTGTCGACGCCGTTGAGCACGCCGTCGCCGTCAATGTCGGAGTCGCAGGCGTCGCCTGTGCCGTCCTGGTCTTTGTCGAGCTGGGCGTGATTCGCCACGAGCGGGCAGTTATCGACGCCGTTGAGCACGCCATCGTTGTCGATGTCGGGGTCGCAGACGTCGCCGAGTCCGTCGTTGTCGGTGTCAAGCTGGTCGGTGTTGGCCACCATGGGGCAGTTGTCGACGCCGTTGAGCACGGTGTCGCCGTCAATGTCGGAGTCGCAGGCGTCGCCTGTGCCGTCCTGATCGAGGTCCGCCTGGTCGGTGTTGGCGACCGTCGGGCAGTTGTCGTCCACGTCGTCGATGCCGTCGCCGTCCGAGTCATCCTCGCACGCGTCGCCGGTACCGTCGTGGTTCGTGTCGAGCTGGTTGGTGTTGACCACCAGCGGGCAGTTGTCGACGCCGTCGAGGATCCCGTCGTTGTCATCGTCGGGGTCGCAGACGTCGCCCATGCCGTCGTGGTCGTTGTCGAGCTGGTTGGCGTTGGGGATGAGTGGACAGTTGTCGACGTCGTTGGCGATTTTGTCACCATCGATGTCGTCGTCGCACGCGTCTCCCGCGCCGTCGCCATCCGTGTCGAGCTGAGCAGTGCACTTGTTCACGAGAGCCTGCGACCAGCCGAAATCATTGACTTCGTCCTGCGTGACACAGAACACGGGAGCCGGAGCCCCCGACTTGAGCGTCGGAGCGACTTCGAAACAGTCAACGACGTCGTTGCACGAGAGGCCGAGATCGACCGAGGGCGGGTTGAACTTGGCCTCGCAGTTGTCTGCGGGGCCAGTGCCATCAGCGTTTAGGCCGACGGTCTTCTGACCGACCGCCTGGTTGATACCTTGGCCATCAGTGCAAGCACCGACAGCCGAGAAGGTCATGGCGAAGAGCGCCACGACCACGAGATTGAACGAACTGTTCTTCATGAGTTGAACAAGCTCCATTTAAGGCTGGGGCGCCACCATCTGAAGAAAAGACGAAAGAACGCTGGAATCGAACGTTGACCGATTTTTTTTAACGAGGTGTTAGCCTTCACCTCGCCTCACCAAAAGCTAGAACCGTGCCCGAAGGCTCAGTCCCAACGTTCCGGTGAGGCTGTCACGGGTGGTGTTCCGGTACTCGGCTGGAGCCACAGAGGACTCAGCCGAGACTCGCTCGCTCACCCGGTAGTGCCCCCAGCCCGCGCCGCCGTTGATAGCGACCTGGAGGTCTTCAGAAATGTTGTAAGTGATCTCCAGAACGGGCAGGACCGCCTGGAGTACGTCGCCCTCGTTGTCGAGCACCACGTAATGGCGCGCGACGAATCCGAAGTTCCAGTCCGCGTTGAAGCGGTACTGAATTCCGAACGAGTCAGAGAGGGCGATGTTGTCGCTGTGGCCGACCCGGGCATAACCCAGGCCGAGCGAACCGTCGATCCACCACTTGCCACCCAGCCGGAGCTGGGCGGAGAACTCGCCGCCGACGTAGAACGTCTGCGGGAGCTCACCGGCGACCATCAGGCCACTGGTGTGGAGGGACAGCTGGTAGTTGAACCAGCCGATGTCGGGACTCTCGGGGTGGATCGGCTGGCTTTCCAGCTTCTCCACCCGAGGTTGAAGCGACGGTGCCACATCGGGGGTGTGACAAGTGTACGTGTACGTCGCGATCCGGCTCCCGCAGCCGAACCGGAGTGTCACCTGCTCCCCTTGCGAGGTGCAGGCGACGTCGAGGGTCTTTGACCCGTCCGGGCATGACACCCGGTAGGTCTCGACCCACTGGTCTGCTTTCGCGTCCTGTCCGAAGACAAGGACGGTCGTGAGGCACAGACACAGCCCCACAACGAAGCGCACGAGCGCTCTCATTGTTCACCTCCACATGGTTGAAGAAACCCTTGCCACCCCGCCACGCGGGTTTTTAGCCCCGAGCGGGGCGGCTCGTTGCGGCAAGGACAACTACATACGAAATTACAAAATACGTAAATAATTGTCCTCACCACACTGGATTTCTCAAAAACCAAAGGAGGAATATATTCTCTTCTTATTCCTATCTATTCTTATTCTATATTTAGTCTCAAAAAATTAGTGAATTGTAATGAACATTTTTTGTGCTGGATAGCACATACTTCCTGTCATCGTTTTTTTATAACAAGAGGTATTTGATATCTAACTATTTTAATATTCGTTTAATATTTGTCTTATATCTGTTCAATATTCGTCTAGTATTTGTAAAATATTTATCAAATATGAAACAAATATTATTCAGATATTATTTTTCATCAGTGTAATGCACTGGGTTCCCGGGGGTCGTGTCCAGTCGAAGAAGCATTTCTGCTTCGTTCGACCTTCGTACGACCCTCGGGTCACCAGTGTGGCACTTACTCCACTCGCTCGAGGACGGGCTTCGTCTGATCGGCGAGGGCCCGTTCGATCGCACTCAAACGGCTGTTCGTCTCGGTCATGTCGACCTTCGCCTCGACTCGTCGAACGATGACGCGCGGGCGAGCCTCAGCCGCCGTGACCGCGCGGTTCGCTGCAGCCAGGACATCGTCGAGGCTGGTCGCACCAACCACGTTGCCGTCGACGTCGTAACGAACGGAGAAAGCTCGATCAAGAACTTTCCCGCTCGCGTTGACACGTCGGGCGACAGGGATGAGGATGCGGCCGTTGGTCTCGGACGCGTTCTGGGCGGCGGTCGCGGCGGTCGCGGCGTCGGTGGCGGCGGTGTTGATCTTGTCGAGCTTCTCGTTGATCTTGGTGAAGTTCGAGCTGTAGTCGACCATGGTCGCCGGCTCGGGCATCGAACGCCATGCACCCCAGATGAGGGCGACGAGAATCGCGAGAATGCCGAGGCCGACGAGGGTCCAGACGAGCCCGAAGATCCAGGAACGTCGATTGCCGTCGTTGACGCGTGTGGTCGTGTTGTCGTTGTTGCTGTCGTTGCCGATGACCAAGGTCATCGGCAGGCTGATCTCCTGTTGAGGGATCGTGACGTTGCTATTGATGGTGGTTCTCACGAACTTAACCTCCGAAGAAAGAAGAAGAACACCAGGAACACCGTGTAAGGAATGATCGCCGTCCGAATGGACGGACAGTCCTCAAACCCCACACGGGGTTCCCACACGGTCAGCACCTAGCTATATATATTTATTATAGTTAAGTCTTGACCGTGTAGGAAGCCCTTTCTTCTCTTCGTTGCTTGTTTTGTAGTGTTGCCACACTGGTAAATTGTAAAGATTATATCCCTTTACAGCACATTATATGCCATATCGGGAATATTTTCAGCTTGTCAGCTGAGAGAAAAGTATCATTATGTTGAGGCTTATCTCTCAGAAGACAATAATTAGTTTAATATTTCATTTTAATGAACAAGCTAGTATAGCATATTTTGATGGTTTTGTCAAGACCTTTGACCAGTTTTCAAATATGTTCGCGTAGGGACAAGTCGCGACTTGTCCCTACCGGTGCTGGCTAGATTTACATTGTACAAAACCTAACCAGACGATAGAGAATAAAGATTGAAATTGTACCTAAACAATTCTCAAATTAACAAAATAATATAACACATTTTTGACGTTTTGTCAAGACCAGCTACCAATTTTGGCTGTGCATAAAAAAATAGGGTTTGTACCCTATATTTTAGAGATATTGATGGTTTTGTTTTGGTTGGGATGTCCAAATTATTTATCACGTCCGTAGGGATCCGCCCAAGGCGGACAGGCAGGTCAGATCCATAAAAATATAACCATCCACACACAACAAAAAAATCCTAAATCAATTAGGAATAA
>MNVH01000043.1 GCA_001871595.1 Candidatus Micrarchaeota archaeon CG1_02_55_22 | reverse complement strand
TTCGACAGGGTCAGGTCGATGGTCGGATTGGCTTTCGTGCACAGAAACGCGACATCATCCGCAGGAATGCGAACTCTCGCGTTATCGTGCCGTGCACGCATTGTGCCTAGGGCAGAGTGCGGCTTGCGGGAATCGGACCCGCGTCCTAAGCTTGGGAAGCTTATATCATGCCACTAGACCAAAGCCGCGCTTGATATCTTTTTTTGGGGAGAATAGTTTAATCTGTTTCTGGTTTGGTTGAATCTGTCGCGGCGTGGGGGCGTTCGGGAGTCTTGGTTATCGGGCTGTTACTGAGAAGGAAGCGTATCAAGAGGGTTTTGGGCGAGCCGTCGTGCGCTTGTTCGTTTACTACGTCTAATCCGTAATCTATCTGGGTTCTAGTTGCTATTTTCGTCTTTTCTGCCGCACGAATTGCAATTTGTCGGAGCATTTTGTACTTTGGGTCTTTGTGAGCGATTATGCCGAACCTGAAGACGGTACGCGGCCCGCCCTCGTAAGGCTCTTCCGTTTCATGCATTTGAATTGGCTTGGCGCCAGCCACGTCTGAAAACATGTCGTTCAAGTTGGCGACTCCGGCTCGAAAATGTTCTTCAGCGGTTCGTATAGGCATATTTTATTTCACGTCAATCCCGGGTTCTAACGGTACTTCTTTTCGTTCAGGCAGGGATTTCTTTCGGAGTACTGAGAATCTTCGTGCGAAGGACACGCGTATTAGCTCGTTTTCACCCGAGACTTGGCGCGCGTCGTGGCTTACCGCTTTTGTATCCAATTCTTTTTGTGTTTCTTGGACGGCACCGAGCGCGGCGCGGTCGACGAGGTCTTTAAGCGTTGCGTGGTTGGCGCCAGGTATAAGGACCGGCGTAACTCTAATCGTGAACCCGTCGGCGTGGCGACGTTCTATCGAGTACGCGCTAGCAAACAAGTGGTTAAGGTCTGGGAGCTTGGTTTCTTCGAAAATCCGCATTGCAGTTCTTACCGGCATTTTTTATTCCTCTTTGCTGCCAAGCTTGTGGCTTAACTTGTAACGCAGTTCGGGTTCGGCGCGGCACGCCGCTACAAAGCCCGAGCGGTCGAATAGTTGGACTGAAAAGTCTTTCTTGTTCGTTAGTGCGAATACGGCGTGGTAAGGCACGCCTTCGCGCTCACTGCGCGTCACAGTGACGCTGGCAACGCTCTTGAACGGCAGTTCGTGCAATTCGTCGGCTTCATTCAACGTAAACGCGGCCTCGGTCAACCCTAGAACGGGCTGGGGCTTGCGCAAGGCCTTCGTGATAAGGTAGAAGGACGCCCAAATCGCGATTATCGTCCAGAAGAACAATCCGAACGATATCGGGACAAAGCGGATGAGGGGCGCGCGGACGTTTTCTATGGCGAGCCAAAGCAAGGCGAAGACTCCCGCCCACAAGACGAGGAAAGAAATGCCAACTAACGGGAAGAGCACGAGCCGTCCGGCGGGCGTTGAAAAGAAGCTCCACTTGTCCGTCCAAGAATCCTGCCAAACCATTGTAAAGCGTTATTGGGGGAGAGTAATAAAAACGCTTGTTAACCCTTGATCACGCCTAACGGCGTCAATCGGGCTACAAGCTTGGAGATGCCAGCTTTTGCTACGGTGGCGACGACTTCGTCAACGTCCTTGTAAGCACCGCCTGCCTCTTCGGCGAGGGATTTGGGCGACGGCGCGCGTACGGCCATGCCCTTGTCCTCCATTTCCTTCTGTAATTTAACGCCATCGTACTCGCGGAGTGCGGCGTGGCGCGACATTGCGCGGCCCGCGCCGTGGCACGACGAGCCGAACGACACGGATGCGCCGGGAAGGCCGCACAAGACGTAAGAAGCGGTGTTCATGCTGCCCGGAACGATGACGGGCTGGCCAATCGAGCGGTAAGCTTGAGGAATTTCTTTTCGTCCGGCCCAGAATGCGCGAGTAGCGCCCTTGCGGTGCACGCACACGTTGCGGCTCTTGCCGTCAACGACGTGTTCCTCGTATTTAGCGATGTTGTGGCACACGTCGTAAACCAAGTCGAGGCCGTGGTCCTCCCAGTCGCCGCCGAGGGCTTCGGCAAAGGACTGGCGCACAAAGTGCGTCATGAACTGGCGGTTGTTGAACGCGTAGTTGACTGCACAATTCATTTGGCAAAAGTAATCGTCCGCTTCTATCGTTCCAAGCGGTGCGGCTGATAGTTCGGGGTCCGGCAACTCCAGCCCGTTTCTTTTCGCGTTTGTAAGCATGAAGCGCACGCTGTCGTCACAAATCTGGTGGCCGAAGCCGCGGCTGCCCGAGTGAATCATTACCGTTACTTGTCCTTCCTGCGTCAAGCCGAATGCTTTAGCCGTCTGCACATCGTAAATCTTGTCGACTTTCTGGATTTCAATGAAGTGGTTTCCACTGCCGAGAGTACCGACTTGCGGCGCACCGCGGCTCTTCGCCTTGTCACTCACCTTAGAATAGTCCGCGCCGGCAATACGCCCGTTCTCTTCGCAGTACTCTTTATCGCGTTTAGTGGCATAACCTTCCGACACGGCGAAGTCGACGCCGCTTGTAACTAGCTCTTCGAGCTGCATCGTGTTGAAACGCACCTTGCTCTTGGTACCGACGCCGACTGGCACGTTTGCGTAGAGGCGGTCGACGAGCTCCTTGATGTTCGGCTGCAATTCGTCGACAGTCTTGTTCGTGGCGAGCAGGCGCACGCCGCAATTTGATACGTTTACTCCGTCGGCGAAAAAGTTGTGCGTTCCGGCTACGGTAAAATCGTAGACGAAATCGTTTATGCTTTCCGGTCGAATATCGCTTACACGCTCCCACTCAAGCCGCTCGTTATCCAGAGTTCGTACTAACGCGCCTTCAGAAAGCAAGCCACAGCCAACCATTCCTGCGGGCGTCAGAATTGGGTGTTCGGACGTAGCAACAACGGTTCTACCGGATTCCGTTTTTAGTCGGATACCTGCGTCGGCGTGTTTCTGCATGAATAGTAGGGGTTCGACGAACACGACACGTTCGCCGAGCTTGGTGGCCAATTTATCTTTTGTTGAATAATCTGCTATACGTTTATACCCGGAATCGGTAAGTACCTTTGTTTCTCCGGGGAGGCAGTTGATGTCGTATCCCACGCCGCCGGGGGATACCACGCCACCTTCCTCTGGGTCGAACGCGGCGACTCCGCCGATTGGGAAGCCGTAGCCTTCGTGGCCGTCGGGCATGACGTTCAAAGCGTCAATAATGCCCGGCAGAGCCGCGTCGTTGCTTGCCTGTAACAGCGTGCGGTCGAGCTTCATCTTGGCCAAGAGCTTGTCGCTGGCGAAAACGCGTACTGGAACGCGCATCAAGCCGGTTTTCGGAAGAATCCACGTTACGTCGCCTTCTTTTTCGAGTTCCATGAGCAAGAGCACCTACACTAACAATTATTAAAAGCTCTCGACACAACAGTGTCTAGACAGGTATATAGGGTTGGGAGTCCTATTAACCTTTTTGTAAACGGGTTGGAAACACGTGTTCAATTACGAGAAAGAAAAGCCGTTACGCGACTACCTAGTCTACTTTGGTTCTACCTTGGGCAAGATAAGCGTCTACGACGACGGCGTAGTCATACAAACCGGCAAGAAGCACATTCCCGTACGCACTAACTACGTCGAAGCGCTCAGCCGTGCGGGCGGAGACGCAATACTCGGAAAGGTAACAGTCGAACTGTCCTACTTTGACATGTTCGGCAACCGCGAAGTCCTCGAAGTCCGCATGCGCGAAAACGATTTAGCCGCGCTGAAAAGCGATATCGGGCGCTAGACCGACAATACTTATAAAGCAAGCCAGCGACAAGCATGCATGGTTCGCTTAAAGTACACGCACGCCGCGATCTACCACGTCAAACACTACTTGACCGGCCCGTACTACGAGTTCCACCTTTGTGGACCCAACCCCGGTGCAAAAACGCGCTCGGCAGTACCCATTACTGAAGAATCACCAGAAAAAGCTGAAGGCCGTCTAATCACGGTAGTTCCGCTCAACAAAGAACACCAAGAAGAAATTGAGCGCGAAGTACGGCGGCCGTTGTGGTTCGAGGAACACCCCTTAGGATTCATAGGATACGACAGACGCGGAACCCTTTGCATAAGCCGGACTTACCACCCTAAAAACAAATTAATGGACTACACGGCCAGGTACACTGGCGGAAAGCGGCCACTCAAGGGCCTCGGCGCGCAACTCGAGCACGCCTGCCTTACCCACCTCAAGACGCTCGGCGTCACTCACGTCAAAACCACGCACGCGCCGGACGACCCGCGAGTGGAACAACTAGAAAAGCTTGGCCTGCCTATTGACACACCCGTCCCAATCGACGAGTGGATGAACGCGCTGAAGAATGGCTTTCCTGAACCCGATGCACCAAAAAGCCGGTTACGCCGCGCATGGAACCGACTGCTAGGCCGCTAGCCAATTCTTAGTAGGCCCTGATTCTGGCTAAGCGTTTTATAGTCCGCGCGTGTAAGTATCAACGGGTGTCAATCATGCGCAAACAATTAACGCTTTTAGCTGTTTTTATCCTCCTCTCTTCAAGCGCCTTGGCGCTTAGTACTATCTACGTTCCAGCCGTCGGCTCGAACGGCGAAGGACTCCTAACAACGGTCACCGCCGAAGCCGTGCCGGGCACGGGCGAAATCGACATCTCGCTGCACTCATTCTTCAGCGTTGAAACCCAACAGTCCTTGCGCGACGCAGTTGGTGCCGCGGCAGCCTTGTCAGGCAAGGACGCGTCAAAATACGATTTCCGCTACCGCATCAACACTGACGCCGAAGTCATTGACGGCCCAAGCGGGGGAGCGGCCTTTGCGCTGTTGGCCTACGCCGAGTTCGCACACAAAAAACTCCGCAGCGACACTGCTGTAACGGGCGCCATCAAGAAGGACGGCTCGTTCGGAAAGATTGGTGGCGTGGTAAAGAAGGCCGAGGCCGCGGGCAACAACAGCATCAAACTCTTCATCATGCCCTTGGGCCAGCAGGAGCAGGAGAACGTTGACATCGCTTCAAGTGCGCAAGAAAGGTGGGGCATGCAGGCCGTCGAGGCAAGAAACCTTTCAGAAGCCGTGACGTACGCATTCTCGCCGCAGGGAAGCACAGTGGAGGAACCAACCCGCATCGTTACCCCGCTAGTGCTGGCGAAAGCGCCGTCGTTTGAAGGCGACCTGCCGCTCAAGCAAATCGCGGAGAAAAGTGTTTCGGACGCCGAGAAGCAAGCGCTGGCACTACCTGAAAGCTCGATAATACGCAAGAGCGTGCTTGAGAGTGTGAACACGTCGCGTTACTTGCTCGCGCAAGGCTACTATTACTCGGCGGCAAACGCCGCATTCCTAGCGCAGATAACTCTCGCAGTTGATGCCAACGCCAACATCACGCCAGAACGGGCAACTGAACTGATAAACAGGCTCGACAACAAGTCGAGCGCTCAACCAGTACCAAACAAGACGCTTGAAAACCTTGAATGGTCGGTTGCAGCCGAACTACGCCAGTACTGGGCACTGGCACGGCTTGACGACGCTGATGCCGACATGAACTCCTCGAACGCCGTTGCCCAAGACCTCGCGGTAGCAAACCAGTGGCTTGACGCCGCAGATGAAATGATTGCAATCGCCGACTCGTTCGGCGGCGAGCCGCTCGACGAGCTCGCGTTCCGCGACACAGCCAAGAAGCTCGTTGCCCGGGCAGAAAACTATTCCGAGCTCGATACCGAAGCCGCGTTCCACTTCAAACGTGCTAAAGCCGAACTCGAAGACGGCGCTTACGCTGCAGCGGCCTACGACGCATCCTTCGCCTACGCATTCGGACAAGCCATTGCCTTGTACGCGGACAAAACAACGGGCGAAGCCAGCAAGGCCCTGCTTAACGCGTCCAACACGGACAAGTTCAAGACCGCGTGGGCCAAGTACTACTTCATTCACGCACAGTACAACTACCAAGAGTGGCTGCGCACGGGCGACTCGGACAACCTGCTCAACGCGTTAAAACTCCAGCACCTCGCCGTGCAACTAGACTCCGCGAACGAGATGCTTCTCAACGCCACGCAAACCTTGACTACGCCCGCTGAAGCCAGTGCTGCACCGGCAAACATGACTATAAAAATTACGCCCACCCCGTCAAGCGGCTTTCTTAACCGCGACACAGTACTACTAATCCTAGGCGTCCTCGCACTGGCCGTAGTAGCTTTGCTTGTGGTGGTCGCCCGCAGCCCGAGGAACGCGCTAAACCCGCACGAGGCCCGTGCAAAGCTCGACAAACTCGACGAGTTGCTTATTGACGGAAAGATAAGCGAATCCAACTACGACAGGCTGCGCCAAAAATACTCGCCTTACTCCCAGTCAACTACACAAAAACGTGCGACAAAACAAGCCAAACTCGTACGCAAACAAAAGAAGTAAACCAGCGTACACGCAGTTTAGAATCGCTCAACGGGCTGCACGTGAAACAAAATAGCTGGGTTTAAATACGCGGGGCGAGAAAAGCATTTTATGAACAACTCCTCTTTGGTTAAGGCGTTAATAGTCCTGTTAATAATGGCCAACACCGCGTCTGCGGCGTGCTCTTTCCTCTCAATCCAAGCGGATAATATCGACATCGAACGACCAGCGACAGCAATATTCACAATCTCAGTAAGCAACCTAGCCGAAAACGCGGAGATAGCCAGAATAAACACGCTCTGCAACCCGTCACAGCTTGACTGCGCGTTTACTGACTTGGCCGACCCGCTCCAACTAGCAGGCTTGGAAACAAAGACAGTGCATTTGTCAATAGCAAGCGCGGGCCTTGCAAACGGCACGTACTCTATTCCCCTGCAAGTGTGGGGCGGCATTACCGGAGCGTGCCTTGACGAACGCAACCTCGCACTCACAGTAACCGGCACCGAACCCAACAACACTATAAACGGCACGCCGACCGCGTCAATAACGCCCACCGGCGACGTCATCGCCCGCCCTGGAGACGTAATAGACTATATAATAATCTTGAGCAACAACGCGCCAGAAACAAGGATATTCAACGTCCGCTCTGGCAACAGTGAAGGAAACCACTTCTCAACCACGTTAAGCGGCAGCGAGGAAGTCCTCGAGGCAGGCGGCTCGGCATTAATGCAAGCACGCGTCACAATCCCAATAGGCACGCCCACCAACGTCTTCGAGTTCACGTTCCTAGTTACCGTTACTGATGCTGCTGGCAACCGCGTCACGCTCGACTTGCCCGCACGAATCTTTGTCTACTCACAATCGCTCAACCTGCAAGTGACAACCGCTTCGGCCCAGTGCCTCAACGCATTCCACTACAAGGACGCCTACGACGAGGTAACTCTAAAGAACTACGGCGAAATCACAGGCACGTTCACAACGGAAATCACTTCGAGCAGCGCGATAGCGCCCTACCTGCGCGCAGACAAGCGCGTCTTCGAACTCAAACAAGACGAATCCACCACCTTACGCATCAACACAATAATTCCGCCAAACGTGGCGCCCGGAACCTACGCTTACACGCTCAACGTGCGCTACGGCAACTACATCGCGGCAACGCGTACAAGCTGCATCAATGTCTACTCGGTAACAGGAATAGACGCGCTAAGCACGCAAGAATTCACAGTCACCCGCGGCAGCCTCACACGCATCCCACTACCGATAACGAACAACGGCTCGATAGAGAACACGTACTCGTTCAGCTACTCGCCCACCGTTGCAAAGGACTACTTCCTCATAATCGACCCATCCTCACTCACTATATCCCCCGGCGCAACGCGTGAAGCCACGATAATCATCCAAACCGGCCCGCTCGTGCAACTCGGCAAACTAACGGTACCAATAACAATCCACTCGGCAGCCGGAGCAAAAGTCGTCGAACTCAAGACAACCGTCGCCTCGGCAAACGGCACCGACTCAATACTACGCATACTCGCACCCGAAACAACCATCTTCGCCGGCATTCCCTCCCAAAAAACGTTCCGAGTATTCAACTACGGCTCAACCAGCCTTGACAACGTCCACTTCTGGCTCGACGGACTACCGCAAGCATACTGGTCCAGCATCACACCACGAAAGACAATTGCCCCCGGAAAAAGCGCGGACTACCTAGTAACATTCAACGTACCCCTAGACTACGCGGACTCGCTAGTCCCCTACAGCGCAATCGCCGCAGCCGGACTCGAAAGCACCAAGCAACGCCTCTCCCTCAACGTCCTGCTCCCCAACAGCCGCCTCGACTTCAACATTGTTGAAACAACCGCCCAGCCCGGCACGGGCGGGGTACGCCTCAAGCTAAGCGTGACAAACACGGGCAACATGCCCGCCACGCGCGTCACACCCCGCATTCCTTCGACCGGCGAATACGCGGTTGAAAGCGACACCACGCCCGACCTCGCACCCGGAGCAAGCGAGTACGTCTACGTCCGCATCACCCCACTCTCCGACGTGCCCGCACAAGACGTCTTCCTCCGCCTGCAAAGCAACGAGGGCGCAACCGCACAGAAAACAGTGCGCCTCCCTGCAACCGGAGCGGCAACCAATGCGTTATTGAACGCGGACGACGCATGGAAACTCGTCGCAATCATCGTCATCCTAGCCGGCATACTCGCCCTCCTATCACGCGAGGAAGTCGCCGACATGCTCTCTAAACGATAGAACTAATAGAAAATATGCCTAAAAGAATACCTGACGAAGAAATCCAGCGGCGCGCGCTGGAAGCGGCAAGAACTGCGGCAGAACAAGGCAAAGGCAACCGTCCCACGGACTGGATTGCCGACCCCGAACGAGCGGCAATATACCAGCAACTGGCTATCCGGAAGCAGAGGGGAAATACGTTTCTCGGCCACGGCTCGCTCCCAAAATACTTGGCAGCGCACGGGATAAACGAACCCGGCGAATACGGCTTGAACGAAATGACGCCAGAACAACTCCGCGTGTTCGTGGACGGCCTCGCGCAGCGCGGCATTCCCGCGCCACCGCGAAAGCAATACCCGCAAAAATACGCCCCGCCAAGCCAGTTCGCAAAACTCTCGCCAGAAGAAGCCACGACAATAGTCCACTCCCTCAATAAGCAGGCACGCCTGCCAGAACTGCCTGCACTCTGCGCCTTGCTGGGGAACCGCGGAATCCACCCCGTAGAAATCGCTGAAATCCTCCGGATAAACATAAACACGGCAAGATACAACCTGACCGGCGCCCACCGGGTTCTGGCAAAAGAACTCCGCGCAAGGCGCTGACCAACGAAAGACCTCCAAGTGTTCCAGCACGCAACCGGCACCTGCAGCGCGGATACCGACACAACCAATAAAATACTTGCCGGCCTAACGCCACTTCTAATGGAAAAAGAATTCGACGCAGTAATAGTGGGCAGTGGCCCTGCGGGACTGCAAACCGCAATATACCTGGCCCGCGGCAAGCACTCCACCCTCGTAATCGGCTCGCCCAAAGCAAGTGGGCTATCAATGGCACACGTGGTCGAGAACTACTTTGGGATAAGGACAATTACCGGTAAAGAGATTATGGCAGCCGGAATGGAGCAAGCCACGACATTCGGCGCCACGCTCTTGGACGAAGAAATAGTATCGCTCAAGCGCGTCGCCGATGCGCCTTCAAAAGAAACGCTCAACTTTGAAATAACAACCAGCAACGGCACCGCCGTCAAAGCCAAGACAATAATAATTGCAAGCGGAAGCAAGAAAGCCTCTGCAGGGTTGCCCAACGAGAAAACATTCGTGGGAAAAGGGCTGGGCTACTGTGCGGCGTGCGATGCATATTTCTTTGCAGGCAAGGAAGTCGCCGTGATTGGCAGCCGCGACTACGCAGTGCACGAAGCACTCGAACTAGCGCCCCACGCATCCAAAGTAACCATATTTACGCAAGGCAGCGATCCAAAGATGACCGAACACTCGCTTGCACTGTTGAAAGAGAACAACATTGCCATCCGAAAAGACAAGATAATCGAACTAATCGGCTCACCGTTCATCAACTCAATCAAGGTCAAGCAAGCCGACGGGAGCGAGACGGTTGAGCCAATCGGCGGCGTCTTTGTTGCAGTCGGCACCGCTTCGAGCGCGGATTTGGCCGCCTTGCTTGGAGCCCACGCAAAAGGTAACTACGTAGAGATAAACCGCGACGGCAAGACGAATGTTGCCGGCGTCTTCGCCGCGGGCGACTGCACTGGCGGGAGATTACAACTAGCAACAAGCGTTGGTCAAGGCGCTAACGCTGCGTTCGCCGCAATGGAATTCCTGCGCGGCAGCGCGCCGACGGTGGACTGGGCATGACCTTTTTGGTCGAGCTTTTCAAGGGTTGCAAGCCGCGCAGTCGCAACGAGCGGGTGAGCAACCCGAAGAAAAGGTCGTTGGAATTCCTGCGCGGCAGCGCGCCGACGGTGGACTGGGCTTGAAAACAAGTCGCGCAACTGCAAGACCAATCAGGGTAAAAGTAATCCAATTAGAGCAGAACGAACTGCCTGAACGCATAAGCAGTGCAGACCGACGCCGCATCTGGAGCACTCTAGTAGTACCCACAACAGTAATGTTCCCCGACCAACCTGGCTCGGGCATGACTCGACGAGACGGGTGGAAGTACGCTCCACTGACTAGGCCAAACTTTGACTTAGTAACCGACGAGATTGCACGAAGGATTGTTGAGCATGCAAACAAGTGGCATATACCGACAGACATAGCGCTCGAAAGCTATCCCGACCCGTTGCTTGGAGAACACGCAAGAAAGCTTACACCGGCAAAGTACGCCGAGATAGGCCGCCGCTGGCTGAAGGATACTGACCTACTCTACGTAATTGGCCTGCATCACGGCAGTGTGATCCCGATTGCCGCGGCAGAACCGCAGCTCGTGCGCCACATAATAGACCAGCACCCGGACTGCTCGCTTACAGACGGATTTACTTCCGACAACCACGTTAGTCGTGCCGTGCAGGTCTTCGGAGTAAAACCGGGTCGAATACATTTTCATGGCTTGGCCAAACCAGTACAACAAGCGCTTACCACCGCGCGAGGACGAACCCACCTAAAAAACACGGGTTTCGTTGGCAAGTCGCACGCGTCATTCTCAGATATAGAACACGCGGACTGGATTGACGTTGACGTAGATGGCTTGGCCGAGGACGATGTCAAGACCGCATTCGTGCCCGGACTCGTAAGAACCAAGAGCCTCCTTCACGCGGTGAGGCTCCACGCGCCGCGCGTGGTGACGCTAACCGAGTACCATCCCGAAAACGACTACGGGAACAACGAATTACCCGTATCGCTCGCGTTGCACGCGTTCAAGGCCGCTTACCGACGAATACGAAACGACATCCAAACCAAATAATTGTTACTACCCCTCAGTAACGAAGTCTTTAAATATGGTTTGTAGGCCTAATCATACGGTGGTATCAGCAAATGGCTCTAGAACTGATTGAAGTCGCTTTATTCGCTATTCTTTTCGGCGTAGACGCCTACGGCTATGCCAAGCTCAAGGAGAGCGAGCGCGAGATTGAAAGAATCGAGCGAAAGCAAGAACTCGGAATGATGGATCGCATCCGCGAGACGAAGGAAATCGCAGCCGACAACAATGCTTTGCTGCGCAGCGGCCACCGAAACTATTCGGAGAACGTTACTTTTACTAAAAACCAGATTGAGGGAGGTGAAGACATGGACCGAGCAGCACTAATGCGCATAGAAAAACTTGAACACGAACTAGAAAACGTAAAGTACGAAAAAGCCCCAACTGCTTCGCCCGAACTCCAATCCTCACTAGATTCAATTGAAAAAGACGTGGCAGACTTGCGCGACGACCACTCGACGCTCAAGGACCGCTTCGCCTCAATAGAAGACGACCACTCCTCAATCAACGAACGCCTTTCAAGCGTAGAACACGACGTTGCCGAATTACAGGCTATCTCAGCCCGCGTTGATGCAATTGAGTCTCGCGTTGATACGGCAAGCGTTGACGAACGCGAGGCAATCGAGGCCCGCATCGCCGAAGTAGAGAAGACGCTCATCGAAAAAGTTTCTTCCGAGTCGAACGACAAGGTCCTCGAAAAGTTCAAGGAAACCTACAAGCGCATCAACGACCTCAAGAACAGGCTTGCCACAACCGAACAAGACCTCGCCTCGCACATGGGCGAAACGCCGGTCAGCGAAGCGACAATTATGCAGCGCATGGACGACGCCGACGCCAAGCTCGCCAAGCAAATCGAGTCGAGCGTGAAGAAGGTCGAAGAAACCGCGACCAAGGCGGCCAACGCGACAGAACGCAAGCTCTCCAAGGCAACTAGCGAAGCGGCTGCAACAGCCGAAGCGGCGGTAAAGACGGCCAAAAAGGCTGCGAGCGATGCGTCAAGCAATCGCAAGGCCGTAGAAGCAGTTGAAAAAACTGCGAAGAAAGCCGTTGTTGAAGCCGAGTCGAACAAGAAGGCGGTCGTCAAGGTCGAGGCAACCGCAAAGAAGGCGGTTGCCGACGCGGCCAAGGCTTCACGCACAACGGTAGTGGCAAAGGCGCCAGCCCGACTGGCTCGCAAGGCCGCAGCCAAGGCCAATACACGCAAGCCAGCGGCGCGAAAGACTGTTGCAAAGAAGCCGGCTAGAGCCGCGCCGAAACGCGCAGCCAAGTCTGAAAGAGAAACGCGCGTCATTGTCGAGACCGTCGGCGCGAATGAAACCACGATAAAATCATAGCAATAAATAGAAGGGGCTAAACGCCCCGACCCTTATTTTCGAGCCAAGATTTATAGTTTGGATCCAACCAAACTATTCACATGACAACGATTCGCCCGGCCATTGCAAGCGACGCTAAAGCGATTCACGCGCTAGTCAACGAGCACGCAAAAAAACAGCTTTTGCTTGACAGGCCGCTCGAAGAAATCGTTGAAGAAATAGACGACTTCCTCGTTGCGGAGAAGGACGGCAAAGTCATCGGATGCTGCCAGCTCGACGTGTACAACACTAAGCTCGCCGAACTGCGGAGCCTAGCAGTCAAGGACGAGCACAAAGGCATGGGCGCCGGCAAGGCGCTCGTAGAGGAAGCGCTCAGCCACGCAAAAGACAAGGGCGTCACCGAGGTAATGGCCATCACTTCGGAAGACGAGTTCTTCAAGAAACTCGGCTTCGGCTACGCCACGCCCACCCAACGCCGGGCACTATTCGCCAAGCCCTGAAGACAAGACGCCAAGCATTACTTTGACTGCACGGACCGCGCCCCGCGCAGACGGTTCGGCGCGCACCCGCGCCTGCTCTTTCGACACACCGGGTCCAATCACGCCCAAGCCAACCGGCTTCTTGTACTCCAACGACAAGTCGGCAAGCTTTCGCGCCGCATTGCCTGCAACCAGCTCGTCGTGGTTGGTGCCGCCCTTGATTACTACGCCCAAGGCAACTACTCCGTCAACGCCGTTATCAAACAAGTGCTTTGCCGCCAAGGGCAGCTCGAACGCACCGGGCACGCGATAAACTGCACCGACCGCAAGGCCTTGTTTCTTTGCCTCGTCAAGCGCTGCGGCGAGCATTGAGTTGGCAAGGCCGGCATGAAACCCTGCAACCGCAATACCGATTAGTTTACGTTTAACCATTTGAAGAACCCTCATCAGAGTCTTACTCTCGACGCATTGGGCCCGCCTTGGCGTTGGCCCGTGCCCGCCCTAAGCGTAAGCGAGGCTGGATTAAAGAGCAAGTCGAGAGCATTCTGCGCGTGCTTCTCGGTGCGGTCCGCCATTATCTCGGCCAACCGAACGTCATCCCCCGCAGACTCGTCCTCGTGGACGAACACTTCAAGAATGTGGCGTGAAGCACTTATTTGGACTGATTGTATGCCGAGCGAGGCCTCGTGGCCACATTGCTTGTCTACGGGTTTACCGCCAACCATGCCCGTAGCAATAACGATATCGCAACCGTGGTCAAAGAATAGTTTCTTGCACGCCACGGGCAAGTCCTTGATGCCGGGCACGGTGTACCGCACGATTTCAACGGGCTTGCCGCTCGCTTTAATCGTTCTCACCGCAACGGCGCCCATGTCGCCGCGGCTGAACATCGTATCTGCAACGCCTATGCGGCGCAGCTCGGAGGAAGTGACCATTCAACCGGTTGCCTCAATAGTAATTTTGCCGTTATCGACAAAGCCGAGCTTCTTGCGGAACGAAAAACTGGCAACGAGCTCGACCACGCCGTCCGGGCGCTTGCCGCGAGACGGAAGCACTAAAACGCACGGCTGGTTGCGGACTGAGACGCGATAGCAGCGAGCGTGGCCGAAGCTGCGCTCCTGCGTTTCGAAACCAGAGAGAGTCTCCTCCGGCAAACCAGCTAGGAATGATTCAAGCTCTGCAGAGTCAGCATTGACATTGAGTGTTCCCTTGAAAGCCTCGAAACCAAACTTGTCCAACAACTGCTTGCGGTAGCCTTCCTGCGACATGTAGTACTTCCCTTCGCCAAAGCCGCTCACGACAACGCCGCCAAGCGAACGCTTCTTCTGCGACGGAAACAACGAGAGCGCGAGCTCACGGTAAACTGCCTTGAGAACGCCCGCACCCTTTTCTGTCAACTGCACCTTGGTACCAGCAGGTCCGGAAGACTTGGAAACGTACTCCTGCCGCTCGCAATCCCGCAATAAACGAGACGCCGATTGCTGCGAGACACCCAGCTCGGCCGCGAGCTCTACTGTCGAGAAAGAAACGGAACGCGAGAGACCGCCATGCCTTGCGATGGCCAGCAATATGAAGAACGACTTACGCATAAAAAACACCCTATAAAAAATAACGAGTAGGCTACTTAAAAGCTTTTGGCTTGGTGGCGGGTTTAGCGCACAGCGCATCCGGCAGCAGCGAGAGGGCTATGAACCCAGCATAAATTGCCAAGCTTGGCTCCACAAGCCGCAAGTAATAGTTCACGGCCAGTGGGACGCCGAATAATAACGCCAGGACTAATGCCCGTGCCAATCCCAAGTCTCGGCCATCAAACATTCCAGAATAGATATCGCCTTGTTCCTTAAGCCTCGCGCGCATCTCGGAAAGCGACTCGTGCTTTCCGGGGAACGGTAAGATGAGTAGCAATGAGACCAAGATAAAAACAATGTAGGCCACCCCAAATCCAGCCACAAATAAGTCTAGCGACCCGGCGGAACCAAAGTCAAAGTCGATAAACGATGACACCGCAACGAGCGCAAGCACGACCAAATAAAACGCGTAGACGACAATATTAGCCAAACTACTGAAGCGATGATCTATCAAAGCCAATAATACCGTTATAAGGAAATAAGCTCCCGCAACCAGTAACATCAAATTGGTTCCCGAACCGAACAAAGTCAATGAAGCGTACAACGCGACGAAAGCAAATGCCAACAAGGTACCCTCGCTAGCATCCGGCAGAAAACGCGCCTGCATCCACCCGCCCACACCTAAGACAAGAAACACTGCAACCCCGGTAAGCGTGAACTCGAGCATCTTGCCAATTTCAAGGTCACTGGAAAGAACTGTCAAGCCCGAAAGTATGCCCATCATGACAAAAGCCAAACCGCCAAGCAACAGAAAATCCCGCCCCTTCTCGCGGCCGTAACGCCACGCGTGCAACAGGAGACCTAGAGAAAAGAAAACAGGGAATATTTGAGAACTAGCCAAAAATCAATCACGCCAAACTAAAGCCTACCCGCCCAAGCAACGCCTTCAACACGAGCCCGTCCTTTTCCTGTAACGGCGACTCGCTCACCAAAGAAACACGCTCGAACTTATTCTTTCGTTCCTTGAGCGCCGACGCGAGGGGTGCGTAATCAGGTTGGTTACTCGAAAGCGGCAAATGGTTCTTCTCGCCCTTCTCGCCATAATTTATACCGCTGTAATGGAAGTGGCACGACTTGTGGCCGTACTCGATGAGTGAATCAAGCACACCCCCAAAACCAATCGTGCCGTTGTTGCGCGCGTACAAATGCGCAAAATCAATAACGGGTACCACGTTATCGCGCTTGGTCGCCTTGCACACTTCGAGCGCCTCCTCGAACGAGCCGAAAGCCGAGTGCTTGCCGGTAGTCTCAAACCCCAGGAACGCTTTAGGGTACGCCTTGGATAAATCGATTGCCTCAGTAACGACAGCGTCAAAACACTCTTTTTTGTCTCGCTTCTGGTAGAACCCGGCATGCACCACGACGGGGCCCTGGCAACCCAGACGTTCGGCGCGGTCGAGCGAGTCGGAAATGCGCTTGCGCGACGAGGCAAGCTTGGCCGCATCCTCGCTGCACAAATTGATGAAGTACGGCGCGTGAATCGACAAAAAAATTCCGTGCTGCCGCGCTTGTTCTCCTACTTCAGTGGCTTTCTCGGGTGAGAGGTAGACTTGTTGAACGAAGGCGAGCTCCTGCAAGTTGAGTCCGATACTCTCAATATATTTGAAACTCGCCTCGGCGCCCGGCGCGGTTGCACCCGAGGCGTTACCAGCAGGGCCTATGAAGAGCTTCACTTCTTCACCGCCTTGTACAACTCGAAGAGAACGAACACGCTCGCGGCCACGCCAATTGATAAGAGCCACTCACTACCGTCAAGGGGCACGGTCTTGAAAACGGCTTCAAGCAAGCCTAGCTGCACTACCGCGACCTGCAATACAAACGCCAAGACAACCGTGGCAATAAGCGCTTTGTTTGAGAACACGCCCAGACTGAATACCGAGTGCTTCATCGAGCGCGAGTTCAACGCGTGGAACAACTGGAACAATATGATGGTGGTAAAAGCAACCGTGCGCGCCTTGTCGACGCCGCTTCCCTGCAAAAGCTCGTAGTAGAACAACAAAAGCGTACCAATACCGATGATCGCACCAATTGCAATGAAGTACTTGAACGCTTGAACGTCGAGCATCTGCTTTCTAGGGTCGCGCGGCTTTCTACGCATGACGTCAGGCTCAGCCGTATCCATGCCCAAAGCCAATGCCGGCAACCCGTCCGTAACAAGGTTCATCCACAAAATCTGTATGGGCAGCAAGGGAATGACGTTGGATAAGCCAAGAAACCCTACGGGAACAATCATTGCTAAGAATATTGCCACAATCTCCCCGATGTTACAGCTCAAAAGATAGCGAATCGACTTCTCTATATTAGAGTAAATAACCCGGCCCTGGGACACGGCATTCACGATTGACGCAAAATTGTCGTCCTCAAGCACCATTGCGCTCGCCTCGCGCGACACGTCGGTACCAGTAATACCCATGGCAATGCCGATATCCGCGTGCTTGAGCGCAGGGGCATCGTTCACGCCATCGCCAGTCATCGCAACCACTTCACCGTTGCGCTTCAAGGCGGATACTATAGCATACTTATGTTGGGGCGAGACGCGCGCGTAAACACTGGCCTCAGCCACCACTTTATCAAGCGCAATCTCGCCAAGCTCATCCAACTCCGTACCGGTAACCACCCGGGGTGATAGGATTCCCAGCTCGGACGCAATGCTCTTCGCAGTGAGCGGATTATCCCCGGTAATCATTATCACGCGAATACCGGCAGACTTGCACAATGCTATTGCCTCGCGTGCTTCGGGCCGCGCCGGGTCGTTCATCGCCACGAGACCGGAAAAAACGAGTTGTGACTCCAAGGCCGGCGAGAGCTTTGGTGGCTTTGACGAAAAGTCGCGGTACGCAACTGCAAGCACGCGGAGCGCGGAACGCGCGTAAGCCTCGTTCTCTGCCAAAAGCGCCTTGCGGTCGGCGGGAGTCAAGGCAACCAACCTACCCGAACGCAATTGTTTAGTGCAACGCGCCAAGACCTCTTCCGGCGCGCCTTTTACGAACAACACGTGCTTCGCCCCGTGACGGTAAAGCGAGGACATCATCTTTCGCTCGGACTCGAACGGCACCAAACCCTCTTGAACGTAACCGGAAAGGGATTTGCGCGACACGCCGCCCTTTCCGCCTGCAACAAGCAGCGCCACCTCGGTGGGGTCGCCTACAGGTTTGACCGCATCATCAACTACCTCGAAGGAAGACGAGTTGCACAACACGCTAGCAGTAAGAACTCCGCGCAAGGACGCGTCCTTCGCTGCGTCAACAACCCTACCAGAAGAGGAGATTGCACCGCCGGAACCGAAGCCGGTGCCGGAAACGTCGTACGACTTGCCCGCGGCATAGATGTGCCTAACCGTCATCTCGTTCTTCGTAAGCGTACCCGTCTTGTCACTACAAATCACGGTCGCACTACCCAGCGTCTCGACCGCGTGAAGCTTCCGCACGATTGCCTTGCGCCGCGCCATCTGCTGGACGCCGATTGCAAGCGTAATCGTCACTATCGCAGGCAACCCTTCTGGTACCGCCGCCACGGCGAGCGCGACCGAAGTAAGGAACATCTCAAAGAGCGACTGCTCCTGCAAGAGCACGCCGACTGCAAAGACGACGGCAACAATCACGATAGCTACTAACGAGAGGCGTTTGCCGACCTCATCCAACTGACGCTGGAGCGGCGTTTGACCGGAATCCGTCTTTTGCACTTGCTCGGCTATTGCACCGACCTGAGTGTGCATGCCTGTTGCCACAACTACTGCGTGAGCCGCGCCGCGCGCAACCGCGGTGCCCATGAAAACCATGTTGCGCCGGTCAGCCACGCCAGCCTTCAACACAACTTTCGCGTCCGCGTCTTTCGCAACGGGCTCGGACTCACCCGTCAAAGAAGATTCAACTACCGCCAGAGAACTCGATTCAACTAGCCTACAGTCAGCCGGCACGAGGTCTCCTGCATCCAACAGCACGATGTCACCGACAACGAGCTTCCGCGCATCAATAAAATGTTCTCCCCCGTCGCGCAGCACGCGCGCCTTTGGTGCGACCATGCGCTTGAGCGCCTCGAGCGCCTTCTCCGCACGGTACTCCTGAACAAAACCGATAATTGCGTTGAGTACGACTATCGCCATAATCGCGGCCGCATCAAGCCTTTCACCCAAGGCGAACGAAATGAGGGACGCAGCTATAAGCAAGAGTACGACGAAGTCCTCGAACTGCGCCAAGAACTGTCGCCACAACGGGGTCTTAGACGCTTCGCGCAGCTCGTTAGCACCGCCCCGCGCAAGACGCGACTCGACCTCGCGAAGGCTGAGGCCGCGAGCAACATCGGCGCCAACACCCTTCAACGTTTGCGCAACAGTAGCAGCGTGATAATCTTCCACCAAATTCCCCTACAGACTAGAATTCCTGCAACCAATTAAAGCGTTTGTGTTAACGGAACAAGTTGCGGCCACGCGCCTCGCGGTGACGCCAGTACGCATACCCAAAGACTATTACCCCGAGAAACACGAACCCAATGTACCGCCAGAACAACGAGATGACGTCAATCCCTATGACAAGGCCGGAGAGCGCAGTGCCCGAAGCGCTTGGCTCAACGGTAGCAGTGAGCGGCTGCAACGCAACCGGTGAGAAGGAGAGTGCGGAACGCGCCGAACCCGACTCGAACACGTAACTGCCAGGCTCGGACACGCCAAACAACGCGAAGCCGCTCGAATCCGCGTTCAACAAAAGCGTCCGGCCGTCAGGCGTCTTCACCGTGACTTGGGCACCGCCCGCGGGAGAGCCATCCGCCGAAAACACTTGCACGCTCACCACGCCCGCAGTCTGTACCAAGCTCAACGACGCGGCATTGTTGCGGGCTGAATCCGAGGATGCGATTGAAGCGGCACCCCCTTGAATTGCGGTTCCAGATGTCGCCATCGGCGTTCCGCCCGAAGGAATACTTGCGCTGGGGGAAGACGGACTTGAACTGCCCGACGAGCTGCCGCCGCTTGACGCGCCCCCGCTTGAACCGCCGCCCGAACCGCCCCCGCCGCTTGAAGGCGCGGGCGTTGCAGTGGGCGTCGGGGTTGGCGTCGGAGTGGGCGTTGGAGCAAGCGTTGCAGCCAGAACGTATTCTCCCGGAAGCGAGGCGTTGGCGTAAATGTACGGCGAGGCGAAGCGCTGCGAGACATTAATGTAAGGCTCTGACGCGTTGGCTCGGTAATAGATTGCCATCGACGGCTCAAGGTACGCAGGCAGGAGCGAACCGTAGTTGAAAAAGAGTTCGACTGACGAGTTGGTGGAAAGATCTAACCACAAGCCGCGGATTGACGCGCCGGAAGGCGTTGATGCCCCTGCTGAAGAGTTCTCTATTCGCGTAAATGTGGCGTTCGACGCGTTGCCAGTCACGTTAAGCCCGTCAATCCCGACAATAATCGTGGCGGTGCCGTTGGCAAGAGCGGCAACCGCGCCGGAAGTGTTGCCGTCGCTGACGAGGGCCACATAGAACGGCACGATTATCGAACCGTTGTTTCCAGAAGAGTCGTTGTAGCTCCAAGAGTACTCGTGGCTGCCTGCGGAGAGGTTTCCGACGAGAGCGTAAAACAACGATGAGGCGTTTGACACCGCTCCTGCAACGCCGTCAATCTCTAGACGAATATAATCGACGCCGACCGCGTCGGTAATCGTGGCGTTGAACCAGTGAACGGCGGCCGCGTCCTGTAGGGGGGAGTACTTGAACTGCGAAGTCATCCAGAGACTGATGAGGGCGGGCGTCGTCGTGTCGACAACGGAAGCTATAACGGTGGCGTTGAACGCGGAAAAGTTCGCGGTTTCCTCGCCCACGAACAGGTACGTCACGTTGGCGAGGCCGGCAGACGCGTACTCGTCGCCCAACCCCGGCAGAGCCAAGCCGTCGCGGTACAAAACGCCGGGAGTGACGTTGTTGACCGAAGCGTTTATGCGCGCGGGGTATTCGTACGAACGGTTGCCGTACGAACCGTTCAAGCTAATGGAATTGTTGGGCGTGCCCTTGACCACGCCGAATTCGTAGAGGGGCGTGGCGTTGGATTGGAAGGAATCGTTCGCGTACCAGCGGTACGAGTAATTGCCCAACGCGAGGGGAAGCGAGACCGAGTAGAACGAACCGTTCACGAAAGGCGTGTAGTTTACTGCGCCGCCAGAATAATTGAACTCGAAGAAGACGCTGAAAACCGAGTCGTCAAAGAACGAGGCGTTGAAAGAAGTATTAAGCCCATTGTAGAGCGTTGTCGCGTTCGGGCCGGAAACGTTGTAGTGCTTGGGCGCCTCCAAATCAACTAGTACGGAATAGTTCGAGTAGTTGTAATTGCCTTGCGAATCATTGTAATACACCTGCACATCGTGGCTGCCGTGCGGCAAAGAGAAGTTCGCCGAGTAATACGAACCGTTGCGCGCCAACGCGTACGTTGAACCGTTGACATTGACTACCACGTAGGCAGGAGCCTCGTTGAATGAAACGTTCACCGCGAAAAGCGTCTCGTTCGTCACCGCGCCGTCCGCGGGCGTCGGGCTATAGAAAGAGGCGCGCGGGGAAAAAACGTCGAGCGAACGCACGAGCGACGAGGCGTTAAGGCGACTGAATGATTGCGACGAGTTGCCCGGATTGGTGAGGTTAACTGAATTCGTCTGGAGTGCGGAAAACACGTCGGAACGATTAGGCAAATTCTCGCCGAGCGCGAGCCTCTCGCCGAACGCCAACGCCAAAGCACCAGCCACGTGCGGGGTCGCCATGCTCGTGCCGCTTTCAGTCCGGTAAATCTCCCCCGCCCAATTCAGCCAAGTTGAGTTTACGC
>MNVH01000004.1 GCA_001871595.1 Candidatus Micrarchaeota archaeon CG1_02_55_22 | reverse complement strand
TCGGTCGGCGAGCTCGGCCAAGATGCGAGCCAGCAAGTCTTTAAAACGCTGCTGACGAAACATCTTGTACCGGTACTTCGGGCACCACTCGAAATGGTACGTCAACTGACCGACTCCATGCGCCGACGGCGCAGCTACACTTGCGACAAAGCTCACGCTAGCAACTCCGGTCGGCGCGCACAACACAGGCCCCGCGCCAGCGGGGCCGCGCGCCGCCCAATAGACCTCACAGTAAACAACAAAAAACTACGAGCCTATCCATCCACGGGTTCAAAACCCGTGGGTTTCCGGCCTACGCGCTAAACAAAGCGTTTTAAAGTAGTCATGCTGAAATACTTGTTCGCAGATTTTTTTGGGGTGCACCTATAATGGCAGAAAAAAGACCATTCGACATACTGAATAATTCCTTAAACGGAAACGTACTCGTCAAGCTTAAAGGCGATGTGGAAGTACGCGGAACGCTCGCGTCCTTCGACGTCCACATGAACCTCGTCATAGAAAACGGCGAAGAACTCAAGAACGGACAAATGACGCGCAAACTCGGCACCGTCCTACTAAGAGGCGACACCGTCGTCTTCGTCAGCCCCTCCAACGCCTAAACGCAATGCCATAAACGATAATCTCGTGATAGCGGAAGCCACCGGCAAGCCACTCACGAAAACGGTTAATACGCCGAACAAATGAGCTTAGTGTGAAGCGGTTAACACAAAATGAACGCGAGAGAATCATTTTACTTACCAATAACGGCCAATCCCTCAAATGCATAGCCCGCAAGCTCGGCCTCGGAAAGACTACCATCTACTACCATTTTAGAAAGATTCGCGGCAGAACCTGTAGGCAAGTACGCCTAAACTTTCCATCGGATGAAATTAAGGGAGAGGTGTTCGGCCTCTTTGCGGGTGACGGATGCCTAACCCGCACGCCTCGCAACTATCAATACATAATCAGAGTATACTGCGGCATAGATCAGGGATATGCCGAACATGTGCGCGAACTTTTGCTAGAATGTTTTGGAAAGGAATTTCGCGTCAGCGGACCGCCACGAAACCTACGCATCGAAACGGAATCAAAGGAAATTTATCAGTTCTTCCTGTCGAACCTAACTTTCGCCCCGCCGGATAAGGCCGGCACGATTCAGTTGAAGACGACCAAATTAAGCACGCCGTTCATGCACGGGTTCCTGCGAGGATTCGTCGATACCGATGGCCACGTCAATGCGCTCAAGCGCAGGATAGTCTTCTATACGACGTCTAAAGGACTTGCAATGCAAACGTCCGAAATAGCGAAAGAACTAGGATTCGCGCATTCAATCTATATTTCAAAAAGACCCGGAACAAAAGACCTGTATCATATACGAATATTAAGCTGCTCCATTAACAAGTTTCTAGAGACAATTAAACCCTTTAAATGGGTTCATGGCGGGCTCGTAGATCAACGGTAGATCGCATGCATGGCATGCATGAGGCTCCGGGTTCAAATCCCGGCGAGTCCACTCCCCGCAAAGGCTTTAAAAACGCCGAGTCCGGAAAACAGTACGATGATGACGCGATGCCACAACGAAGAGTTGAGCCGACTGAAAAAATGACGCTAGACGAAGTCAGAAGCAGGATGTTGATGGTAGAGGGAAGAAACCCGACAAAAAACGACGCCGTACGCGCGGCAATCGCGGTTCTACGGGGCGCAGGAATAAGGGCAAGCTGCCTCAACACCACCGAAAAGCTTAGGCAAGGCGTGCCGGTAGAACACGCGGTAATAAAGGCACTAAACGAGAACCAAGTCATAACCGAAAAAGTCCTCACCGGCCCGTTTGAAAACCGTGCTAGGCATTACCACATGCTAGCGAACTGGCAAAGAAAACGCTGAAGAGAGAACAATATTAAAGGCTTCACGACACAAATAATACTCAGAGGGCCTGTAGTCGAGTGGTAAGACGTTCCCTTGACGTGGGAAAGATCCGGGGTCCGATTCCCTGCGGGCCCACTAAGAAAACTTGGTGAAAAACAAATGATTCTAAGAAAAAAAGTAGCGGTAAAGAAACTACGCCGCAAGCAACGCCGCGTCACCAAGCACTTAAAGAGCAAGACGAAAGCACGCAAAAAGTTCTAGAGCGCGCAAACACATTCAACGCCCCAGCGGACGCAATGCTTTTATTAGCCCGACGGGAAAGCTAGTACGGTGAAAAAGCATGCTTAGACCCCCCGAAATAACTACCCGCCCGCAACAAACGAGCGCGCCGGACATAAAAGTTGCTGCACGAAGAATAGGCGAACTGTTATCCAACGCTCGAATAGGACTACTCGCACCAAACGGCATGAAGACCGTGAAACCCGGCGCCCACTACGAATTCAAACTTGTAACGCCCGACAGAAGAGCTGCGTTAAAGGCAGCGGGCCTGGCTTGGGCAGTCACACCAGACGGAAACGCAAAAATCCACCCAGACCCAAAAGGACGACTACCCCCCGGAATCCACATACTAATACACCCAGAACGCATCGTACTAAAACGCGTCGCGTGAAATTAAAGCCGGGTAAAACAGAAAAAGAGTCTTGCCGGCAAAGAAAAGCTGCCGGCGGCTGGAAAACTATTTCTTCATCGAGATTAGTATGCTACTCACACGGCTCATCGAGCCGTCCTCGCGGGGCAGCTCCTCAGTCGTTATGTCAACATTGCTTATCAGCATCGTTGGCACAAAGCGGTTCTTCACGATTTGCGTGACGTCGACGGCCTGCGAGATGCTGCGGCCGCGCGCCTTCACCTTTACCTCTGGCAAACCATTATTGAAGTGCGTAACTACCGCAAGAACATAACTCATCGTCGGCTTCTTGCCAATATACACCGTACCTTCCTCGCGCGGGCTCTCATCGCGCCGCTCGCGTTGCGGGCGGGGCTCGCTAGGAGCGCTGTTGCTTTCAAGGGGCGCTTGTTCTACTGGTGCCTGTTCAAGGCGTTCGGGCGGGATTTCGTCTTCCATAGTTGACAACCTCGTTGCGTACTGTGCAGTCTTATTAATTTAAATGATTTACACGGGCAAGGCTTAAAGACTTTACCGACGCAGCGCGTGAGCCATCTTCTCGCCAAAAAGCACTCGGCGGACTATGCCTTCGGCGTCAACACCCGCCTTGCGCGCCTTCTTCTCGGTTTGGCGCACCTTGTTCTGGTAGTGGCCGAAAGCTTTGAGCGCCGCGGCAAGCGCATCACGCTCGTGTGGGTTGCGGCAAGCCGAGTTCCGCGTAGCCAACATTTTAGCGTGCCGCGAAAGCGATCTACGGGGAAAAAAGAGTCTCGCGCCAAAAACACTGCCCAAACTACGAGCCAGCGAATGCGACGGGTTCGTGTCGCAAGCGATAACGACGGGAGAATAAGATGCAATGGCGCCGACAACGCCTTCAACAGGCCACTCGCGGTGGCTTTCCACGCGAACCACGCGGCCGTGCAAGTCAAGGACCGCTATCGCCACGGTACTACCTGCGTCAACGCCCACAATTATTCGGCACCCACACTCCGCATGCTTCTACGTTGAAAGGAGAATAAAAACAATCCGGGCACCAAAAGCGCCCGGAACTCTAAAAAGGTTCTAGCCCTTGGCGCCCCTCAAATAGAGAAGAGTGTTAAGGAACATGTTGCGCCCGGTACCCTGCTGTGCAACGGTGGCGGGGTCGAATGCGAAGTACATCGTCTTACCGCTGAAGAGTCCCTTTGACTCAACTATGGCGAAGAGCGACGGGGCAGTGGTCTTTCCAATGCTGCTCGCATCAATGAACGCCAAGATATTCGAGTTAGGCTTCGGGATCGTTATCGCCGTGACCGTAGAGTGGAAGCCAAAGTTTTTCACACCGTTGAACACGGGGTGTTCGCCGTCGATTATCTTAAGCTTGCCATCAACGGGTGCAGTCTGCAGCACTTCGAGCTCCTTGGTCACGCCACCGCCAACTACGGGTATGACGTCGCCGAGGGAACCGATTCCAATATCCCAGCCGTACGCGGCGCGGTCATCACTCACGCGAGTGCACGCATCCTGTACTACGATGAGCTTGCCACCCGCCTTGACGCGGTCGGCAACTGCCTTGCGCGCGGTGCGGTCGCACACGCTGTCGCCCTGCAGGATTATCACGTCGAAGTTGTTCAACGTGCCCGGATAGACGACTTTCTGGTCTATGTCACCGGCATACATCACGCCAGCAACGCGGAAGTCCTCGCTCGCCAACAGGTTCTTCATGTCCTGACTGGCACGACCAACAACGCCGACCGTAATCTTGGGCGCTGGGAATATAGAGTTTAGTACGGGTACACCCGACATATCGATTATGCCGAACTTGCCCGCGACGAATATCGCCAAGATTGCGATAAGGATTATTGGTATCGCACTTTCTTGGAAACTACCGCCTGAGGCCGCGCCCCCACCATAAGCTTGTCCACGCTTCATGAAATTATCACCGCGAATTTATTTGCACTCAAGCTCTTTATAAACATTTGTAGAACCTCCGTCTTTAAATTTCTAATAGCACAAACTAGCAGCTCACCAAATAATCCAACGCATTCGATGTGAGCGTCCTAGAATTCACATATTCCAACGGAATAGCGACGTAGATTATGCGCCCAATGTACTTGCGCTCGAGCAACGCAGGATACTTTACTCCGTTCAACTCTATCTCGGCGACCTTTGTAAGCACGGCCGGGTTCTCAGTCACCTTCGCGAAAGGTGCCGGCGGAAGCTCGAAGTTCTTTACTCCGCTCAATATCAAGTGGTTGAGCTTTACCGCGTAGAAACGCGCACCGCCCGTCTTGGGTACGTTGCCTAAATACTTTATTCCGAGCGCGTCACCCAACAACCCGAATCCCGCAGACGAGTTCAATATCTCCTCATAGTACTCGTAGTAACCCGGGTTCGACAAGTTCTCCGCAAGAGCATAAGACTCGTCCTCGCGCGTGAGAACGTAACTGCTTCCGGCATCGCCCTCCCACAAAATGCTCCCGCCACGGTCGAGGTAATCGCGCAACGTTATCGCCTGACGCAAAGAAATGTTCTTAACATGCGTGAGAATCACTAGCTCGTAATCATCCAAGAGCCCTTGGCTAAGCTGGCTAGCCTCGAACATCGCCGAATAAGTAAACTTTCTCTGGGTAAGAATCTGGTTATGCAACGCCGAAGCATCGCCCAATCCAGCATCGCTCGCCGGCCCGTGAATAATCGCGACCTGGCTCTTGCCATTGATACTACAATAGACGTCGCACCACTGCGGAATCTGCGAACAATGCACCCACTTGAACTTCGTGACGACGAATAGCAGTACTAGCACGAGGAGGATGACGACTATTAGGTGGGGTATCTCGCCCAACAAGTCCTTCGTCGCCTTTCCACCCGCATCGGCCATAACAGAAAACTACTCCACCGACCTTATTAACGCTTGCCAGTTCGAGGCTTTTTAAAGAAGTAAATAGACCACGCGCTCGGCACGGCCACGCCGTCAACGATGCCGCCCGCATGAAACTTAGTTTGGTAACCAACAAAAGAGCCCTGCTTAGACCGGGCTAAAACCACGGCCTTGCACGCTTTATTCAAAAGGCCTGAAACCTGTTTATGGTAACTACGCTGGCACTCGTTCCGCGCGAGAACCAACGCATCAGAAACCCGCTCTTTCGCCACCAAAGCACCCTCGGCACGCTTCAAGAAAAGCCACTCCGACCGGCTGTCCAAACGCGCAGTATTAAACCCCCTTAACGCACGGCCTTGCTTACCCAAAACCTGAGAAAACGAAAGAGACTCCGGGCTGACACGCACCTGTTCAGCAACGGCGCGCGAATACGCGGAAAAATCACCCTTGGACAAAAGACCGCGCAAGAGATTGTGCCCCTCGTGAACCAACTGAAACGAATTCAATCCGAAAACAAATCTGCCCATTTCCGGCCAATATTCAGACCTTGGCTGACGGCTTCCGAACGAACGCGTACCAAACGTATAGTCCATACGCAAGGCAGTCTGCAACAATTCCACGGCCTCAACCGGCATGACAAACTAACGCAACAACTATTTAATTGCCTTGCGCCGGCACACAGACGCTGCAGCATGTAATCTAAACAACCTAGAAAAGGGATTATATAACCGTCGCGGCAATAAGTTTAACGATTAAACATGGCAGACAACAAAATATCGGCACCAATGAGCCAGACCGGCATCACGCGATTCTACGATGTGAGCTCGTCAAGCATACAAATCGACCCCCGCATCGTGGTCGGCGCCGCAATAGTACTGATAATCCTCGTACTCGCCCTAGAAATCTTCGGCTAAACAAAAGACGCATATTTACTCAGACTAGCAGTCGCTCTACAGCGCGCGACGCGGCCACGCGTTTCTCTTCGCACACGCCCAAGACAAAGTGGCTCTCACGCCGCTCGCCCTCGAGCGCGCGCATCAAACCCGAATTAGCAGTCAAATCCTCAAACCCGCCGTCGCTGCGGACCAGCCTAGCTGAAAGTTTGCGCGATTGCGGTAAAGGCAGGCACGCAACGTAATCTTCACGGGATAAACCGGCAGCCGACAAGACCGAATCAAGCTCGCCCGCTGCGCTCTTTCGCGAAAAGAACTCTTTCGCCGCAGCGTTCTGCGAAGTATCAACAACAGCCGCCTTCTTGAACAACCTTCGCTCGAACACGCGCCCGGCCAACGACGAGCCAGCGGACTTCAAACGCAAAAGCAAGCCCTCGTCGGTCTCGGCCATCACATCCTCCGCGGACAAAACGCCAGACTCTATCGCCTGCTCGGCAGCCTTGACAACCATGGCGCCGGCAATGCGCGCCGTCGGGTGGTAATAGACGACATTGAACATGAAATACCTCGAAACGAGAAGCGACTCGGCAGCAAGGCGGCCCTTCTCCGTGACGACGAGTTCGCCGTCCTTGAGCACGAGCGTGCGCAATAAGCGATCAGCATCAATGAGTGAGTACGCCACGCCGGTAAAATAAGCGTCACGAAGAAGGTAGTCAATACGGTCAGTGCCCAAATCGCTCACCAGCATGCTGCCCCCTTTTTCACCCTCCATGCGGCTCTGCAAGGCCGAAAGCGAGAAACCCGCATCATATAAAGCGTCGGCAACAGGCGAATCCCGAAGCAGGGCAATACCACGCTCCTCGTGGTTCAACCCAGTGTGCTTCTTCATCAACGGTTCGATGTCGTGCGCGAAAGCGCCGTGCCCCACGTCGTGCAACAACGCCGCCAAACGGAGAAGCTCGGTCTCAGGCTCCTCCAAGCCCAAATTATCGCACAACCTGCCAGAAAGGTGCATTGCGCCGAGCGAGTGCTCGAGGCGCGTGTGTTGCGCACTCGGAAAAACCAAATACGCGGTACTGAGCTGCTTTACGTAGCGCAACCTCTGGACGAGCTTGGAATCAAGCGCTGCTGCCTCGATAGGAGAGAGCTCGATGGAGCCGTGAATCGCGTCGCGAATAATCATGGGCAATATAATGCAATGGAAAAGCAATAAATAGGCTACAAAACAGCTCCGACTAGATGAGCTCTTCCGGCTTATTGAGCAGCACGGCATCCTCGCGCGCAATCGTGTTGCTCACAGCCTCGGTTACGTCACCCCACTCGAATAGCGTGCGGCACGCCACTCCCCGCGAACGCAGAAGCGCGGCAATACCGCCAGCACGCTTTTCAAGGAGCTGAATGGATTCCTCGAAGCGCGTAGCGAGCTTGTTACGATCAACCACCACAAGCACTACTAGTTCGTCACCCGAAAACGACTCGGCAACGGAAAGGTCTTGGTCTTCTCTTTGGAGGACGAATAGTGCAGGCACCAATATCAACCGACGAGCTTGAAGACGCCCATCTTCTTCTCGATAAGCTCTCCCTGGTCCTTCATCACTTGGATGACTGCCTTTGTCGCGTTCAAGCTCTCCTTGATTTTCGCCGACGCGCCCGGCACGGTGAACTCTATCCCGCCGAGCGCTTCGCGCACCTTTTCAAGACGCGACAAGTAGAACTCACGCGAAACAATGTAAAACTTCTTGTCAAAACCCCGCACGCCTAGAACCAGCCCCTGCTTTATCTGCGACTCCAACTTTTTGGAAACATCCTTGGCGGAAAGCTCGTCCTGCAAAATAAGGTAACCGTACTCTTCGAGCTCCTGCAAGAAAGAGAGGCCGTCGGCCCTAGGACTCGAAACGGGCGCGGCAACCGGGCTAGAAGAATAATCTGCGGCAGCCACGGGCTCTGGAACGTCAACCACGCTACGCAAAGACTTCTCCTGGTCGAGAAGGCGTTGTCCCAACAACGCTGGAAGCAAGGCCACCAAATCCTTACGGCAAAGCAGGAAAACGCCTTGAGAGACCTCGACTAGCTCGTAAGCATCACCGTCGCGAACGCCGCTCGATTGCTGGAGGCGCGGCGGCAAAACTATTGCTAGAACGCCGTCTTTACCGTACTTGAAAAAATGCATGCGTAATACCCCTGCATGCAACTATAGCCGCAAAGAGGTTTTATTCGTATTGGCTGGCACACCAGCGCAAGATTTAATACTACGGCAACCGAATTAACCGTAATGACTTCAAGACGTACAGCAGAGTTAAAACCGGCGGCAGTATTCGAGAACCAACCCTGGGTGCGCGCAGCGGTCAAGAATGCGGAAAAGATTTACGCCGGCCAGTTCGTCTCGGCGACAGCGCCAACCACGGACCACGTAGTTAACAGCGCTAGAAGCGTCTTCGAACACGCCTACCCAAACCCGGTGGAACCCGAGTCCCGGGACCGAAACTACCTGAATTGGGCTAAAAGCATCGTTCTCGCGTCAATCTTCCACCAAGAAAACCAGCAGCCAAGACGCGTCAACGAGGCGCTTAACGGTAACCCGGACGCGCTTCAAATCATTGAAGAACTAAAACGCCTGCGCATAAGCCCGACTGCTCGAGCGTACATAACGGAGGCAGTAAACACGTCGAACAAGCACGCGCAAGCCGCGATGCTAATCCGCCTCGCTTCGATAAACCAATCACTCCGTGAAAACCGTTCCCTAGAATACTCCGAGACTCTTGCCAAACAATGCCAAGCCGACCTAGTGCCAATAGCCAGAGCTATGGGTTACGGAAAATTAGCACAAGAACTCGACGAACAGTCGCTGCGCATACTACTCGACCACAGGAGCATGACGCTGCCCGGCCTTGACGCTGATCAAACCGAACACGCATACGTCGAAACCGAAGTACAACTGGACGAACTAGAACCCCGCATACACCGGGCCAACAGGTACCTCCACACAACTATGTCAAACCTGTTAGCCAAAGCCGGCGTGCAAGCCTATCTGCGCGACGAAAACAATGCAATAATATCAACCATCGGCGCGACAAACAACCCGCAAACCTACGCTGATATCTACATACGAGAAAAAAATCTTGCAAGCACACTGCGCAAACGTGTGCGCTACGCCGCTGAAGGCAAACCAAACCAGGTTGAGGACCTACCCGACCTACTCTCAACGAGAATAGTCTTAAGATACAAAAAACAAGGCAACCGCATGATTCCAGCGACAATGGAGGACGTTGCAAACTTTATACACACTCAAATCTACGCCTGGATAGCGCACAAGAACGCCCGCTTCAACGGCTCGCAAATACAAAAAAGAGCCGGCGCGGTCGGAGAACCATTAATAATAGCTGAATTCGAAGGCTACATCCCCGCGGAACACGCCCGCCACTTCCACCCCCCCGAACGCTTCGCACAACTAGTATTCCCACTCCAGCTCCACGGACCAAAACCCAATGGATACACCAACACTCACATCCAGCTCCACTACAACCCTCTCGTGAACAGTGTAACGCAGACCCTACCACACCTGGAAATACACGTAACCACGCTGACACACCACCTCACCAACGAATTCGGCCCCGGTGTCGGCCACGCGGACTACAAATCCGGCGAAAGGCGCTTCACCATACCAAAAGAAACAATCCTCCCAGAATCACGCCGACACAGCGACCAACTAGTAAGATTGTTCCTGCACCGAAAACGCGGAATAACGGAAGAAGTCCACGAGATACTAGTATACCCACGCCACGACGGATCGCTGCCCACAATAGAACAAGCACTCACCGACTACGGCGTGCCACCAAGACCTGGAATGCGCTACCTGCCAGGCAACGAAAACAACCCCCATACAACAAGAACAATCCAGCTAAAAACACGCGTAACCCCGGAACAACACGGCGTGCACATCTACGAGCGACCCTAATACGCCTAGCTACTCGTACCGCAGCGCATCGACAGGCTTGAGCCGCGCCGCTTGACGTGCAGGAAAGAGCCCGCTGCACGCACCGATAGTAAACGAGAAGAGCAACGCGCCCACGAGCAGCTCCCACGGCAACGCTGCACGCAACAAATTAGAGCCAAGCGCGTTGGTCGCAACAAACTCTACCAGCTTGGCCGCCCCCGCGCCGAGAATCACGCCGATGACTCCGCCAACCGCTCCGAGCAAACCGGACTCGATGACGAAGATAGCCATAATCGCGCTGTTGCGCGCGCCAACCGCCTTCATTATACCAATCTCTTTCGTGCGTTCGATAACCGCGGTATACATCGTATTCATTATGCCGATTCCGCCGACGAGCAACGAAATCGCTGCAATGCCGATAATAACAGCCTGAACAATGCCGAATATCGCGTTAAAGCTCTGCATTAATTGCTCGCTAGTCATCACCGAGAACGTTTCCTCGCCCTTCTTGATGTTGTGGCTCTTGCGCAACCGGTCCTCAATACGCGTGGCCACCGTGGCCGGAACCTCGCCGGGAGCGACGCGCGCGATAATCGAGTAGACCACGTCGCCAGGCGGAGCGCCGTCCTCGGCAAAGACTTCACGTACCTCGTCGAGGCCCATCAAAATCGCCGAGTCGTCCTGACGGTTACCAACTGATTTAAGCGTACCCACAACAGTAAAACGCTGGCCCTGGAACTCTAGTGCCGAACCGACACCGACCTTGCGCTTGAAAACGCCGTCGGCAACGTAACTGCCGACAACGACTTTGCCGTGGTCGTTGGGTCCGAGCTTTCTGCCAGCATCAATCTCGTAACCGCTCGACTCCTCCATCAACCTACGCCTCGAGTCAAGCGGATAACCGTAAATAGAGAGCTGCTTGGGCTCGTCACGGAACTTTACTATGGTTGCTTTTAGAACAACGCCCGCGGCCTCAGCAACGCCCCGCGTGTTCTCTATAGCCCGAACGTCCCGATCGGTTAGCGGGGTGGCCGAGGCACCCGCCGCGGCAGAGAAAGCCGTCGAACTAAAGATGGTGACCTTGTCGACGCCAAGGGTGGCGAACTGTTCGTTGATGCCGTCCTGCAAGCCCTGGCCAACCGAGAGCAGGGCCACGACCGCGGTAATGCCGATGACTATACCGATGACGGTCAGCAACGTCCTAGTACGCCGATGCGTCAAGCTAGTGACAGCGAGCCCGAAGTACTCTCCCCACATCATTGCCGTACCGCTAACTCCAACAGTTCAAACACCCGAACAATGCCTCACTTTTCGGCGCGCTTCTTCTTGAAGAAACGCTTGTAACCAAAGTAAGCAAGCACGATGACGATTAGCGCAACAATCCACATTGTTATTCCGCCGCCGGGAAGCAAGCCCAACGAGCTTGCCTCTTGCGCCGAGTACACCCGCAAAGGCACCTTGACATCGACGGTCTGACGCTGGTTGCTCGAATCAACGAACGATATCTGCAACGGCAACTCAAGCACGCCGCTGTAATCCTTGATGAACAACTCGTAATCAACCGAATCAAAATCATCCGAATTAATCGTTCCCAAGTACACTTCCGACGGCGAAAGAAGCGTGTAGAGCTCACCGCCAACAAGGGCCACGCTGGAAAGCTTTATGTCGGAAAACCCACGGTTGAACACGTTAATGGATAGACTCGCCTTGGCGTTCGGCAAGGCCACGGGCTGCTCCGCCAAACTAGCCGAAATCACGGGTGCGCTGTAAACAATCGCGCTCACAAGCATGCTCTTATTGTACTTGTTGTTCAACTCGTCCGAGTACGTGAGTGTAACAGGAATATTGTACGCCTTGCTCACCGCGTCGGAAGCCACGAAAAAGTTCAGGACCGCGTCAGCCGAATCACCAGCCGCAAGCGCCGGCAACGAAACGAGCGTAGACTGGCCGACCGGCGAGAGCGGAGCGGAAGACGAAGCCAAGTCAAAGTTGACTACCACGTTCTTCAACCCAATCTTCGCCTCGTTCTCCATCTTCAACGCAATCTTGCCGTAACTGCCCGGCTCAACAGTCGCAGGCGTGCTCTCCACCTTTGAAACCGCCAGCACGGCGTCGCTCACCTGAACATAAATCGTGAGCTCGGTAGCGCGCCAATCCTGTCCCGCGCTGCGGCAATACAAATCAAGCTTGTTCGGACCCGGTGCCGCATCGGCAGAAACGGATAAACGGTACTGCAAGAGCGCCTGATCGCCGCGGTTGAGCGTTCCGACAAAGCGAAGCGCTCCGTCCGTAGGCTTGAAAGGCGGTTTCTCCGGCAAGTTACACTCGACGTCAACAATCGAGGAACCTGCCTGCAACGTACCCGGATTGGACACGCGCACCCACAAGTCAACGAAGCCACTCGGCTCGGCGGGATAAGGCGAGTAATAGCTCACGTTATTAACATACACACCGCCGACGAAGACTGGCTGCGTCAAAAGCGTGCCCGTAGCCGCGAAAACGAGTGACGCGGCGAAAACCAATCCTAGTAACGTTGTAATATACTTCATTTTAAACCACCTTTCTCAACCAAGCCGTCACGAATACGTATAGTACGCTCGGCCTGCTTAGCTACACTAACATCATGAGTCACTACCACGAGCGTCTTACCCTCGCCATGCAACTCCCTCAAAAGATCGAGCACGCTCGCCCCGCTCTTAGAATCCAAATTACCCGTAGGCTCATCAGCCAAAATAAATTCAGGATCAACCGCCAACGCCCGCGCAATTGCTACGCGCTGCTGTTCTCCGCCTGAAAGCTCGTTCGGCCGATGCTCGACGCGGTGACCGAGGCCAACGCGCTCCAAATACTTTACCGCAGCCGCGTTGCGCTCGTCCTTGCCAATGCCCTGAAAAATCAGGGGCAACTCAACGTTCTCAACGGCCGAGAGCGTAGAAAGCAAATTGAACTTTTGAAAGACGAAACCAATCTTCTGGCCCCTAATCGTTGCCAACTCGCTCTCGCTCAAACCGGCAATGTCCTCGCCCTCAAGGCGCACCACGCCCTCGGTTGGAAGGTCAAGGCAGCCGCACAAGTTCATCAACGTGCTTTTCCCGCTCCCACTAGGGCCGACTATCGAGACGAACTCGCCACGCGAAATTTCTAAATCGATTCCCCTCAAAGCATCAACGCGCACAAGACCCATCTGGTAAGTCTTAGTGGCCTTATGCAGGCTCAAAACAACATCTTTACGGTGTGCCAACTAGAATACCTAAAAACGTTACTCTTAAAGGGCTTAAAAGGTTTTAGACGCCGGGAAAACCCGATTTAACGAATTCTACCGCAATCGCCATCAACAGCAAGCCCATCACGCGCGAAATCACCTGCAGAACCGAGGAACCCAGGCTCTTCTGCAACAACACGGCGCAACGGAGGATGAGCCACGAAGCGAAGAGCGCGACGGCGAGAGCGGAAAGCGCGAGCTCGAGACCGGATTGTTCTACGAGGACGACGAGCGCAGTCAACAAACCCGGACCCGTCAAGAGCGGCGTAGCGATGAGCACGGCAATGCCCTTGCTGTCAACGCGACCGTGGTCGCGGCTGATAGACAAGTCGAGAACCATCTCCAAACCCAACAGGCCTAAGACGATTCCGCCCGCGACCTTGAACGAGGCAAGGCTGATGCCTATCGCCTCCATCAGGAAAGGCCCCGCGAGGAGGAAGACCACGGCCAAGGCACCGGCCACATAGACCGCCCGGTTTGCCGTCGCCTGCCTCTCGGCCGCCGAAAACTTCTTCGTCAAGGCGAGGAAGGGCGCGAGGCTCAGCACGGGGTCGATGATGACGAAGAGCGTGATGACGGCGAATACTAAATCCGTAACAAGAACCATAGCACGAATACAAGAACGGCAGGGCTGCTTAAAAGCGTTTGTCGGAAAAACTATTCGAGCGCCCACTTGTCCTTAATGGCTCCCAGTATCCCCTTAATCAAGCGCGACTGGTTTCGCGCGTACGCCTTGGCAAGCGGTGACGGTGAAGCGTGGCTTGCACGGAAAACGTCTATAACGTGCGGGTTACCTTCGTCGTCGTCGCGCATGTTGTGGGGCTTGAAATCGGGTATGTCTATTCCTAGTTCAGAAAGCAAACGCTCGGTACGCGACACGAACTGCGGGTCGCTCGTCCCGTACATGGGGCTCTTTCTCCCGACCTCGTGCGTAACCAAGAGTTTCCGCCCGTCAGGCTGAATTATTAGCGCCTGCGGCTCCTCAACGCGCAAGCCGTGGTCAAGCAAATACAGCAGAGTCTTGGCCTCTAAATCCAGCCGCCGCTCTACCTGCGAACCGGACACGCCTACACCCTTAAAGCCGGAACGGTAACCGTGCTGTCCGTACCAATACGCTCCTGAACGGACCGCGTCAGGAATAGCTAGAAAATCCCGCTCAGGATCTTTTACGTATACCCCTCGTTCAACACCGCCTTTGTCTTGAATCAATTGACCGTCGGCAAGCTTGTCGAAGAAACGAACGGTCCGCGAGCGCCCGACTCCGTGAGCCGAACCCCAGTTCTCCGGCACAAAAGCCTCGACCGGGTAGCGCGCGTTCGGGAAAACGATGACGTGGCTTCCCTCCGAGGTTTTGAAGTGGCGCAAGGACTTGTAGCGCCTGACTCTCCGCGGAACAAAAAGCTCTGGCATGTTATGAAATAACCAATAGCCTTAAAGCGCATATAAGATTTTGCGCGGCGCAAAAGCACGGCGGGAAAAAGGCGCGGCGCTTTTCCTTTCAGTTCTCGCGCCACCTTGCTGCGCGGAGCGCGGCGTAGGCGACCACGGCGTAGCACGCCATGCTCAAGAGGGCTAGCTGCACCATCCACGCCGCGGGCGCAAGCAAACCGAAAGCCCACTGCGTGAGCAGCGCCGGGCCGGTTGCAGGAAAAAGAAAGGCGTAAGGTTGCGCGAAAGCGGGCAACGCCGTAATGGGGTAATAAACTGGCGAGAGAAGGAAGGCGGTAAAGGTGAATATGTTGCCAATCATGAACACATCAGTTTCGCCGGAGACGAGCGTCGAGGCGAAGAACGAGAGGCTAGTCAAGACAACGAGCAGGAACACCAACAAAACTATTATGACGGGCACCACGTACAATGGCGCGTGCGAGTAATACAGCGCCAACGCCAGATATGCAAGCGCCGCCGGCACGTTGGTGAGAAAACGGCTCAAGCCCTTCGAGTACGCGTAAACCGACGGACGCGCCGGGGACGCACAGTAGAGGTCTTGCAGCTTGAAGTAAATCTTTTGCGCCGAAAAGTCCGAGAATACTATCGTTCCCGCGTTGATTGCCTGAAAGACGACGGCGCCTGCGAGCAGGAAAGCGAGATTGCGGTCACCGGTGTAAAGAAACATGACGAGCAAGAGCGAGAGCGGAATAAGAAACGGCCCCAGCAAGAACAAGGGGTTCGTCTTAGCTATCGAGGTGGCGTCAAGCCATGCCACGCGCGTAATGCGCTTCAAACGGTCAGCCGCGTCCATTGCCACCCCTCCCGTCGCCTGCTCCCTTTTCGCTTGCCGTACCAGTCGGCTTCTCGCCCGTTGCCGCTGTCTCTCCCGTGAGCTTGACGAACGCGTCCTCAAGGTTCGCCCTTGCAACAGAAATCGGCAAATGCATCGACACGGCCCGCTTGGCAAGCGCCTCCACTTCTCGCACGGCGCCAACGAAGCGAATCTTCTGTCCGAACTCGAAACGCTCCACGCCCTTCGGCGCCCGCAGTCCCGCCGCAGCCGACGCGTCAACGTCGAGCCTCAGCTCAAACCCCGTGCCCGCGATTATTTGCTGCGGCGAACCGATTGCGGCAACCACGCCGTTGTGTATCACGGCAACGCGGTCGCTAAGCACCTCGGCCTCGTCCATGTAATGCGTCGTCAACACTATTGTCCGCCCCTTCCGGCGCAACCCGGCGAGAGTCTTCCACAACTCGCGCCGCGACTGCGCGTCAAGGCCGACAGTAGGCTCGTCAAGAAACAGTATTGGCGCATTCGAGGATATGGCGCAAGCCAACAAGAGCTTGTGGCGGTTGCCGCCCGAAAGGCGATTGCACGCGACGCCTGCAAACGAGCCTATGCCGACCGCGTTAAGGCCCTCGAAGGCGCGGCGCCGTGAGTCAGCGAGCGAGTGGCCACACAACGCCAGATACAGCTGGACGAACTCGAGCGCGGAAGAACTCTTGATGACGCGCGCGTCCTGCGGGACGAGGGAGATGAGCTCGCGCACGGAATCGGCGTTCGAGACAACGTCGTGCCCGGACACTATTACGGTACCCGACGTCGGCAGGAGCTGGCCGGTGGCGATTCGGATGAACGTGGTCTTTCCCGCGCCGTTCTTGCCCAACAACGAGAAAATCTCTCCCTTGCGGACGTCGAAAGACACTCCGTGAAGCGCTTCGTTGCCACCGTAACTCTTGAACACGCTCTGAGCACTCAATGCAATAGTAGTAGAAGGCTTCATTGCTAAAACACCGCTTCGAACTATAGGTACGCCAAACGCGCTTAACTAGTTCTCGCGCGGCAACACCCGTTTTACCAGCGGACCAAGTACTCCGCGGCCACCGCCAGCACGTAAAGCAACAGCAGCAACTTGCCGGCGTTGCGCGAGAAAGCGCCCTTGCTAAGGTAATAAAAGAACACCAACGTGATGAACACGAGCGCGGGCATCGTCACCAACGCGGTTTTGATGTCTACTGCAACAGGCTGGATGACTGAAATCAAGCCCAACGTGATGAGCAAGGTAAAAACGTTCGAGCCAATTGTCTCCGAAACGACGAGCTCATCGTAGCCCCGGCGCGCGGCCTGAAGTGCGGCGGCGAGGTTGGGAATGCTCGGACCCAAAGCGCCAAGCGTGAGGCCGACAAGCAATTCGGGCAAGGCCAGAGTGCCCGAAACCGAGATGAGCGCGTTGGTAAAGAGCTCCGAACCGGCGAGAAGCATGAGCACGCCGACAAGCATGATTAACGGCCCGCTTTTCACCTCCAAATCGCCCACGCCGAGCTTGCCCATGAAACGCAGGGTCTTGGAAATCGTCTGCGCCTCCTTGTGCTGCTCGACGAGGGCAATCTGCTTCTCCTGCTCGTAAATATTTACCACGTACGGAATGAACAAGAGCAGGAGAATGAAGCCGTCAGTGCGCCCCAAGCCCCCGCCCTCAAGCACGAGAATTGAGGCGACAAGCGTCGCAACCAACATGAATATCCCGTCGCGCGTCACCACGTGACGCGGCACGCGCAACCCATTCGAGACGGCCGCCAAGCCCACGATAAGGCCCAAGTTGACTATAACCGAACCCAAGGCAACTCCCAAACCAATTCCGGGGTGCCCCTTGAGAATCGATGAAATCGAAATCGCCAGCTCGGGCAAACTCAACAACAACGAAACGACGAGCAAACCCACAGCCACGTTGGTCGTCCGCAACCGGTGCGCCACAACGGAAACCGCGTCGGTAACCCACTCGGAACCCTTGAGAATCAAGTAGAGGCCGGCAAAGGCAAACAATGCATCGAATAAAACCAAACTAAGACACCAGTAAAACAATAACGAAACTAGACAAAATAAAGCTTAGGATGCAAAGCAAAAGCCAACCCGGGCCCGGACTAAAGAAAAATGCGCCGGAAAGAACTCCGGCAGAGAGAAAAAGCTCTAAGCGACTTCCTTGTAAACCAGCCACAACGCCGAGAGGCCGACGAGCACGTACACGAGCTGCACGAGCAGAGGCACCGAACCGAGCACCGCGGTAACAACGTTCAAGTTGGCCACGCCGAGCACGCCCCAGTTCAAACCGCCGACTACCACCAGCACGAGCGCCAGCAAGTCAAGCGGATTCTTCTGATTCTTCGCCATCCACACACCTCGACGCCGAATACGGCGTCCCACAAATAACCCGAACCCCGCTTATAAAACTAACCGCAAAACACATTTTCACGACAACAAACGAAGAAACGCCCGATTATAAATTCGGACGCACTAACGCCTAACATGGCGACAGCTGAACCCGCAAAACTCGACGGCAAGGGCCGCGTACTAATCCCATCAGGAATGCGCGAGTACCTACGGCTCAAGCCGGATTCGACGCTGTTGGTGAGCCTCGACGACGCGAACGGCCGCATCATCATCACGCCCACCGGCGAGAAAAAGCTCGCCCACCTCATCATAGGCATCTCGGACAAGCCCGGCAGCCTCGCCCGTGCGGCGAAGACTCTAGCCGACCACGGAGTAGACCTCATAACAACCGAATCCCGCTCGCTCTCCCGCGGCGCATCCGCCGAGTGGCGCGTCACGTGCAGCGCCGACTCGCTGCGCGACGTGACCGCCCTGAAAAAAGCCCTGCTAGCCAATGGGGCGACGCGCTTCGAGCACCACAAAAACTAGTGGGAAGAAAGTGGGAAAGGCTTAAATACTTGCCCACCCATAGCAATACGAACAAAGGGGTGCAATTAATGGAAAGGGATTCTCTTCACTGTCGCGCTGCCAAGCAAGGGCGCGCTCTCGCTGCAAGCGCAGCAACTAGCTAAGGCCTTGGGCTTCGACGCCAAGGGAACGCGCAACTACTGCTCAAAATCAAAGGACGGAAAATACCAATTCATCCTAGCGCGAGCCAAGGACATCCCCGCCTACGTTGAAGCCGGCATAGCCGACATCGGCATCACGGGGAACGACATCTATAATGAAGCGGGCCGCGAAATAACGCTGCTAACCAAACTCCCGTTCGGCTACTGCAGACTCGTATACGCAACCAAGACCAACAACGGCTACGCACCCAAACGCATCGCGACCGCGTTCCCAAACCTCGCCCGCAAATACCTCGACCGCAAAGGCCTTGCCGCAGAAATAGTGGTGCTCGACGGCGCAGTGGAAGCGAGCGTCGCCGCGGGAATGGCTGACGCAGTAATCGACTTGACGAGCACGGGAAAGACGCTCGCCGAAAACGACTTGATGATACGGGACGAACTACTCTGTTCGAGCGCGGTAATCATCGCCAACACTAAAGCGCTAGCCAGCAAGAAACAAAAACTAGCAATAGCGCTCAACGCGTTAGCGCCAAGCGCCGCAAGCGAGGAATGCCCGGTATGAAGATAGGCGTACTCGACTACGGTGCCGGCAACCTCGCAAGCGCACGGCAAGGCCTTGAACGCGCAGGCGCGGCAACAGCAATAATCAGCAAAGAAAATGAACTAGCTGAATGCGACGCACTCGTCATTCCGGGCGTGGGCTCTTTCAACGCAGCAATGCGTAGACTTGCGCCATTACGTGAAGGCATTACAGCGTATGCCGAAGACGGCGGGTTCGTGCTCGGCATCTGCCTCGGCATGCAAGTGCTCTTTGACGAGGGCGCGGAAGGCGGGCAAACGCTAGGCCTGGGCCTCATCCCCGGCAGCGTGGAAAAGCTTGACGCAAAAAAGCTGCCACACGTGGGATGGAATACTATAAACCAAAAGAAGCCGTCCGCGCTTCTTGACGGACTCGACGGTGAATGGTTCTACTTCGTGCACTCCTACGCATGCACCCCCGCGTGCAAGAGCGACGTGCTCTCGACAACCAACTACGAAAATAAATTCACCTCGTCAGTGCAACGCGGCAACGTTGCAGGCGCACAGTTCCACCCCGAAAAAAGCGGGGCGGCAGGAAGAAAGATGCTAGAGAATTTCATTACAATGGTGAGGAAATGAAGGCAATACCAAGCATAGACCTGCTCGACGGCAAAGTCGTCCGCCTAAGGCAAGGAAAACGCGGGAACGCCACAATCTACTCCAAAAACCCGGAGGACACGGCAAAAAAACTAGTAGACCAAGGCGCCAAGCTTTTACACGTGGTTGACCTAGACGCAGCATTCGGCACGGGTGACAACCTTTCGGCAATAGAAACGATAGCGCGGGCCGCAGCAGCGAAGGGAGCATCCATCCAAGCCGGTGGAGGCATACGTTCGACAATGCAGGCAGGACGACTCTTTGCACTCGGCGTCGAACGAGTCTTCATCGGCACGGCGGCACTCGACCCGGACAAACTACGCGAACTAACGGACAAATACGGCGAACGCGTATGGGCGGCGTGCGAAATCAGTCAAGGAAAAGCGTGCACGAACGGTTGGACCGACCAGACAAACACGAGCGACAAAGAACTACTGGAAAAGCTGTCGCGCAGCGGCGTAGGCGGCATCCTTGCAACAGACGTTTCCGGCGACGGAATGCTAGTCGGCGCATCACTAACGTTCTTCGAAAGAATAGCCCGCCTCACCGGCCTGCCGCGAATCGCTGCTGGCGGAGTGACTACGCTCAACGACTTGAGGGCACTAAAGTGGCTCGGCTACGAAGGCGCAATAATTGGAAAGGCGCTCTACGAAAACAAGCTCGACTTAAAGGAAGCGTTGGAAGTGGTGAAGGATGCTAGCTAAACGAGTCATCGCGTGCCTTGACGTGAAAGACGGGCGCGTAGTAAAAGGAACCAATTTCGTCGGACTAAAGGACGCGGGCGACCCCGCCGAACTCGCGCTGCGCTACGCACGCGAGGGCGCCGACGAAATCGTGTTCCTCGACATCTCGGCAAGCAACGAAAACCGCGGCACGAACCGTGAATGGGTGCGCAAAACCGCACGCGAACTCGACGTGCCATTCACAGTCGGAGGCGGAATAAGAAGCGCCAACGACGTGCGCGAGACGCTCTCGTGCGGGGCCGACAAGATAGCACTCAACACGGCCGCGCTGGCAAGGCCCGAACTGGTAAGCGAAGCGGCCGGCGAGTACGGAAGCCAGTGCGTCGTTGTCGCAATAGACGCCAAACGAAACGGCTCGGAATGGGGGGCGTACGCCAACGGCGGAACACGTGCAACCGGCAGGGATGCGCTGGCGTGGGCACAGGAGTGCGAGCGCCTCGGCGCGGGAGAGATACTCTTGACAAGCATTGATTGCGACGGAACTAGGCAGGGCTTCGACTGCGAGCTCCTCAGTAAAGCATCAAGCAAGCTCGGCATCCCGTTGATTGCTTCAGGCGGAGCCGGCAACGCGAGTGATTTTCTTGACGCGTTTACCGCAGGAGCCGATGCCGCGCTCGCCGCAGGCGTATTCCACTACGGAAAGCTCTCGGTGAAAGACGTTAAGGAATTCCTTGCAGGAAAAGGCGTGAGCGTGAGATGCGGTGAATTGAAATGAATGAATTAAAACCAATGGTGGTGCAAGATAAGGACACTAAGCAAGTGCTCTCTTTAGTTTACTGCAACGACGAGAGCCTGAAACTTAGCCGGGAGAAAGGCTTTCTCTACCGTTACAGCCGGCAGTACGAACGCGTGATGAAGAAGGGTGAGACGTCGGGCAACGTGCAAGAACTCGTTTCCTTGGCAAGCGATTGCGATAGTGATGCAGTACTGGCAACCGTGCGCCAACGCGGTGGGGGCGCGTGCCACACGGGCGGCTGGACGTGCTTTAGTGAAGAGAAAGGCGTTGAATGGGGATCGCTCGATGAATTGATCGAAACAATCCGCCTGCGGAGAAAAGAAAAGCCGTCGGGCTCTTACGTCGCCTCGATAGTCTGCGACGCCGACGCGGTTGGCGCGAAGCTGCGCGAGGAAGCGAACGAAC